>NZ_JBSFPC010000009.1:0-218387 GCF_053587995.1 Gordonia sp. NPDC003504
GCCGGCGCCGACGACCACCCCGACGCGGCGCCCGTGGCAGCCACCCGCGCGGGTGAACTCGTCGATCACCGCCTGCGCGGTCGTATGTACTCAAGCCCGGTGTGCTCACCCTGCCGGCCGGACGGACCCGTTGATTCCCGCCCGATGGCCCGCGGTTGCTCACCGGCCGTCTCCGTCGCGTCGGTCCTCCCCGAAACCACGCGCATCCCACCGGCGCTCACGTAAATCACCGGGTTTCCACCCGCGTCCCCACCGCGCTCCACTCGCGTCCCCACCGCGCCCCACCCGGTGCCCCACTGTGCCCCACCGGACTCCCCACCACGCCCCACTGGGCGCCCGATCGCGCCTCAGTAGATACTTTTCGTACCTCCATTCACACGATTCGGGTGCCGGGGACCGGCGCGGACGCCGCGCCGCGCCGTGTGTCGCGTTCTGAAAATGGCTTTTGACATGCGGATATATCGAAGAGTGGGGCGGTGGTGGGGACGGGGGGGGTGGAAAGTGGTGGAAAGTGGGGTACTGTGGGCGTCACTGGGTGAGGCGAACCGGAGAGTCGGACCCAGTGGGCGGGAGGTGCCGACGTGTCCGTGCGATTTGTCGGTACCTACACGCCCAAATTGGATGACAAGGGGCGACTCACGTTGCCCGCGAAGTTTCGCGACGCATTGGCAGGAGGGGTGATGGTCACACGAGGCCAGGACCACAGCCTGTCGGTGTATCGAGCCGAAGAGTTCGATGCGATCGCGGAGAGGACGATGGAGGCGTCGCGTAACGATCCCGAAGCGCGCGCATTCCAGCGGTACTTCTTCGCCAGCACCGACGAGCAACGCCCCGACGGCCAGGGCCGGATCACCCTGGCGGCCGAGCATCGGCAGTACGCGGGACTGTCCAAGGAATGCGTGGTGATCGGCAGTTTCGATCATCTGGAGATCTGGGACGCGCAGGCATGGCGTGACTACCAGAACCAACACGAGGAGAACTTCTCGGCGGCGAACTCCTCATCGCTGAGCGCGGTGCTGTAGCCGAGAACATGGGTGCCGGACAGATGCACCGGGCTTCGGATGGTTCGAGGCCTCGTCCCGGTCCGACCCTGGCGTACTTCCCCAACGCCAGGTGCGCGACCGGGACGAGACCCCGCACCATCGGTGGCCGCCGTAGCCGAGGAAACGATTCCGACCACATCGCCCTGCGCGGGTGGCGTGGCCGGCGCACGCGAAGGGGCACGACGGTGACATCGCAGGATGACGACGAGAGCGGCGCAACCGCCACGAATCGTCGCTCCGGCGAGCATGGTCACATCCCGGTGATGGCTCGGCGCATCATCGAACTGACGGCGCCGGCGCTCTCCGATGCCACTGTGGCACAACCGATCTTCGTCGATGCCACGCTCGGCGCCGGAGGTCACAGCGAACTCGTTCTCACCGAATTTCCCGATACCCGGGTGATCGGCATCGATCGTGATTCCTCTGCGCTTGCCATCGCGGGCGATCGGCTGTCCGCATTCGGCGACCGGATCTCGTTGCACCAGGCCCGTTTCGACGAGATCCCCGCGGTCCTGTCCGCGGCGGGCGTCGACCGGATCGATGCCGCGTTGTTCGATCTCGGGGTGTCGTCGATGCAACTCGACCAGGCCGAACGGGGATTCGCCTACGCCATCGACGCCCCGCTGGACATGCGGATGACCCTCGCCGACGGGCCCACCGCCGCCGACGTCCTCAACACCTATTCACACGGCGAACTCGCCAGGGTCCTCTCGGAATACGGCGAGGAACGCTTCGCCGGAAAGATCGCCTCGGCGGTGCTGCGCGAACGTGAACGCGAACCGTTCACCACCAGCGGACGACTCGTCGAGTTGCTCTACGCCACCATCCCGGCAGCCACCCGGCGAACCGGTGGGCACCCGGCCAAACGCACCTTTCAGGCGTTGCGGATCGAGGTCAATCACGAACTCGACGCTCTGCGCCACGCACTGCCGGCGGCACTGGCGGCGCTCCGGGTCGGTGGACGCGTGGTGGTGATGAGTTATCAGTCGCTCGAGGACAAGATTGTCAAGCGGGAGTTCGCACTTCGCACCACGTCCACCTCACCGCGCGGACTCCCGGTCGAATTGCCCGGAACCGCACCACGTTTCCGGCTCGTCACGCGCGGAGCGGAACGCGCCGACGATGCGGAACTCGAGAGTAATCCGCGTTCGGCCCCGGTACGGGTTCGAGCGATCGAGCGAATCGCCGAGGAGGTGACGTCATGACCCTGATGGACGACGTCGACGTCGACGCAGTGCGCGAGAGGTCGTCCGGCAACTCACGGCGGCGCCGGAGCGGTGCGGACGCGGACCGTCCGACGCGGTCACGGGCCGCCCAACGCGCAATCGATCGCCACAGCAGACGACGCGCCGCCGACGACGCCGACGTGGCACGTGCGGCACGGCTGCAGGCCGCCGCGGGTGGCGTGGGGAATCGCCGAATCACGCTCTCGCAGCGGCTGTCCCGGGTTCCCTTCGTCGTTCCGGTGCTGCTGTTGCTCGCACTGGGTCTGGGTACGAGTCTGTGGCTGTCGACGATGGCTGCGCAGGACTCCTACGAAATCGGCTTGGCGCGCAACGAGAATCAGGCGTTGGCCGACCACGCCGACGCGCTCAAGCGCACCTTCGAATCGGGCAACTCGGCACCGGAGTTGTCCGACAAGGCATCTGCGCTCGGTCTGGTACCCGCACAGAACCCGGCGCGCATGGTGCTCGGTCCGGACGGCAAGGTGCGGATCATCGGTGATCCGACCCCGGCCACCGGCACCCGCATGGGCACCATCAACCCGGATCCGCGACCGAACCCGACCGCACAGATCGATCCCAACAAGGTTGACGACTCGGTCGGCCTGTCGGGTTCGGCGGCGACCACCGCGACCACGAGCGCCCCGACGACCCCCACCGCATCCACCCCGGCGCCATCCACCCCGGCAACTCCGACGACGGCACCGAACACCACACCCGCCCCGTCGTCGATGCCGAGTGGTTCGGTCGAATCGGGCCAAACGCCCAGCGCACCTGCGCCGAACGTGCTGCCCACCTCCGCGCCGGCCTCCGCGGCGCCGTCGACCGGCAACCCGCCGGGCGGAAATTCCGGGGAGAACCGTTAGCGCGGTGGACAATTGACAACCATGACGACACGTGCGACCGCGCCCGCCGCACCCGGACGACCTGCCTCCGGCAGGGGCGGTGCCGGCGTCACCCCGCCAAAGCCGCCCCGCGGTTCCAAGCGTCCGGGTAAGCGTCCCGAGACATTCGTGCTCCGCAGCCGGATCGCCGGTGTGGTGGTGCTGCTCGCGGTGATCGCCGTCGCGATCCGGATGGTGGTGGTGCACACCATCGAAGCGCCGGAACTGTCCGCGCAGGCCGCACAGCAACGTGAGTACACCCAGGTGCTCACCGCCAAGCGAGGCGCGATCCTCGACCGCAACGGTCGGCCGCTGGCCTACACCGACGAGGCACGGTCACTGACGTTCCTGCCCAAGGCCGTTCGCGCGGCCATCAGCGCGGCCCATCACGACAACCCCGACCTGCCCGATGTCGACACGCGACTGAACCAGATCGCCACCGGAGTCTCCGAGGCGCTCGGCGGATCGATCAGCGTCGACGATCTGCGCAAGAAACTCACCGGCGACGAGACCTTCGTCTACCTCGCCCGCTCGGTAAGCCCCGAGGTCGCCTCCCGCATCATCGCCGACTACCCCGAGGTCGGCGCGGACCCGCAGAGCATCCGCCTCTACCCCGGTGGATCGTTGGCGGCCAACGTGATCGGCGACGTCAACTACGACGGCAACGGCCTCATCGGGTTGGAGGCCTCACTGGACTCCGTCCTCGCCGGCACCGACGGTTCACGAACCTATGACCGCGGTTCGGACGGGGCGATCATCCCCGGGTCCACCCGCAACGTGCACCCGGCGATCAACGGTGCGACGGTGCGACTGACGCTGGACTCCGACATCCAGTGGTTCGTACAGAGCGAGGTGTCCAAGGCCAAGCAACTCTCCGGCGCCAAGTCCGCGTCGGCGGTCGTGCTCGACTCTCGCACCGGCGAGGTGCTCGCGATGGCCAACGACGGGACGTTCAACGCCTCGACGCCGCTGTCCGAACAGCCCGACGCCGATCTCGGCAACCCGGCCGTCACCTCGCCGTTCGAGCCCGGCTCGGTGAACAAGATCATCACGGCGTCGGCGGCCCTCGAGTACGGTCTCACCACACCCGATCAGGTCCATCAGGTTCCCGGCAGCATCCGGATGTCGGGGGTCACCGTCAACGATGCCTGGACTCACGGTGTCGCCCCCTACACGACCACCGGGATCTTCGGGAAGTCGTCCAATGTCGGCACCCTGATGCTGGCCCAGCAGGTCGGTGAGGAACGTTTCGCCGACATGGTCAACCGGTTCGGTCTCGGCAAGCTCACCGGTGTCGGACTGCCGGCCGAGAGCGGTGGCGAGGTGCCCGCACTGAGTCAGTGGTCGGGTGGCTCGTTCGCCAACCTGCCGATCGGTCAGGGCCTGTCGATGACGCTGCTGCAGATGACCGGGATGTATCAGGCCATCGCCAACAACGGGTTGCGCATCCCGCCGCGGATACTGATGTCGGAGCAGCGGGAAGGGCAGGGCGCCGAGACCGAGCCGACGCCGGCGGGTGTGCAGGTGGTCCGGCCGGACACCGCGCGGACCGTGCGCGACATGTTCCGGGCCGTCTTCCAGGACGACCCGATGGGCGTGCAGAGCGGTACCGGGGCCAAGGGCGCCGTCGCCGGCTATCAGCTGTCCGGCAAGACCGGTACCGCCCAGCAGGTCGACCCGTCGTGCGGCTGCTACTCGAACTCCAGCTACAACATCACCTTCGCCGGCATCGCCCCGGCCGACAATCCGCGCTTCGTCGTCGGGATCATGCTGGACAACCCGCGGCGCAGTTCCGACGGCAGCGGGGGCCAGTCGGCGGCACCGCTGTTCGGCACGATCGCCTCGTGGATCCTGCAGCACGACCGCGTTCCGCAGTCCGCGCAGCCCACCCCGAGGTTGGTTCTGCAGGCATCCTGACCGGCCGGGCGCGTCGTCGACGACTCCCGCAAACAGTTTGACCAACGCCGTGCGACCCGCCCGGGACACGGCGATGCCTGACGGTATCGTGAGTGCGTTCATCTCCCGCCGCGGCCGTCATCGGTCGGCCGGAGACATCCGCAGGGGGAGAGGAGAGGATCTATCGCCATGGCATCTCGTCGCGAGTCCGCCTCCCGTCGCCGGTCGGCTACCCGTGGCGCGGCAGATCTGAGTCGCCCGCGTCACGTGGAACCCACCGAGGTGAATGTGTTGTCGGCGTCCACCGGCGCCCGCCTGGACCTCGTGGGCGCGGCCACCGGATCGACCGCCGTCACCGGGGTCTGCCTGCGCGCACAGGACGTCGAGCCCGGTGATCTGTTCGCGGCACTCCCCGGCGCGCGGGCGCACGGTGCGCAATTCGTCGCCGAGGCGATCGAGCGTGGCGCCACCGCGGTGCTCACCGACGCCGCCGGACGGGCCGAGATCGCCCGCTCGGCGCCCGCCGAGGCCACCTACGCGGTCCTGGTCGCCCACGATCCGCGCAGCGTGCTCGGCGCGGTGAGTTCACGGGTCTACGGGAATCCGTCGCAGCGGCTGAAGCTCATCGGTATCACCGGCACCTCGGGTAAGACGACCACCTCCTACATGGTCGAGGCGGCGTTGCTCGCCGCCGGACACTCCGTCGGGCTGATCGGCACCGTCGAGACACGGGTCGACGGTGTCGCCGTTCCCAGCTCACTGACCACCCCCGAGGCGCCGAATCTGCAGGGTCTGCTGGCGGCGATGGTCGAACGTGGCGTCGACGCCGTCGTGATGGAGGTCTCGAGCCATGCCCTGGCCCTCGGGCGCGTCGACGGGGCACACTTCGCGGTCGGTGCCTTCACCAACCTCTCGCAGGACCACCTCGACTTCCATCCGACGATGCGCGCCTACTTCGAGGCGAAGGCACGACTGTTCGCCTCCGGTTCGTCGGTGCGCGCGGTGCGGTCGGTGATCTGCGTCGACGACGACTGGGGACGGCGGATGGCCGAGGTCGCCGCGGCCGGTGCGCCGAGCGCCCCGATCACCGTGGCCACCACCGACGTCCCGGCGTCCTGGCATGCCGGTCCGTCGACGGTGGACGCCGACGGTTCCCAACGCGTCGAACTACGCGGTCCCGGGCGGATCGCCACCGAGGTCAGCGTGCCGCTGCCGGGTCGCTACAACGTCGCCAACGCCGCCCTCGCGGTCGCGGTGGCCGTGGCCGCGGGGGTCAGCGCCTCGCAGGCCGCGAAGGCGATGCAGTCGGTGTCGGTGCCGGGGCGCCTCGAACGAGTCGACGCCGGGCAGCCCTTCCTCGCGATCGTCGACTACGCCCACAAGCCCGGCGCCCTCGAGGCGGTGCTGTCGACGCTGCGTGGGCAGGCCACCGGCCGTATTGCGGTGGTCGTCGGCGCGGGCGGGGACCGCGATCACGGCAAACGCCCGGTGATGGGTGCCGTCGCCGCACGTGGCGCCGATCTGGTGATCATCACCGACGACAATCCCCGGACCGAGGATCCGGCGACGATCCGGTCGGCGATGCTTGCGGGCCTGGCCGAGGTGCCCTCCGATGAGCGGCCCGCGGGGGCGCAGGAACGGGAGATCGGCGACCGCCGGGCCGCGATCGAGGCGGCGATCGGCTGGGCCCGGCCCGGTGACATCGTGCTGGTGGCCGGCAAGGGCCACGAGGTGGGCCAGGAGATCAACGGGGTCAAGCACCCCTTCGATGACCGTGTGGTCGTCGCCGAGGCCCTGGCCGCCGTGGCGGCCGCAGCACCGGGGGTGCCCGGTGAGTGAGGTGATCACGATTCTCGCCGCGCCGACATCGGCGCGGACCCGCGACGTCGCCAGGTTGTTGCGTACCCTCGTCGAGTCGGCCGACGGCGCCCGACGCGTGTCGCGCGGTGCCCCGCCCGGGGTGCAACCGGACCGGGCCGACGCCGAACGCACGTGGGCGATCCTCGGCGAGCTGCGCACCGACGAGGCCGACGGTCCGGTGCGCTCGGCGAATGAGCACGTCGTCGAGCATGACCTCCTCGGGCGGCAGGCCGTCCGGCTGGCAGTCGACAAGGTGCTGTGTGTCGGTGCCTCGTCCCGGGCCGTGCGGGCGCTGCACCAGGGTGCGGTGATGGAAGGGTCGTGGGGTGACGAGGCGCGATTGGCCGAGGACGTCGAGGAGGCCCTCGACCTCGTCGTCGCCGAACAGGCGTGGACACCACACGCCGGTGACACCGTGCTGCTGGCCGTCCCCGAGCTGTCCCCCGAGACCGTGGCGCAGCGCTGGCGAGATCTCGGCCACGAGGTCACCATCCGTGCGGCACAAGATGATTCGGACGAGTCCGATGAACGGTAACGAACAACGAATGAAGGCGAGGTCCGTCAGGTGACCCAGATCCTCATCGCGGGTGCGATCGCGGTGGCGGTGTCGATCATGCTCACCCCGTTGCTGATCCGACTCTTCTCGCGCCAGGGCTTCGGGCAGGAGATCCGCGTCGAGGGCCCCAAGAGCCACCAGACCAAACGCGGCACCCCGTCGATGGGCGGTGTCGCGATCCTGATCGCGCTGTGGGCCGGCTACTTCGGCGCCCACCTCGCCGGGGTCTTCATGGACTCCGACGCCGGGCCCAGTGCCTCCGGTCTGCTCGTCCTGGGCTTGGCGACCGCCCTGGGTATCGTCGGATTCCTCGACGACTTCATCAAGATCCACAAACACCGCAATCTCGGTCTCAACAAGACCGCCAAGTCGATCGGGCAGTTCATCGCGGCGATCTTGTTCGGCGTCCTGGTCCTGCAGTTCCGCAACGACGCCGGTCTGACGCCGGCGGGACCGTACCTGTCCTACGTGCGGGACATCGACGTCATCTCGATGGTCTCGGTGGCCTTCGTGATCTTCGTGTGGCTGGTGGTGGCCGCGTGGTCGAATGCGGTGAACTTCACCGACGGACTCGACGGGTTGGCCGCCGGATCGATGGCCATGGTGCTGGGCTCGTATGTGCTCGTCGCCTTCTTCCAGTTCGTCAACGCCTGCTCCGGCGGCGCCAAGCCGGCCAACGACATCCCCAAGGGCTGCTACAACGTGCGTGATCCGCTGGATCTGGCGTTGATCGCGGTCGCCGGGGGTGGCGCCTGCCTGGGATTCCTCTGGTGGAATGCCGCGCCCGCCAAGATCTTCATGGGTGACACCGGGTCGTTGGCCCTCGGTGGCATGCTGGCCGGCCTGTCGATCACCACACGCACCGAACTCCTCGCGGTGGTCATCGGAGCATTGTTCGTCGCCGAGATCGTGTCGGTCGTCATCCAGATCGCGTTCTTCCGCACGACCGGACGGCGGGTGTTCCGGATGGCGCCGTTCCATCACCATTTCGAACTCGGGGGGTGGGCCGAGACCACGGTCATCATCCGGTTCTGGCTGCTGACCGCGATCGCCTGCGCGTTGGGGCTGTCGCTGTTCTACGGCGAGTTCCTCACGGTCAGTGGCTGAGGCGGACCCGATGAGTGACCACGCAGACGCCGACGCGCCGCGCGCGGATGACCTCGATGATCCGGCGACGTGGTTGCCGGGACGATCGGTGGTCGTCGCCGGTGGCGGGACCGCCGGGATGTCGGCGGCCGATCACCTTCTCGCCCTCGGCGCACGGGTACGGATCGCCGACGACCGGGTTCGCGACGATGTGGACACCCCGACCGGCGACGCCCCGACCGCCGACCCCCCGATTGCCGGGGCCGCGGCGATCGTCGAGCGTGGCGCCACACTGATCTCGATCACTGCTCTGCTCGCCGACGCCGACTGGACTGCACGAACCGATCTCGTTGTGGTCTCGCCCGGGTTCGCACCCACCCATGCGGTGCCCGCAGCCGCGCTGGCCGCCGGTGTTCCCGTCTGGGGTGAGGTCGAACTCGCGTGGCGTCTGGACGCCGCGCAGATCTACGGACCGTCGCGGACCTGGCTCGTGGTGACCGGCACCAACGGCAAAACCACCACCACCTCGATGCTCACCGAGATCGTGGCCGCCTCCGGTCGAGGCGCGGCCGCCTGCGGCAACATCGGGTTGCCGGTACTCGACGCGATGCGCGCCGAGCGCCCCGTGGAGGTGCTCTGCGCCGAGTTGTCGTCGTTTCAACTGCACTGGGCGCCGTCGATCGCACCGGCGGCCGGGGTGGTGCTCAACGTCGCCGACGATCATCTCGATTGGCACGGATCGTTCGACGCCTACGCGCAGGCCAAGCAGATCGCCTTGCACGGGACGGTCGGCGTGGTCGGCCTCGACAACGCGGTTGCCGCGAGCATGCCGGTGTCCGGCCGACGGGTCGGATTCACGCTCGCCGAGCCGCGGCCCGGTGAGCTGGGCATCCGGGACGGACACCTGATCGACCGGGCCTTCGCGCTCGAGGGCGACGTCCCCGGCGATGACGGGGTCGTGCTCGCCGACGTCGCGACCATCGCGCCGCCCGGGCCGTCCGGACAGTCCGATGCATTGGCGGCGGCGGCGCTGGCGCGGGCCATCGGAGTCGACGCGGCGTCCATTGGCGCTGCTCTTGGCGCTTTCCGGCCCGCCGCGCACCGCGGCGAGGTCGTGGCCACCCGCGCGGGTATCGACTTCGTCGACGACTCCAAGGCAACCAATCCGCATGCCGCACAGGCCGCGGTCGCCGCGCACCGGCGCGTGGTCCTGATCGCCGGGGGACTGCTGAAGGGGGCCTCCCTGGCGGAGATGCTCACCGCTGTCGGCTCCCGCCTCGACGGGGTCGTCGTGATCGGTCAGGATCGGGATCTGATCGTCGAGGCTATCGCGCGACACGCCCCAGAAGTCCCAACAGTCACAGTGTTCACAGGGGACGATGGCTGCGTGACGGTACAGCGCGAGTTCTCCCTTCCCGCGGGATTCGATCTGCCCACGGCATCCGACCTTCCCGGGGCCCCGACCTCTCGACCGGCGACCCCGTCCGACGCCGCCGTCGCGGTGATGGACCGGGCCGTCGAGGTCGCCTGGGCCCTGGCCGATAGGCCCCGTGATAGCGCAGCCGATAGGCCCCGTGATAGCGCAGCCGATAGGCCCCGTGATAGCGCAGCCGCCAGGCCCGAGGCGATTCTGCTCGCACCGGCCGCGGCGTCGCTGGACATGTTCGCCGGCTACGGACGGCGCGGTGACGCGTTTGCCGTGGCGGCCCGGTCCTTGGCCGGATCGGCACCGACAGCCGGTACCCACGAGCCGACGCGCCCATGACCCCGCGGACCGACACCGGCACAGATACCGGCGCCGCGTCGAAGGCAGGACCCGCCGAGAAGTCGAAGGCACCGACGTCGTCTCCGGACGACACGGTGCCCGCGGACCCTGCGGCCGACGAGTCCACGCCGGGTAAGCGGGACGGGGCCGACCGGGACACGACCGATCAGGACCGGGATGCCCGGGCGGGTTCGGGGGGCGCGGCGAAGAAGTCCGGCCGATCCGCGCGTGCCCGGAACGCGAAATCCCCGACGACGGTGACCGGGTCGCTGAGCTCGGTCGTCGGCACCATTGGCGAGGGTGTGCGGAGCCTGCTCGGCCGACCGTTGGCGTCGTATCACCTGGTCCTCACGCTGGCATTGCTGCTGACCGTGTTCGGACTGGTGATGGTGCTCTCGGCATCGTCGGTCGAGGGATACTCGCAGGACGGCTCGGCCTACGGGCTCTTCGCGACCCAGGTGGTGTTCGCGCTGTTGGGCCTGGTCGTCTTCTACTTCACGTTGCGCCTGCCGGTGCGGTTGCTGCGTCGTGTCGCGGCACCGTTGATGATCGTCACCACCATCCTGCTGGCGCTCGTGCTGATCCCCGGGATCGGCACGCTGAGCCAGGGTGCGCGGCGTTGGTTCGTGATCTCGGGGTTGTCGGTTCAGCCGTCGGAACTGGTCAAGGTGGCGCTGTGCGTGTGGGGGGCCCATCTGTTGGCTTCGCGCCGCCGGGAACATGCACCGTTGCGCGAGCTGCTGATACCACTGTTGCCGGTCGGTGTGCTGATCTGTCTGCTGATCATCCTCGAACCCAACCTGTCGACCACCATCACGATCGCCATCATCGTCGGCACCCTGCTGTGGTTCGCCGGCCTGCCGATCAAGGTGTTCAGTGCCTTCGCGGTCACCGGCATCGCCATCGCCATCCTGCTGGCCCTGGTCGAGGGTTACCGATCGCAGCGTGTGATGAGCTTCCTCGGCGGCATTGACGACCCGCAGGGCGCCGGTTACCAGGCGCGCCAGGCCACCTACGCCCTGGCCAACGGCGGCGTCTTCGGGGTCGGTCTCGGTCAGAGCCGGGCCAAGTGGAACTACCTGCCGAACGCCCACAACGACTTCATCTTCGCGATCATCGGTGAGGAACTCGGCCTGATCGGCGGGCTGCTGGTGGTGATGCTGTTCGTCATCCTGGCGTTCGTCGGTTTCCGGATCGCGCATCGCTGCACCGACCCGTTCCTGCGTCTGATGACCGCCACCATCACCGTGTTGATCACCGCTCAGGCGTTGATCAACATCGGCTACGTGATCGGGCTGCTGCCGGTGACCGGTATCCAGTTGCCGCTGTTGTCGGCCGGTGGCACGTCGACGCTGACGGTGCTCGCGATGCTCGGGTTGTTGGCGAATGCGGCCCGCCACGAACCCGAGGCGGTCGTGGCGCTGTCCTCGCCGCCCACCCGTCGCTTCGGCCGGTTGTTCCGTCTGCCCAGGCCGGTGGCCTACCAGCCGTCCCGGGCGGAGGTGCTGCGTGACCGCCTCGACGGCCGACGATCCGGGGCCGCGCCGGCACGCCGAGGGCGACCGACGACCGCCGGACCGGCCGAACCGGCCCGATCGGGCTGGCGACGCGTGTGGCCCGGCGGGCGCGGTGACGCGTCACCGATGGCACCGTCACCGGCTGCGCCGCCGACGTCGCCCGGCAGGTATTCTCCTGCTCGGTATCGTGGCGCACCGACGCCCGGCGCCACCCGCGCCGGTGGTGGCCCGTCGAGAACGCGATATGCGGGTGCGCCGATGAGGTCGGAGCCGCGGGGGCACAACGGTCGCCCAGCCCGACGGTGACCGGACCCGATGACCCGGGCGAGGCGCGGGCCGGGTGTGCCCCGGCATGAATCGGGCCGGGGCGAACCGTCCTCGGTGACCGGTGCCGCGGCGAACCGTGGTGGGGCGCGGCCCGCATGACGTGCAGTGATGCACTCGGACGACGAGCCGGACCTCGGCTCACACGGAGAGGAAGCGATGGAGTCGCCTGAGCAGGCGGATGGCAGCGGTCGCCCGCTGTCGGTGGTGGTGGCCGGTGGCGGCACCGCCGGACACATCGAGCCGGCGCTGGCCGTGGCCGATGCCGTCCGGCGGCTCGATCCGCGGGTCCGGATCACCGCGCTCGGTACCCGCCGGGGCCTGGAGACCACCCTGGTCCCCGACCGCGGGTACGAGTTGGCCCTGATCCCGCCGGTGCCGTTGCCCCGCAAGCCCGGCCTGGAGTTGGCCAAGACGCCGGCGCGGCTGGCCCGGTCGGTGGCCGCGGCACGCAAGGTGCTCGCCTCGGTCCAGGCCGACGTCGTCGTCGGATTCGGCGGGTATGTGTCGATCCCGGCGTACCTCGCGGCGCAGACCCATCTGCGTGCCAAGAAGAGACTGCCGATCGTCATTCACGAGGCCAACGCGTCGGCCGGTATCGCGAACAAGGTCGGCGCCCGCTTCGCCGATGTGGTGCTCGCCGCGGTCGACGGGTCCGGGCTGGAGAACGCCCGCGTCGTCGGAATCCCGGTGCGGGGCCAGATCGCCGAACTCGACCGGGCCGCGTTGCGGGCCAAGGCCCGGCACTACTTCGGTCTCAACGAGGAGGCACCGACACTTCTGGTGTTCGGTGGGTCGCAGGGAGCCCAACAGCTCAACAAGGCGGTCGAGGCTGCCGCCGGGGCGTTGGGCAGTGCCGGCATCGGCGTGCTGCACGCCTACGGACCCAAGAATTCGATCGATCCGGCGACCCCGGCGGGCGCACCGCCGTATCAGGGTGTCGGCTATCTCAAGCGGATGGATCTGGCGTATGCCGCCGCCGACCTGGCGATCTGCCGGTCGGGGGCGATGACGGTGGCCGAGGTGTCGGCCACCGGGCTGCCCGCGGTGTACGTGCCGCTCCCGCACGGCAACGGTGAACAGCGACTCAACGCTCTCCCGGTGGTCGAGGCCGGTGGGGGAATCCTGGTCGACAACGACGATCTCACCACCGAGTGGGTGGAACGGGAGATCCCGGCGTTGCTCGGTGATCGGGCGCGGTTGGCGGCGATGTCGGCGGCGGCCGCGGGCACCGGCCATCGGGATGCGGCGGTCGAGGTGGCGCGGGCGGCGCTGGAGTTGGCGGCGCAGTTCCGGGCCGGCGATCACCGCGGACACTTGGCACACGCGTTTCGCTCGCCGGGTTCGGCTCCGGAGCAGTGAACAATTATGCATCGGAACGAGTGGGTGGAGGTGAGTCGGTGACCGGCGAGGCGACGCAATCGGGAGCCGGAACGCTGCCGGCCCACCTGCGGCGGGTGCACATGGTCGGTATCGGCGGTGCCGGCATGTCCGGGCTGGCGCGAATCCTGCTCGCGCGGGGTGCGGCGGTGTCCGGCTCGGACGCCAAGAGCAGCCGGGGTGTGCTCGCCCTGCGTGCGCGGGGCGCCCACATCCAGGTGGGACACGACCCGTCGGCGCTCGATCTGATCCCGGGCGGGCCGTCGGTGGTGGTGACCACCCATGCAGCCATCCCCAAGACCAATCCCGAACTCGTCGTGGCCCGGTCCCGGGGTATCCCGATCCTGCTGCGCCCGCATGTGCTGGCCGAGTTGATGGTCGGGTACCGCACGGTCCTCGTCGCGGGCACGCACGGGAAGACGTCGACGACGTCGATGGCCGTGGTGGCCCTGCAGCATTGCGGTGTCGATCCGTCTTTCGCGATCGGTGGTGAGCTGAACGAGTCGGGCACCAACGCCCATCACGGCAGTGGTGCGGTGTTCGTGGCCGAGGCCGACGAGAGCGATGGTTCGCTGCTGGAGTACACGCCCGACATCGTCGTGATCACCAACATCGAGTCCGATCACCTCGACTATTTCGGTACGGTCGAGCGCTACGTCGCGGTGTTCGACGCCTTCGTGGCCCGGATCGTTGACGGCGGCGTCCTGGTGGTGTGCCTCGACGATCCCGGCGCGCGGGCGTTGGCGCAGCGGTGCGCGGCGACGCTGGCCGCCCAGGGAGTGTCGGTGCTGGGATACGGCACCGACGGTGTGGCGGTGCCCGACGGTGTGTCGATGGTGGCGAGCGTGCAGTCGTGGACGCCGACGACCGCGGGCAGCGATGTCGAGGTCCGGTTCGCGCCGCCGGTCACCGGCGTCGCCGAAACCCGCCGAATGTCGTTGACGCTGCCCGGTATTCACATGGCGCGTAATGCCATCGGGGCGACGATCGGTGCGGTGTGCGCCGGCGCCGATCTTCCCGGGGTGATCGACGGCATCGAGGCCTTCTCCGGGGTGCGTCGGCGGTTCGAGTTCAAGGGCCGCGCTCGCGGGGTCGAGGTCTTCGACGACTACGCACACCATCCCACCGAGGTGGCCGCGGTGCTCACCGCCGCGCGCGCAATCGTCGACGCCGATCCCGGCGTCGAGCGACGCGTCATCGCCGTTTTCCAGCCTCATCTGTATTCGCGCACCGAGGAATTCGCCGATCAGTTCGCCGCGGCACTCGATCTGGCCGACGTGGTCGTCGTCGCCGACGTCTACGGGGCGCGCGAGGACCCGATCCCCGGTGTGAGCGGGCGGATGATCGTGGAGCGGATGTCGCGTCCGGCGACGTTCGTGGCGGACCTGTCCTCGCTGGCGCAGACGGTGGCCGCTGCGGTGCTGCCCGGGGACATCGTGCTGACGCTGGGTGCCGGGGACATCACCATGCAGGGCCCGGAAATCCTTGCTGTGCTGGACGATTCGCATAAGGCGGCCCCAGAACAAGCGGGCCCAGAAGAGGCGGGCCCCGAACCGGCGAGCCCCGAACCGGCGGAACCGTGAGGCCCCGGCTGCCACGGCGTCGCCGATCCCGGATCCTGCTGGGCGGTGTGGTGGCGGCCGTCGTGATCGTCGGGATGGTGCTCGTCGCGTATCTGACACCGCTGATGTCGGTGCGCGGCACCGAGATCAGCGGTACCCGGACGGTGCCGGGTGCTCAGGTGCTCGCCGCGGCCGCAGTGCCGTCGGGAACCCCGTTGCTGCAGGTCGACACCGGTGCTGCGGCACGGCGGATCGCCGCGATCCCGTCGGTGGAATCGGCTCGCGTGCAACGCAGTTACCCGTCGACCCTGGAGATCACCATCACCGAGCGGGTCCCGGTCGCGGTGGTCACCGAGGAGGACAAGCTCCACGTCCTCGATCGGTCGGGGGTCGGCTACCTCACCTATCCCGCGGCCTCGGCGCCGCCGGACATCAAGAAGCTGCCCGTTTTCCACACCGCGACACCGGGCCCGGCCGACCCCACCACGCGGGCCGCGCTGGCGGTGGTGGCCGGGCTGCCGCCGTCGTTGTCCAAGCAGGTGGTCAGTGTCACGGCCTCCTCGCCGGTGGACATCCACCTGGAGCTGACCGGAAATCGGAATGTGGTGTGGGGTGACGATTCCCAGGGTGCGGAGAAGGCGCGCACGCTCAGTTATCTGTTGACCCGCGACGCCACGCAGTTCAACGTCTCCGCTCCCGCCTTTCCGACATACCGGTAAGGGCACGCCATCTCGGTGGGGGCGCGCCACCTCAGGTGGCGGCGCGACAGCCGCGGCGATTCGGCCGTCCGCGCGCCTCTTTCCGACATATCGGCGGGTATTTGGCGACACGCCGAGGCGCCTCCCGGGTCTGGGGCGCACCGGTGCCTAGCGTCGTCACCAACACCACTACTTGACATAACTCTAGATCTATGGTTGAGGTTTAGGGTTTTGCCCCGAGAAGGAAGGCGAGCGTCATGACGCCACCGCACAACTACCTGGCCGTGATCAAGGTCGTCGGCATCGGCGGCGGCGGCGTCAACGCCGTCAACCGGATGATCGAGCAGGGCCTCAAGGGCGTTGAGTTCATCGCCATCAACACCGACGCGCAGGCGCTGTTGATGAGCGACGCCGACGTCAAGCTCGACGTCGGACGTGATTCCACCCGCGGTCTCGGCGCCGGTGCCGACCCCGAGGTGGGTCGTCGCGCGGCCGAGGATGCCCGCGACGAGATCGAGGAGCTACTCAAGGGTGCCGACATGGTATTCGTGACCGCGGGTGAGGGCGGCGGCACCGGAACCGGCGGCGCGCCGGTGGTGGCCGCGATCGCGCGCAAGCTGGGCGCGCTGACCGTCGGCGTGGTGACCCGCCCGTTCGGCTTCGAGGGTAAGCGGCGTGGCAATCAGGCCGAGGCCGGCATCACCGCACTGCGCGAATCCTGCGACACCCTGATCGTCATTCCGAATGATCGTCTGCTGCAGCTCGGCGACGCCCAGGTCAGCCTGATGGACGCCTTCCGCAGCGCCGACGAGGTGCTGCTCAACGGTGTGCAGGGCATCACCGACCTGATCACCACCCCCGGTCTGATCAACGTCGACTTCGCCGACGTCAAGGGCGTGATGAGTGACGCGGGCAGCGCGCTGATGGGTATCGGTTCGTCCCGCGGTGAGGATCGTGCCAAGAAGGCCGCGGAGTCGGCGATCAACTCGCCGCTTCTCGAGGCCTCGATGGAAGGCGCACGCGGCGTGCTCATCTCGATCGCCGGCGGTAGCGACCTGGGCCTGTTCGAGATCCACAACGCGGCGACCCAGGTGCAGGAGGCGGCCCACGAGGACGCCAACATCATCTTCGGCACCGTGATCGACGACAACCTCGGTGACGAGGTCCGGGTGACGGTGATCGCGGCCGGGTTCGACGGCGGGGCACCGCGCAAACGGACCGACGCACCCACGGCCGCCGCCGGGAAGTCGGCGGTCGGGTCGGCCACCGCCGGTACCGTTTCGACCCCCACCAGGAGCGATCCGCTCTTCGGTGACCTCCCGGCCGGGCAGGGCGATCCCTTCGCCTCCAACGCCGCCCCCGAGCGGCCCCGCCGCAACAATGTGACCCTCGACGACGACGACGTCGATGTTCCGTCCTTCATGAAGCGGTGAGATGAACTCACCGGTTTCCGGTGGTGCGCGGGTCCGGCGCGTGGTGACCACCCGCGCCGGCGGCGTCTCGCGTGCGCCGTATGACAGCTTCAATCTCGGTGATCATGTCGGCGACGACCCCTCGGCCGTGGCGGTCAACCGGCGACGCCTCGCCGAGCAGATCGGTGTCGATGAGTCGTCGGTGGTCTGGATGGAGCAGATCCACAGTCGCAACGTCACGGTCATTGACGAGCAGACGCTTGGATCCGCCGAGGCCGAGCGGGTCGGACCGTCGATCCGTGTGCCGGCGACCGACGCGCTCGTCACGACGGTCCCCGGTGTGGCGCTGGCCGTCCTGAGCGCCGACTGCGTGCCGGTACTGCTCAGCGACGACGAGGCCGGTGTGATCGCCGGTGTGCACGCCGGGCGGGTGGGTGCGCGGATCGGGATCATCCCGGCGACGCTGCGGATGATGATCCGGCTCGGCGCGCGTCCCGAACGCATCGGGGCGTTCCTCGGGCCGGCGGCGAGCGGTGAACGCTACGAGGTCCCCGAGGCGATGCAGCGCGACGTCGAGGAACACCTCCCGGGCAGTGCCTGTCGAACCCGTCAGGGAACCGCGGGCCTCGACCTGCGCGCCGGGATTCGTCGGCAACTCCTCGCCGTCGGGGTCGGTGCGGTGGCGCAGGATCCGCGCTGCACCATCTCCGACACCGAGTTGTTCAGCCATCGACGTGGCGCCCCCACCGGCCGGTTGGCGTCGGTGATCTGGATTGATCCCGGCGTCGATCCCGACGAGGACGCCGGCGGCCCGGTGGCCGGGTCGTGAGCGATCCGCGCGCGGACGAACTCGCCGGGCGACTCGCGGCCGTGCGTGAGCGGCTCGACGCCGCGGTCGCCGCGGCCGGTCGCCCGGTGGGCGACGTCGAACTGCTGGTGGTCACCAAGTTCTTCCCGGCATCCGACGTGATGCGGCTGATCGAGCTGGGGGAGCGGGCCTTCGGCGAGTCCCGGGAACCGGAGGCAAGCCGCAAGATCGCCGAACTCGGCGACGCCGTACCGACTCGTCGGGCGGTGTTCGACATGATCGGCAGCGTGCAGACCAAGAAGGCGAAGACCGTTGCGCGGTGGGCGCGTTCGGTGCATTCGGTCGATCGCGACAAGCTCGTCGGGCATCTGGGCCGGGCGGCCGAACAAGCACTTGACGAGCACGTGCGCGACGTGCCGCTCGGCGTGTTCGCCCAGGTGAGTCTCGACGGTGACCCGACGCGCGGTGGTGTCGAGATCGCAGACCTGCCGGCCCTGGCCGAGACCATCGCCGCGGAGCCGTCCCTGAGGCTGCGTGGGCTCATGGTGATCACGCCCGTCGACGGTTCTCACCGGCAGTGGATGGAGCGGATGTCCGAGGTCCGGGAGGGTTTTCTCGCCGATCACCCGCAGGCCGGTGAGCTGTCCGCCGGGATGAGCGGGGACATGGAGATCGCGATCGAATACGGCTCGACATGCGTGCGTGTCGGTACCGCGATCATGGGTTCTCGGCCGATACTCTCTCAGTAATCACATTGGTCACACGAGAACCAACG
Organism: Gordonia sp. NPDC003504; assembly: GCF_053587995.1. NCBI lineage: Bacteria > Bacillati > Actinomycetota > Actinomycetes > Mycobacteriales > Gordoniaceae > Gordonia > Gordonia sp. NPDC003504. The sequence continues at coordinate 18,790 of NZ_JBSFPC010000009.1, forward strand.
AGAACAACAACACCCACCGGCACCACCTGCAACACCGCTCTAAGCGTCGGACGACAGAGAGGCCCCCGCACATGACCACGATGCAGAAATTCAAGGCATATTTCGGCATGGTGCCTCCGAGCGAGTACGAGGACGATTACCTCGACGAGCCGGGCCCCGGACCGGTGCGGGCGGTGCCGCGGGAGCGGTCCTACCGCGACGAGTACTACGGCGACGTCTCCTACCGCGACGAGGTCGCCGGAGAAGGCTACGGGGAGTTCCGCGAGGTGGGCTTCCGGGAGCGCGACGGATACGGCGAGGAACGCCGCTACGCCGCGGCCGGATACGAATTCGAGGCCGGCTACGCCGCGGCACCGGAATACGCCTACGCGGGCAGTGTCCGGGCGGCCGTCGAGCACGGTCCGGAGCGTGTGCGTCCGGCCCGGCTCGAGCCGCTGCAGCGGTCGAGCAGCGCGACGTTGCGCGCTGCGAGCGGGCCCCGCGGCGTCGAATCACGCGGAGAACTCGAGCGGGTGTTCGCCGACGGACCGCTGCACAAGATCACCACGCTGCGCCCGTCCGACTATGGCGAGGCGCGCACGATCGGCGAGCGCTTCCGCGACGGCAACCCGGTGATCATGGACCTGGTCAACATGAGCAACGACGACGCCAAGCGACTCGTCGACTTCGCCGCCGGACTCGCGTTCGCGTTGCGCGGTTCGTTCGACAAGGTCGCCACCAAGGTGTTTTTGCTCTCGCCCGCCGACATCGACGTCTCGGCCGAGGATCGGCGCAAGATCGCCGAAACCGGCTTCTACAATCAGTCCTGAACTGCGCAAATCGGCCCAATCGCCCACCCTTCGGCGGGCTCGGGCCATCCCATCCGATCGTCGTCGTCGCGCCCGCGGAGACGTGCCGGGTCATACCGGTGCGACCGCGGGCGCGCGGCGTCAGGCACTCTTGAGAAGTGGCGATGCTGTTCGAAATCCTCTACTACGTTCTGTTCGTCTACTGGTTGCTGCTCCTGGCCCGGCTCATCGTGGAACTGGTGCGCAGTTTCGCGCGGGAATGGCGACCGACCGGAATCGTCGTGGTGGTCATCGAGGTGACCTTCACCCTCACCGACCCCCCGATCAAACTCCTGCGACGCATCATTCCGCCGATTCCCCTCGGACCGGTGCGGCTGGATCTGTCCCTGATGATCGTGCTGATCGTTGTCGTCATCGCGATGCAATTCGTGGGCTCGTTCCGGACATCGGCGGCCCTGGCCGCGCTCGGCATGCCGGTCTGAATGTAGGAGCGCCATCGGGTACGTGTCTGCCGGTAGTGGGCCATTTCGACGGACATGGATGTCATAGTTAGATGACTGTTTGGTTGCGAGACGACGTCGATGATCTACAACGATCGGTTCAGGTGTGACAGGATAAGACGCCAGTTACAGATTTTGACTGGTATGAATGATCAGTGACACTCTGTACTGGGCACAGTTTTCGACCGTCAACAACACATAATCTCAAACGACATTGAGGGGACCGACATGCGGCTGACACCAGCTGATGTGCACAACGTCGCGTTCAGCAAACCGCCTATCGGTAAACGCGGCTACAACGAGGACGAGGTAGATCAATTTCTCGACTTCGTCGAGGCGGAACTCGCGCGTCTGATCGATGAGAACTCTGATCTGAAGCAACGCGTCGAGGAACTCGAAGGCGAACTCGCCGACGCCAAGTCGGGTGCGGTCGCCGCCGCTCCGGCACCGTCGGAGGACCACACGCAGGTCTTCTCGATGTCCAAGCCCGAGCCCGAGCCCGCCCCGGCCCCGGTGGCCGCTGCCGCACCGGCCGGCGCACCCGTCGACGGCGACGCCCATGTCCGGGCCGCCAAGGTTCTGGCCCTGGCGCAGGAGACGGCCGACCGTCTGACCGGATCGTCGCGACAGGAGGCCGACGCCCTGCTGTCGGACGCCCGTCAGCGAGCCGACTCGATGGTCGCCGACGCGCAGAGCAAGTCCGAGGCCACCCTGACCGATGCCCGGCAGCGATCCGAGGCGATCCTCGCCGACGCGCAGACCCGTTCGGAGGCGCAGGTGCGTCAGGCCCAGGAGCGTGCCGACGCCCTGCAGTCCGATGCCGAGCGCAAGCACGCCGAGATCATGGGCACCATCAACCAGCAGCGTGGCGTGCTCGAAGGCCGCATCGAACAGCTCAAGGTGTTCGAACGCGAGTACCGCACCCGCCTGAAGACCTACCTGGAATCGCAACTCGAGGAGTTGCAGCAGCGCGGCAGCGCCGCACCGGTGGAGAGTGGACGCCCCGTCGACCAGTCGTTCTCCACGGATCCGGGCAATGGTGGGTTCAGCAACTACTCGCAGAGCTGATCGCCGGCGACGTGAGCACATGACATGCTGACCCTGGCCCTGGCGGCCACGCTCGTCGGTTTCGTCCTGCTCGTCGTCGGTTTGATCACGGGCACACTGTGGCTCGCGGTCGCGTGCATCGTGGTGTGTCTGGTCGGACTGATCTTCCTGGTCGCCGACATCGTGTGGTCGGGGCGCCGGAGCAAGCCCGAGCCCGATCGGGGTGGCGGGTTCGGCTTCGGGACCGATGAGGACGCTGCCGTCGACGAGGCGGGTACCCACCCTGCCGGCGACGAGGCCGCCGTCGATCCCACGAGTACCGATGATGCCGGATCGGCATCGGCCCAGACCGCTCACGCAGACGGGCCCGCCGGCTCGTCGCCGCCGTATCCCGGCCCCGCCGGAGGTGTACCGACCTCGACAGAGGGCGAGCGAGCGGCACTCTGGAAGGGCGTGGTGACCCCACGCCCGTCGGCCGAGGATCCAACGTCCGACCCCGACATGGTCGATCATCCGACGATCGCTCCGCAGTCGCATCCGACCGTGGCTGCACCGTCGACCGCCGAACGTGGCTACGCCGACTACCTGCGATCCGTGGGCGCCGACGACATCGTCAGCGGCCGGACACCCGCCGACGTCCCACCACCAGCCGAGGCACCGGGGCAGGGTTCGGCTCCCGCCACACCGGCGTCCGGCACGCCCGACCCGACACGGACAGCGTCACAGCCGCCTCAGGCGACCTCCGACGCCGACGATGATCGTGAGGATCCGTCCCCGCGCCGTACGTTCGATCCGCTCGATCCGAATTGGCGCCCGCCACTGTCCTGAGTCGCTGCGGGGGAGCGGCAGCGGGCCCACAAACGATTTGGTCCTCGGCCGCCCTCGGCGGCTACACTGAGTGCTGCATCGATCCGGCCATCACCGGGGAGCACCTGGAAGAACGGGGTATGACCGGGCCCACCCGGTCCGGCAATGTCCGCCCTCAGTAGAACCAGGCGGGTTGGCCCGTCACAGCCTTGTTGATCCGCGACGGTCGCCCATCGGCGGTCCCGCGGGTGCCGAGTGGCATCGGTGTCTGCCGATGCAAGCGGGGTGGTACCGCGCAGATGATGCGTCCCCGTGCCGAATGAGCAGTGATGGCACGAGGAGACCTTCGTATGAGCGACGCCAGTTCGTCCCCCGACACCCACGTGTACCCCGTCGTCGACATGACCGACGGCGAGCGCGGAGCACCGTCGTTCCCCACGGTCGAAGAACGGGTCCTGGCCTACTGGGATGCCGACGACACCTTCCGTGCGTCGATCACCAACCGCGCCGACGCCCCCGAGTTCGTCTTCTACGACGGCCCGCCGTTCGCCAACGGCCTGCCCCACTACGGACATCTGCTGACCGGCTACGTCAAGGATGTGGTACCGCGGTACCAGACGATGCTCGGCAAGAAGGTGGAGCGCCGCTTCGGCTGGGACACCCACGGTCTACCCGCCGAACTCGAGGCCGAACGCCAACTCGGGATCACCGACAAGTCGGAGATCGAGACCATGGGCGTCGAGAAGTTCAACGACTACTGTCGCGATTCGGTACTGCGCTACACCGGTGAATGGCGCGATTACGTGACCCGGCAGGCCCGCTGGGTGGACTTCGACAACGATTACAAGACCCTCGACATCGACTTCATGGAGTCGGTCATGTGGGCCTTCCGGCGGCTGTGGGACAAGGGCCTGATCTATCAGGGTCATCGCGTGCTGCCGTACTCCTGGTACGAGCAGACACCGCTGAGCAATCAAGAATCCAAGCTCGACGACGCCTACCGGATGCGGCAGGACCCGGCGGTCACCGTGCGCATGCCGCTGGTCGTCCCCGACGGTCCGCATACCGCACTCGACGGTGTGAACGCCCTCATCTGGACGACCACCCCGTGGACACTGCCGAGCAACCTCGCCATCGCCGTCAATCCGGATGTCACCTACGTCCACCTCAGGGCGGCCGACGGGCAGGAATACCTGCTTGCCGAGGCGCTGGTGGGTGCCTACGCCAAGGAGTTCGGTGATTCCGAGACCCTGGGCACCTACCGGGGAGCCGACCTCGCCGATCTGCACTACACGCCGCCGTTCGACTTCTTCGCCGGCCATCCGAATGCGCACCGGATCCTGTTGGGCGACTACGTCACCACCGACAGCGGCACCGGAATCGTGCATCTGGCACCGGCTTTCGGCGAAGAGGACATGGAACTGGCCACGGCCAACGGCATCGAGGTGGTGCAGCCACTGGATCCGGGCGGCCGATTCACCGCGCAGGTGCCACCGTACGAAGGCCTGATGGTCTTCGATGCGAATCCGGTGATCATCAAAGACCTCAAGGGTGTGGGCAAGATCCTGCGGCACGAGACGATCGAGCACTCCTATCCGCATTCGTGGCGATCAGGAAAGCCGTTGATCTACATGGCCGTGCCGTCGTGGTTCGTGGCCGTGGCGCCGATCAAGGAACGGATGCTCGAGCTCAACAAGCAGATCACCTGGGCGCCCGAACACATCCGGGACGGTCAGTTCGGCAAGTGGCTCGAGGGTGCGCGGGACTGGAACATCAGCCGAAATCGCTTCTGGGGTGCGCCGATCCCGGTCTGGGTGTCGGACAATCCGGAGTATCCGCGGACCGATGTCTACGGCTCACTCGACGAGCTCGAGCGGGATTTCGGGGTGCGACCGGACAATCTGCATCGTCCCTACATCGACGAGCTGACCCGGCCCAATCCCGATGATCCGACCGGTGAGTCGACGATGCGCCGCGTCCCCGAGGTACTCGACTGCTGGTTCGAGTCCGGATCGATGCCGTATGCGCAGGTGCACTACCCGTTCCAGAACGCCGACTGGTTCGACGGTGACGCCGATTCCGGTGCGCTGCCGCACAACCCGGGTGACTTCATCGTCGAGTACAACGGTCAGACCCGCGGCTGGTTCTACAACCTGCACGTACTGGCGACGGCCCTGTTCGACCGGCCCGCGTTCAAGAGCGTGATCGCGCACGGCATCGTGCTCGGCGACGACGGCCAAAAGATGAGCAAGTCCAAGCGCAACTACCCCGACGTCAACGAGGTCTTCGACCGCGATGGCTCCGATGCGATGCGCTGGTTCCTGATGGCCTCGCCGGTGCTGCGGGGCGGCAACCTGGTGGTCACCGAGAAGGGAATCCGCGAGGGAGTCCGTCAGGCGCTGCTGCCGCTGTGGAATGCCTACAGTTTCCTGCAGCTCTACGCCGAGCGGCCGGCCACCTGGCGGACCGACTCGACCAACGTGCTCGACCGCTACATCCTGGCCAAGCTGGCGGTCACCCGCGACGACATGACCACGGCGCTCGACACCTATGACATCGCCGGGGCGTGTGAGTCGTTCCGCGAGTTCGTCGAGTCGCTGACCAACTGGTACGTCCGTCGGTCCCGGGCGCGGTTCTGGGCGGGGCAGGACGCCGATGCGGACGCCTTCGACACGCTCTACACGGTGCTCGAGGTGGCCTCCCGGCTGGCGGCGCCGCTGCTGCCGCTGGCCACCGAGGCGATTTGGCGCGGGCTGACCGGCGGACGGTCGGTGCACCTCACCGACTGGCCGAGTGCCGACGAACTGCCCGGCGATACCGCGTTGGTGTCGGCGATGGACGAGGTGCAGGCGGTGTGTTCGACGGCGTCGAGTATCCGCAAGGCCAACCAGCTGCGGGTGCGACTTCCGTTGCCGGGGTTGACGATCGCGTCGCCGACGGCTGAGCAACTCACCCCGTTCACCGATCTCATCGCCGACGAGATGAATGTGAAGTCGGTGCAGTTGTCCACCGACGCCGACGCCTACGGACGTCACGAACTGGTGGTGAACGCCCGCGCGGCCGGACCCCGTTTGGGCAAGGATGTACAACGGGTGATCAAGGCGGTCAAGGCGGGCAACTGGACCGTGTCATCGGCCGCCGATGGCACCGAGGTGGTCTCGGCCGACGGAATCGATCTGCAGCCCGGTGAGTACACACGCAAACTGGTTGCGGTGGAGCCGGATTCGACGGCCGAACTGCCCGGTGGCGGTGGCCTGGTGGTGCTCGACACCGCGGTGACCGAGGAACTCGAATCTGAGGGCTGGGCCAAGGACCGCGTGCGGGAACTGCAGGATGCGCGAAAGACGTTGGGACTCGACGTCTCCGACCGCATCGAGATCCGTCTGGTGGTACCCGCCGGGCGTGCCGAATGGGCCCGGCGTCATGCCGAGCTGATCGCCGGTGAGGTTCTCGCGGTCCGCTTCGACGTCGACGTTGACGGTGCTGTCGGAGCGATCGCACTCGGCGACGGCGTCAGCGCCGATGTGGTGAAGGCGCCCGCCGGAAGCTGATCGCCGGCACGGTCGTTGAGAGCGCTCTGAATGTCACTGACAGCGCTCTGAATCTCCCTGACAGCGCTCGCGCCCACGTTGACGGCGCTTCGCCAAGCGCGTCAACGACGGGTAGGGCGCTGTCAACGACGGGTTGAGCGCTGTCAATGACGGGTAGGGCGCTGTCAATGACGGGTAGGGCGCTGTCAATGACGGGTAGGGCGCTGTCAACGTCGGAGGGGCGGGCTCGGATCAGTCCCGACGCAGGATCACCGACAGCACGGTGTCGACCTGTGCGCCGAACAACTGCTCCGGGGCGGCGAAGGTGTCGGTGCCGTACTGGCCGAAGACCTCCAACGAGGTCGCGCCGATCACGGTGGACCACAACAGTGTTCCGGCCAGCAGGACGTCGTCGGGCAGTGTGCTGTCGAACTCGGTGCGGATGGCGTCGAGGTCGGTGGACAGTTCGGCGGGCAGGGAGGTCCGGAGATCGGTGGTCCCTTCGGCGGCATGTGCGTCGGCGAGTTCGGCGAGCAGGCGAGCGATCACCCTGGTACCGGGCGCGACGGTGCGGTCGGCGGGGGCGGCGTAGCCGGGTACCGGGCTGCCGTACAGCAGCGCCCACCGGGCCGGGTCGTTGATCGCCCAGGAACGAATCGCGTTGGCGACGGCCAGGATTCGGACGTAGGAATCCGTCGGTTCGGCGGCATCGGCGGCGGCGTCGACCGCCTCGCCGAGGTCGGTGTACCCCTCGACGAGCAGCAGCGTGAGCAACTCGTCGCGACTGGGCACATAGCGATAGACCGCCGAGGAGACCACGCCGAGTTCCCGGGCGATCGCGCGCAGCGAGAGCCCCGCGGCTCCGTGGGTGCGCAGATGCTCACGCCCGAGCCGCAGTATCTCGGACTCCATGACCTGTCGATTCTGTGCACGGGAACGCGATGTGGTCGCGCGGGACGGAGGAGTGTCGGCAGGGGGCATGACGACCATCGTGCCATGAATGAGAGCGGTGCTCTTGATTTTCTGGCCGGCATGATGGATTCTGAAATAGAGAGCACTGCTCTCGATTCCGCCTCGACGAAAGGGCCGACATGTCCGACACCCACTACCGCGCACCTCAGGGCCTCGATGTCCGCTTCAACGCCATCGTCCGATGGTTCGCCGATCGCGGCGTGAATCTCGCCGGCGCGCAGACCCTGACCGTCCTCGGACGGAAGACCGGCACGCCGCAGCGAATCCCGGTCAACCCGTTGACCATCGACGGCGCGCAGTACCTGGTCTCGGTACGGGGTCAGACCCAATGGGTGCGCAACGTGCGGGTCAACGGGGCGGTCGAGTTGCGTCGCGGTCGTCGCACTCGTGCCGCCCACCTCACCGAGGTGCCCGATTCCGCGCGCCCGGCGATCATCCGCCGCTACCTGGACAAGTGGGGCTGGGAAGTCGGCCGTTTCCTGCCCGATGGAGTCGGCGTCGACGCCACCACCGCTCAGATCCGCGCCCACGCCCACCAGATCCCGGTCTTCGTCGTCGGGTGACCCGCGGGGCGGCCGCCTCATCCGGCACTGCCTACGCTGGTGAGGTGTCCGATCGATCCGCTCCCTCCGGAGAGGGGGAACGCAGTGCCCGCTGGGTGATGCACCTGGACATGGATGCCTTCTTCGCCTCGGTGGAACAACTCACCCGGCCCACCCTCGCCGGGCGGCCCGTCCTCGTCGGCGGTACCGGCGGACGCGGAGTCGTGGCCGGCGCGAGCTACGCCGCCCGTGCCTACGGCGCACGATCGGCGATGCCGATGCACCAGGCCCGCCGACTGGTCGGCGCGACCGCGGTGGTGTTGCCGCCACGCGGCAGCGTCTACCGCGCGGTGAGCGAACGGATCTTCGCGATCGTCCGCGAAGCGGTGGGTGTGATCGAGATGCTGTCCTTCGACGAGGCATTCGCCGAACCGTCCGAGCTCAGTGGCGAAAGTGGTGCCGCTGCACAGGAGTTCGCGGAGTCCATCCGGCGCCGCATCCGAGATGAGGTGGGGCTGGCGGCCTCGGTCGGCTTCGGGTCGGGCAAGCAGATCGCCAAAATCGCATCGGGGATGGCCAAACCCGACGGCGTGATGGTCATCGGACCATCCGGCGAACTCGAGTTCCTGCACGCACTTCCGGTGCGCAAACTCTGGGGCATCGGCCCGGTATCCGGAGACCGGCTGGCGCGCTTGGGGATTGCCACCATCGGTGACTTCGCCGCACTGTCCGAGGTCGAGGTGGCCTCGGTGCTCGGGTCGACCGTCGGGCCGGCGCTGCATCGCCTGGCCCAGGGCATTGACGACCGCCCCGTCACCGAACGTGCTGCGGCGAAACAGATCTCGGCGGAATCGACATTCGCCGACGACATCGTGACCCTGCCCGCCCTGCGGCCGGCGATCGCCCGCGCGGCCGCCGACGCCCATCGGCGGCTCGTCGCGGACGGTCGCGGGGCCCGCACCGTGGTCCTGAAACTCAAACGCTCCGACATGTCCGTCCTCACCCGCAGTTCCACCCTTCCTGCCGCCACCAGCGACCTCGACGCGCTGGTCGCCATCGCTCAGCGACTGGCCCTCGATCCGGAGGCGATCGGCCCGATCCGGCTCGTCGGCGTCGGGTACTCCGGACTGAGCGACATCGAGCAGTACGCACTCTTCGGCGACGCCGCGGTCACGGCCGGCGCCATCAGTTCTGCCTACCTCGATCCGGGCGACACCCCTGTGGTCGATCCCGATTCGGTCGACCCCGACTCAGGCGACATCGATCCGGTGCACACCGATTCCCTCGGCCTCGACGTCCCCACCGGAAACCGCACGAGCGCGAATCCGGCTGGGGAGCAACACCATTGGGCAACCGGCCGCGACGTGGTGCACCCAGACCACGGGCACGGGTGGGTGCAGGGTGCCGGTCACGGGGTGGTGACGGTGCGCTTCGAGACGCGGGCCACCGGACCCGGACCGGTCCGCACGTTCACCGAGTCGGACGCAAACCTGCAACCGGCCGATCCGCTCGACAGTCTCGCGTGGCCGCCGACGGCGACTCAGGCCGGCCAGTCACGCGGTTCGGATGCCGAGAAGAAGTCGGCCACCTCGTCCTGATCGCAGCCGGTGCCGAGTAGTGCCAACAGCGCCATCCGGGCCTGCGGCGGACGCAGCCACCGGGAGACGATCGCGCCGGCCCGCTCCAGATCGACGGCGCCGCCACCGCCGCCATAGGTGGGCACGACCGGGCCGAACGGAACCCGGGTGGACACGACGACGACCACGCCGCGTCGGCGCGCCAGATCCACCTCGGCCGTGATGTCGGGATGGGTGTTGCCCGAACCGGTCCCGGCCAACACGATGCCACCCGCATGCTGTGCGACGGCCGCGGCGATGATGCCGGGGGAGACACCCGGATACAGGCTGTAGGTGTCCACCCGCGCCAACCGGCCACTCGGCACCGGACCGGTCAGCAGCGGTCGTGGCAACCCGTCATGCACCGAGTCGAACGCGTCGAGGTCGACCGTGGACGCCTTGAACGCACCACGCGCCGCGACGAGCTGCCCACCGAGGAGGATGCCGACCCCGTGACCGCGGCTCGCCGGGTCTGCCGCGTGGGCCAACGCCGCGGCGATGTTCTCCGGGCCGTCGGAATCCGGGGAATCGGCCGGATACTGGGCGCCGGTGAACACCACCGGCCGCGGATCGGCCGCGAACAGGTCGGCGAGAAAGGCGGTCTCCTCCATCGTGTCGGTGCCGTGGGTGACCACCACGCCGTCCACCGCGTCGTCGGCGAGGGCATCGGCGATGGCCGAGACGATCCGGAACTGATCGGCCGGGGTCAGTGCCGACGAATCCTTCGCCATCAGGTCGACGGCGACCACGTCGACGGCGCTCACCTGCGGTTCCGTGACCGCGTCGGCGTCACTGCCGACGGCGCCCGGCACCTCGGCGACACCCATCAGATCATCGGCCGACAACGTCGGCACGGCCCCGTCTGCCGTCGTCTGCGAGGCGACCGTGCCGCCGGTGGTGATCAGGGCGATGCGGGCGTGGGCCTGCGAAGGTGCCATGGATCACAAGGGTCCCCGGAACCCCCGGGTGGCGTCAACCGTTGCGGAGTGGAGTCGAGGACCGACCTCGATGCGGGGCACCCGGTCGGTGACCGGTGACGCCGGATTGGGCCGGGGTTGGCGCTCATGCCCGATCCTGTTTGGCATAGTGGGGAGAACTCGTCGCGGCGCGCGGGGCGGGGAGTCCCGGCGCCGTGCATCCGAACAGATGCCCAGACCCGAAGACCAGTGAGGGAGTTCGTTGAAGTTTCCGAAGTTCGTAGGTGCGGTCATGATCGCCGCCGCGGTCACCGCCGGCCTCGCCGCCTGTGGCAGCGATGACGGTTCCGATGACATCCCCACCATCCCCGCGACCAGCAGTTCGGCGGCGTCCGACGGCAGCGATGTCACCAATCCGGATTCGCCGCCGTCGGTGGCCACGCTGAACCAGATGCTCGACACCGCGCTCGACCCGCAGGTGCCGAACGCGCAGAAGGTTGTCCTGGTCCAGAATTCGCAGAAGGACCCGTCCGTCTTCGACAAGCTGGTCGAGGCGCGCCGGCAGAACCCGGACGTGACCTACACCCTCAAGGGCCCGGTCACCGTCGACGGACCTAACCGCGCGACGGTGCGCGCGACCGTGAAACTGCCCGATCAGGCACCCCAGGACATCGATGCCCAGATCGTCTACGACAACGGTCGCTGGAAGCTGGCGTCGAGCTTCGTCTGCCCGCTGATCACCAGCAATGGTGTCACCAGCGCGATGTGCCCGTCGACGAGCACCCGCCGCACCACCACCAGCCGCGCACCCAACTGACCGCGCGGCCCCGACCGACGACGATGGCCACCGATCCGGAAGGGATCGGTGGCCATCGTCGTATGCCCTACAGGAGTGGTCCAGGGGGCCGCGCCGACGTCGTCAGGGCGACTTCCAGGCCATGGTGAACCCAAACGTCTGCAGCAGCGGCTGATTCGCGTCGGCGCCGACGAGCTCGCGCGCCCCGCGATACTCGGCCTTTCCCGCGACGGGCAGCCCGCGGGTCAGATCGATCGTCACCTCGCCGGAACCGGTGTAGGAATACCGGTCGATGGTCAGGGTCGCATCGCCGCCGGGAATGGTGAACACCGAATTGACCGGTGACTCGTCGGCGGTGAAGGACACCGTCAGACGGTCACCCTCCCACCGCGTCAGCCGCGCCTCGATGGTCTGCACGACGGTCGCCGCCGAGGAGAGGGTGCGTTCGGTGCGCCACGTGGCGCCGACACCGATGGGATCGGTGGGCAGTGTGATCGCGTTCTGCAACGACTGGACCAGCGACTGTTCGACGGCGCGTCGCGCCGATTCCGACGACGGATCGGTCGGGGCCAGACGCAACGACAGCGGGGCCAGACCGGGACCGACACCAATCTCGGCAACGCTGCCGGCGACCGGCGGCAACTGACCGCCGAGTTCCGGCTGCGCCGACGTCGGGGCGCCGAGCACCGCGGTCAGCCGATCGAGTGCGTCGCATCCGAAACGCGCCGTCAGCGGTGTGTCGAGGGACTGCGTCGTCTGTGCCGTCGTCGACGACTCGGTGGAGGTGGTAGAGAGGGTGACCTGCTGCGCCGAGGCGAGGTCGGGGGCGGCGCTCGCGGCGCGGAGGGGCCCGGTGCCCGGCGAGGTGAGTGTCACCGATGCCGACGGAATCGGGATCTGCGTCGCCATACTCGCGGCGGTGGCCGCCGACACGCATGGCCCGCTCGGCACCGCCGGGGTCGCCGACGCCGGGGTGTCGGTATCGGAGCCACACGCGGCGAGGAGCAGACCGCACGTCGCGGCGCAGGCGGCGACCATCGACGAGCGCGTGCGGATGGATACCGATCGATGGCGGGACACCGGCTGATGGCGCGTCGATAACGCGGTGGAATCGGACGTCAGGGACACGGCAGTCAGCGTATTGCACGCATCAGGGATGATGGTCGGGTGGATGAAGCAGCGCGTGAGGAGCCCTCGGCGGGCGGACGGGAGATCGACGCACCCGAGGTCACCGCGTCGTCGGATGACGGCGCCGACGATCCGGGGAGCGGCACTCCTGTGGCGACCGGGCCGACCGAGCCCACCCGTGGTGGCCGGGTCCTCGGGATTCTCGCCGTGATCGCCGGCTGCGTCATCGCCCTGGACATCCTGACCAAGACACTCGCGGTGTCGCTGCTCACCCCCGGTGACCCGGTGTCGATCATCGGTGACGTCGTCACCCTGCGCCTGGTCCGCAACAGCGGTGCGGCCTTCTCGATGGCGTCCGGCTACACCTGGGTGCTCACCGTTGTCGCGCTGGTAGTGGTCGTGGTGATCATCCGCTACAGCAGGCGACTCCGCTCGGGCTGGTGGATGCTCGGACTCGGGCTGGTCCTCGGGGGTGCGCTGGGCAACCTGATCGACCGCATCTTCCGGGCCCCCGGACCGCTGCGCGGCCACGTCGTCGACTTCGTCTCGGTGGGCTGGTGGCCGGTGTTCAACGTCGCCGACTCCGCGGTCGTCTGCGGCGCGATCCTGCTGGTCGTCCTGTCGCTGCTGGGATTCGACTACGACGGCTCACGATCCGGGTGGGCGGCGCGTCATGGCGACACCGAGGGCGACGACACCGAGGGCGACGGCACCGAGGATCGGCAAGCCACCGATGCGTGAGTCACGGACCCTCCCGATTCCCGACGGCGTGGCCGGCATGCGCACCGACGCCGGGGTGGCCCGCATCCTCGGACTCTCGCGTACCGTCGCCGGGCGTCTCGCCGACGACGGTGACATCACCGTCGACGGTGTCGCGGTCGGCAAGTCGCACAAACTGACCGCGGGCAGCCTTCTCGACGTGCTGTTGCCCGAACCCGCCGAACCGCTGCGGGTGGAGCCGACCCCCGTCGAGGATCTCGAGGTCATCTACCACGATTCCGACATCATCGTCGTCGACAAGCCGGTCGGGGTGGCCGCGCATCCCTCACTGGGCTGGAGCGGTCCCACCGTCGTCGGTGCCCTCGAGGCCGCCGGATTCCGGATCTCCACCTCGGGTGCCGCCGAACGCCAGGGCATCGTGTCCCGGCTCGACGTCGGCACCTCCGGATTGATGGTCGTCGCCGTCTCCGAACGGGCCTACTCGCTGCTCAAACGGGCGTTCCGGGACCGGGAGGTGGACAAGGGGTATCACGCGCTGGTCCAGGGGCACCTCGATCCGCCGGAGGGCACCATCGACGCCCCGATCGGCCGCCACCGCGGCAACGACTGGAAGTTCGCCGTCACCGCGGCCGGCAAACCCAGCATCACCCACTACGACACCATCGAGATGTTCGCGGCCGCATCGCTGCTCGACATCCATCTCGAGACCGGACGCACCCACCAGATCCGGGTGCACTTCTCGGCGCTGCACCATCCGTGCTGCGGCGACCTCACCTATGGCGCCGACCCGACCCTGGCCGCCCGGCTCGGGCTGGAGCGTCAGTGGCTGCATGCCCGGTCGCTGGGCTTCGCGCATCCCGCGGACGGTCGGTATGTCGAGTTCACCAGTCCGTATCCGGCCGACCTGCAGCACGCCCTGGACGTGTTGCGGGCCGGCTGAGGCCACGCTCCGGGTACGACGCTCGGGTACGACACGCCGGGTACGACACACCGGGCCCGACACACGCGTGATCGCCTCACCAGCCACATGCGGCGTGCCCGGCGTCGGCTGTCGGTGGTTGCGCCTACAGTTGGTGACGCCCCATCCGACCAGTCGAGAAACACCGAGGTGAGAAGCGTCCCGTGGCCGACTCGTTTGTTCACCTGCACAACCACACCGAGTACTCCATGCTCGACGGTGCCGCGAAGGTGGCGCCGCTGTTCGCCGAGGCCAAACGCCTCGGGATGACCGCCATCGGCATGACCGACCACGGCAACATGTTCGGCGCCAGCGAGTTCTACAACACCGCGATCAAGAACGACATCACGCCGATCATCGGCATCGAGGCCTACATCGCGCCGGAGTCGCGGTTCACCACCAAGCGCGTGCAATGGGGTACCCGCGACCAGAAGGACGACGACGTCTCCGGATCGGGCGCCTACACCCACATGACGATGGTCGCCGCCAACGCCACCGGTCTGCGCAACCTGTTCAAACTGTCGTCGCTGGCCTCCATCGAGGGACAGCTTGGCAAGTGGGCCCGGATGGATGCGGATCTGATCGCCGAGTACGCCGAGGGCATCATCGCCACCACCGGCTGCCCGTCCGGGGAGGTGCAGACCCGTCTGCGACTCGGGCAGGAACGGGAGGCACTCGAGGCCGCGGCCAAGTGGCAGGAGATCTTCGGCAAGGAGAACTTCTATCTCGAGTTGATGGAGCACGGTCTGGAGATCGAACGCCGGGTGCGTGACGGACTCCTCGAGGTGGGCCGCAAGCTGGGCATCCAGCCCATCGTCACCAACGACTGCCACTACGTCACCAAGGCGCACGCCGCCAGCCACGAGGCGTTGCTGTGCGTGCAGACCGGCAAGACCCTCTCCGATCCCACCCGATTCAAGTTCGACGGCGACGGCTACTACCTCAAGTCCGCCGAAGAGATGCGCGCACAATGGGATTCGGTGGTCCCGGGTGCATGTGACGCGACCGTCGAGATCGGTGAGCGGGTCGAGAGCTACGCCGACGTGTTCACCCACCGCGACCGCATGCCGGTCTTCCCCGTCCCCGACGGGGAGTCACAGCAGACCTGGCTGCGCAAGGAAGTGGCCAAGGGACTGGCCGAACGACGCTTCGGTGGGCAGACGGTGCCGGAGGACTACCAGCGCCGCGCGAACTACGAACTCGACGTCATCATCCAGATGGGATTCCCCGCCTACTTCCTCGTCGTCGGCGACCTCATCAAGCATGCCCACGAGGTCGGCATCCGCGTCGGCCCGGGTCGTGGGTCGGCGGCCGGCTCGCTGGTGGCGTGGGCGTTGGGCATCACCAACATCGATCCGATTCCGCACGGACTGCTGTTCGAGCGATTCCTCAACCCCGAACGCGTGTCGATGCCCGACATCGACATCGACTTCGACGACCGCCGCCGCGGCGAGATGGTGCGCTATGCCACCGACCGGTGGGGCAGCGACAAGGTGGCCCAAGTCATCACCTTCGGCACCATCAAAACCAAGGCCGCCATCAAGGACTCCGCCCGCGTCCAGTTCGGCCAGCCCGGGTTCGCCATCGCCGACCGCATCACCAAGGCGCTGCCGCCGCCCATCATGGCCAAGGACATCCCGGTTTGGGGTATCACCAATCCCGAACACGAGCGGTTCAACGAGGCCACCGAGGTCCGCACGCTCATCGAGACCGACCCGGACGTCAAGAAGATCTACGACACCGCACTGGGTCTGGAGGGACTGATCCGCAACGCGGGTGTGCACGCCTGCGCGGTGATCATGTCCTCCGAACCGCTCACCGACGCGATCCCGGTGTGGAAGCGTGCGCAGGACGGCGCCATCATCACCGGGTGGGATTACCCGTCGTGCGAGGCCATCGGCCTGCTGAAGATGGACTTCCTCGGGCTGCGCAACCTCACCGTCATCGGTGACGCCCTGGAGAACATCACCCTCAACCGCGGTATCGACCTCGACCTCGACACCCTCCCACTCGAAGACCCCAAGACCTACGAACTGCTCGCCCGCGGTGACACCCTCGGCGTGTTCCAGCTCGACGGCGCGGCCATGCGTGAACTGCTGAAGATGATGCAGCCCACCGGGTTCGAGGACATCGTCGCGGTGCTCGCGCTGTACCGGCCCGGCCCGATGGGCGTCAACGCGCACACCGACTACGCCAAACGCAAGAACGGTCTGCAGGAGATCCGGCCGATCCATCCCGAACTCGAGGAACCGCTCAAGGAGATCCTCGCCGAGACCTACGGCCTGATCGTCTACCAAGAGCAGATCATGCAGATCGCGCAGAAGGTGGCCGGCTACTCGCTCGGACAGGCCGACCTGCTGCGCCGCGCGATGGGTAAGAAGAAGAAGGAGATCCTCGACGAGGCCTACGACGGCTTCGCCGACGGAATGCGCAACAACGGGTTCTCCCAGGCCGCGATCACCGCGCTGTGGGACACGGTGCTGCCGTTCGCCGGGTACGCGTTCAACAAGTCGCACGCCGCCGGCTACGGCCTGGTGTCGTTCTGGACCGCCTACCTCAAGGCCAACTATCCGGCCGAGTACATGGCGGGTCTGCTCACCTCGGTCGGCGACGACAAGGACAAGGCCGCCATCTATCTGGCCGACTGCCGCAAACTCGGCATCACGGTGCTGCCGCCGGACGTCAACGAGTCGCAACGCAACTTCGCCGCCGTCGGTACCGACATCCGGTTCGGTCTGGCCGCCATCCGCAACGTCGGCTCCGGCGTCGTCTCCTC
Source organism: Gordonia sp. NPDC003504 (assembly GCF_053587995.1). Classification (NCBI taxonomy): domain Bacteria; kingdom Bacillati; phylum Actinomycetota; class Actinomycetes; order Mycobacteriales; family Gordoniaceae; genus Gordonia; species Gordonia sp. NPDC003504. The sequence continues at coordinate 35,887 of NZ_JBSFPC010000009.1, forward strand.
GATCCTGGCGGCGCGTGAGGAGAAGGGGAAGTTCACCAGCTTCTCCGACTACCTCAACAAGATCGACGTCACCGCCTGCAACAAGAAGGTCTCCGAATCGCTGATCAAGGCCGGCGCCTTCGACTCGCTCGAGCATCCGCGCAAGGGTCTGTTCCTGATCCACGCCGAGGCCGTGGAATCGGTGATCGGCACCAAGAAGGCCGAGGCGATCGGACAGTTCGATCTGTTCGGCGGTGGCGACGACGACGCATCCGATTCGCTCGCCGAGGTGTTCGCGGTCAAGGTGCCCGATCAGGAGTGGGACACCAAGCACAAGCTCACCCTCGAGCGGGAGATGTTGGGGCTCTACGTGTCCGGGCATCCCCTCGCGAGCGTCGAACACGCGATCGCCGCGCAGACCGACACCTCGATCACACAGTTGCTCGAGGGCAATGTCGGCGACGGTGCGCAGATCACGATCGGCGGCATCATCTCCGCGGTCACCCGGAGGGTGAACAAGAAGGGTGAGCCGTGGGCCGCGGTCACCCTCGAGGACATGGTCGGTGGTGTCGAGGTCTACTTCTTCCCGCGGGCGTTCGCGGCATACGGAATGGACATCGCGCCGGACAACATCGTGCTCATCAGGGCGCGGGTCAACCAGCGTGACGATTCGACGATGATCAGCGCCAATGATCTCGCCGTTCCCGATCTCGCCGCGGCCGGGGCGTCGAAGCCGGTGGCTCTGACCTTGCCGGCGCGGATGTGCACCCCGGACCGGGTGCAGGCGCTCAAGCAGGTGTTGACCCGGCATCCCGGGACCGCGGATGTGCACGTCACCCTGGTCAGCGACGAGCGGTCCACGCTGCTGCGCCTCACCGAGTCGCTGCGGGTGACGCCGAGTTCGGCGCTGATGGGTGATCTGAAGGCACTGCTCGGCCCCAGCTGCCTGGGGCAGTAGCCGACCGGCGCGGTGGCCGCGCGCTGATTACCCTCATCAGATGCCCGGTCACATCATCGTGCACGGCGACGACGCGCTGAGTGTCCGCATCGCCGAGGAGATCTCGAGCGGCGGCGTGCGCGTCGTCACCGTGGCCACCCCGGCGGATCTGTCCACCGCCGACATCGCCACGGCCACGGCGGTGGTGTGCGCCGGATCCGACGACGCGGTCAATCTGGAGTTCGCGCTGCTGGCCCGGCAGCACAGCACGACGGCGCGCGTCGTGGTGAACATGTCCAATCAGGTGTTGCGCGCGGCGGTGACGGCGGGCAACGGACCGGGCGCGGTGCTCGACGTGGCCGAACTCGCCGCGCCGTCGGTCGTCGAGGCATGCCTGTCGCGGACCACCCATTCCATCTCCGCCGCCGGCACCGAGTTCATCATGGCCGTCACCGACACGCCCTCCGCAGGCACGCTGCGTGACCTGTACGGCGACCTGGCCCCGGTGGCGGTGATCGCCGGCGGGGACGACGCCGCGGAAAGCGTGGTGTGTTGCCCGGGTCGCGATCTCGACGTCGGCGTCGGCGATCGTGTGGCCGTCATCGGAACCTCAGACGATCTCGCGGTCGCCGGGATCTCATGGGAAAGACCGAATCCGGCCCGTCGGCGGCCACCGCCGTTGCCGGTGCGTGGGGTCGGCGCGCTGCGCGGTTTCCTCGAGGATGTGAATCCGAACCTGTTCCGCGCACTCGGGGTGTCGTTCACACTGCTGCTGGGCGCCACCCTGCTCTTGCGTTTCACCTATCACAAGCCGGGGATGAGCTTTGTCGACGCGCTGTACTTCTCCACCGAGACCATTGCGACCGTCGGCTACGGCGACTTCAGTTTCGTCGATCAGCCGGTCTGGCTGCGGCTGTTCTCCATCGGCCTGATGTTTGCCGGTGTGACGACGACCGCGGTGCTGATGGCCTTCGTCGCCGACGTCCTGCTGTCACGGCGCATCGGGCAATCCGCGGGCAAACGTCGTGCCCGGGAGATGCGCGAGCACGTCATCGTCGTGGGTTTGGGCTCCTTTGGCATTCGGGTGGCGACCGATCTGCGGGCGGCCGGCCACGATGTGGTCGCGATCGAGTCGAGCACCGACAATCGCTTCCTGGCGACCGCCGCCGCGGCCGACGTGCCGGTCATCTTCGGGACGCCACCCTGCGTCAGACCCTCGAGGACGCCCGGATCGGCCGGGCGCGTGCGGTCGCGGTGCTCACCCATGACGACATGATCAACATCGAGACCGGAATCATCGCCCGCGAGTCACTCGGCGAGCGGTGGGGCAACACGTCGGCCGAACGGGGTGTGCCCGTCGTGCTCCGGGTCTTCGACCACACCCTCGGTTCCGCCGTCGCCCACCGCTTCGGTTTCGAGAACGTCCGCTCCACCGTCGAACTGGCCGCACCCTGGTTCATCGGCGCGGCACTGGGGTTGCAGGTGATCTCGACCTTCTCGGTGGGGCAACGCTCCTTCATGGTCGGTGGGGTCTTCGTGCGGCGCGGCAGCACCCTCGACGGTATCTCGATGGCGTAGCTGCCCACCCTCACCCGGGTCATCGCCATCGATCGCCACACCGGTGCGATCCTGCATCCGCGCCGCGACGACCGGTTGCGCCGAGGACACCGCCTATCTGGTCGGCCCGTATCACGAACTCCTCGACACTCTGCGCCGTGGACAGTGAACACCACGCCCGGGAAAGGTTTCGGCTGGCCGAAACATTCTTGCCGACGATGCTAATATCGGCTGTGAAGGTAACCGAAGTCTGATGTTCTGGGAGTGTCGATGACAGCGATGATCGAGACCATGCAGCCCCGAACGCGGGGCGCGGTGCCCACCATCGACATCGCCGGGACCGACTGGCCGGTCTACAAGGTGCAGGCCGTCGCCGCCGCCGTGCTCGCCGTAGTGCTGAGCCTGGCCGTGTTCACCTCGATGCAGACCGCCGCCTGGGTGTCGGGCGTCGTTCTGGTCTCCACGTGGTGGATCGGGCGTTACCGGGCGGCGAGGGGCATGGGTGCGGACGGATCGAACCCGGCCGGGATCTCATAGATCCGGCCGTCGAAGCCGGCCCGGAACAGTCGCCCCGCCGAGAAGCCGCGGTTCCCGCCGCCGTAACTGACTACGCTCGAGAGTGGAAGTCCTTGCGCCAGTACGCAATAGGCGCCCGGTGCGGTCACCCGCACGATCTGTCCGGCGGCGTTGAACGGCACGATCGGCCGTTCCTTCGAGTCGAGCGTGAGACCGTCGGGCGCCGCCAGGGCATCGCCGCCGCCCAGGGTGAGAAGACTCTGCACCACGCGGGGATTGGCCGTCGAGATGCGGCTCACCCCCGGATTGGTGAACGTCCGCGAGACATACAACCACCTGTCGCCCCGGCCGAGGACCGCGCCGTTGGCGCTCGGCAGCGAACCCCACGTCGGGTTGACCGCGCCGGTGGGGGACACCCGCCCGATCAAATTCCCGAAGTCGTTGGTGGCGTAGACGACGCCGTTGCCCGCGACGGCCATGCCGTCGGCCGCCGACAGTCCGCCGACCCACGGCCGCAGCAGGTTGGTGGCGGTGTTCAGGCGCGCGATGGCGCCCGGCCGGAGCGCGTCGCCGACGATGACGCGCGGATCCGCGCCGTACCCGACGAGAAGGGTGCCGTCGGGGGTCCAGGCGAGCGCACCCGCGCCGCCGGCCGGCACCCGCGCGATCGGTACCGCGCGAGATCCCGGGGCGTCGAGTCGGAACACCTGCCCGCTGATGAGGTCGGTGGTGTAGAGCCGCCCGCGGCCGTCGACGGTCAGTCCCTCCAGTGCTGCGCCCGGCACCGTCCCGACCAACCGGGCCGGCGAGGCCCCCGGGCACGGCGGTGCCGCTTGTGCGGTCGTGGTGCCCGTCGCGACGATGGTGGTCAGCGCGATCGCTCCGGCCGCGACGGCGAGCGCAGCTCGGCGAAGAACTCGGTTCCGGTGACGCAGTCGCATGCGGGCTCCTCGCGGGGTGTGACGGACGTTACCCACTGCGAGTGTAGGCACGCCGCGAGGTGAGATGCCAGGGTCTCCCGGGACCCGCCGCGCGCACGGGTCGTCGCGCCCAGTGAGATCATGGAGTGCGTGAGTACGTCGCGCGACACCCTTTCCACATCCGGAACAGCCGCCTCCGGAGCAGCCCCGTCCGGCCCCGGCCTGTCGGTTGCGTCGATCGACGCGGCCGCCGAGCGGATCGCCCCGGCGGTGTCGCGCACCCCGCTCGAACCGGCCCCGCGGCTGAGTGATCTGGTCGGCGCGCAGGTCTTTCTCAAACGTGAGGACCTGCAAACGGTGCGCTCGTACAAGATTCGCGGCGCCTACAACGTGATGGCGCAACTGTCCGACGACGAACGCGCGCGGGGAGTCGTGGCGGCCAGCGCCGGTAACCACGCCCAGGGCGTCGCCTTCGCGTGCCGGTCCATGCAGGTGCGTGGCCGGATCTACGTACCGACCACCACACCCAAGCAGAAGCGCGACCGGATCCTCTGGCACGGTGGGGAATTCGTGGAGCTGCATGCGGTGGGTGACACCTACGACGCGGCGGCGGCCGCCGCGCAGGGTGACGTGCTGAGCACTGGTGCGACCTGGATCCACGCCTTCGACGATCCGCGCACCGCCGCCGGGCAGGGCACCATCGCCAAGGAGATCGTCGAGCAACTCGGCGGCGCGCCCGACGTCATGGTCACCCCGGTCGGCGGTGGGGGCTGCCTGGCCGGGATCGCCACCTACCTGCACACGATCTCGGAGTCGAGCACGATCGTCGGCGTCGAACCGACCGGTGCGGTGTCGCTGGCCGCCGCGCTGGCCGGCGGGGGACCGGTGACCCTCGACGAGATCGACCCGTTCGTCGACGGTGCATCGGTCAAGCGGATCGGTGCCCTCGGCTATCGGGTGATGGCGGATCTGGGGTCGTCGGCGACCGCGCATCCGTTGCTGGGCCCCGCGCCGAAGGTCCCGGTGCTCCCGGACGAGCCGGTGACGCTGCGGCCAGGTGCCGCGCATATCACCCACGTCGACGAGGGTGCGATCTGTTCGACGATGCTCGATCTGTACCAGAACGAGGGCATCATCGCCGAGCCCGCCGGAGCACTGGCGGTCACCGGTCTGGCGAAGCTGAACCTGCCTGCCGGAGCGACGGTCGTCTGCCTGGTCTCCGGGGGTAACAACGACGTGTCGCGGTACGGCGAGATCATCGAACGATCCCTGGTGCACCGCGGTCTCAAGCACTACTTCCTCGTCGATTTCCCCCAGGAACCCGGGGCCCTGCGGCGCTTCCTCGACGAGGTCCTCGGACCCGACGACGACATCACCCTGTTCGAGTACGTCAAACGCAACAACAGGGAAACCGGCGCAGCGTTGGTCGGCGTGCAACTCGGCAGCCCCGACGGACTGGCCGGCCTGATGGATCGGATGGCCCGCTCGCGACTCAATTGCGAACGGCTCGAACCGGATTCGCCGGCGTATCGGTACCTGACCTGATCCCGGCCGTCGGCGTCACGGCGCCGGCGTGCGCCTGCCGACGATCACGTTGTGTCCGGCGCTGCCGAGCCCCTCGTCGGTCACTGTCGGCTCCTCCCACGACAACACCGGATGCAGGCTGATCGGCACCCTCACCTCGTGGTCGGCGAGTACCGCCACCACCGACCAGTCGGGCTCGCGATGCATCGCGAACCAGCCGGCCTGCTCGTCGAAGTCGATTCGCACCGAGGCGAAGTCGTCGCGGGCGAAGGTCGGTTCCTGCTTTCGCAGCGCGATCAACGCCCGATAGAACCGCAACATCCGGGCATGGGAATCCCGGTCGAGTTCGGACCAGTCGAGCTTCGAGCGCAGAAAGGTCTGCGGGTCCTGTGGGTCGGGGACGTCGTCGACATTCCACCCGTGTTCGGCGAACTCCGACTTGCGCCCGTTGCGGGTGGCCTCGCCGAGTTCGGGTTCGGGATGAGAGGTGAAGAACTGGAACGGGGTGTCGGCCGCCCACTCCTCGCCCATGAACAGCATGGGGGTGTACGGGGACAACAGCACCAGCGCCGCCTTGATGGCGAGTTGCCCGCCGTCGAGGTATGCGGTCGGGCGGTCCCCGATCGCGCGATTGCCGATCTGGTCGTGATCGCAGGTGTAGGCGACCAGCGCGGTGGTCGGAACCGAGTCGGGGATCGGCCGGCCGTGGTGTCGGCGCCGGAACGATGAATACGTGCCGTCATGAAAGAAGCCGCCCCGCAGCACCTTTGCGAGTGCGGCGTAGCTGCCGAAGTCGGCGTAGTAGCCCTGCCGTTCGCCGGAGACGGTCGTATGGATGGCGTGGTGGATGTCGTCGTCCCACTGCGCGGTCAAGCCGTACCCGCCCGCCGAGCGCGGCAGGATCATCCGGGGATCGTTGAGATCGGACTCGGCGATCAGCGACAGCGGCCGTCCCAGTTCCTCACTCAGGGCATCGGTGGAGATCGCGAGGGCCTCGAGAAGTGGAACGGCACGATGGTCGACGAGTGCGTGCACCGCGTCGAGTCGCAGCGCGTCGACGTGGAACTCGCTGAACCAGCGCAGGGCATTGCCCAGGATGTAGCGGCGCACCTCGTCCGAGTCGGGGCCGTCGAGGTTCAGCGAGGCGCCCCACCCGGTCGATCCGGCACCCAGATAAGGCCCGAAGTCCGGCAGGTAATTCCCGGACGGTCCCAGGTGGTTGTAGACGACATCGAGGACCACCCCGAGGCCGCGGGTATGGCAGGCGTCGACGAATCGGGCGAAGGCGTCGGGGCCGCCGTAACTCTCCTGCACCGCATACCAGCCGACGCCATCATAGCCCCAGTTGTGGGTGCCGTTGAAGGCGTTCACCGGCAACGGTTCGACGAAGTCGACGCCCAATTCCACCAGGTGATCGAGCCGGTCGATGGCCGAGTCCAGGGTGCCGTCCGACGTGAACGTACCCACATGCATCTCATAGATCACCGCCCCGCGGACGCTGCGCCCCGCCCACTGCGTGTCATGCCAGATCGACTCGTCGACGACGTGCAACGCCGACAGGCCGTGCACCCCGTCGGGCAGCCGGGTCGAGCGCGGGTCGGGGATGGGTGTCGTCGCATCGTCGACGAGGAAGCCGTACCGCAGGCCGGTCGTGTCGATGCCCGCCGTGTCGAGTCCGGCCACCGACGACGCATCCATCCGGAACCACCCGTGCCCGTCGGGCACCATCGGCACCTCCACGCGCGGCGGTGAGCCGGCATTCGTACCGGCCTCCGGCCCGGTGAATACCGCGGCCAGCCGGTCGGCGGCCGGTGCCCAGACGCGGATGTCGGCCGGAACGGGCGGGGGAGCGAACGGCGACGAGACGAACCCTGACACAAATCTGTCGGGACGTTTCGTGTGTTTCGGATGACTGTGGTCGTCCGTCCCAGTTATTGTGACGTCGTCCACATGAGGGTGACAGCTCGCCGGGCGATCGGACAGTTGTTCGTTCACCCGCTTCAAGGTATTGGGTTCGGCGGATCAACGCAGGCCAGGAGTGCTGTGACCAACTGAATAAGCGCGGCGCAGTGTGCTGTATATTACCGCGGGCCACGCCTGCCATGGGGGGCGCGATGGTATTCGGACGATGCAGGGACGGGTATTGAGCACAGAGACGCAGGCCTCGCCGCACAGCGAGGAGGCGCCGCCGAAGCGGCGGGGGATGGCGTCCTCGTGGTTTCATGACCACGTCGTCGCCAGCTTCGACACCTTCGGTCGTCAGCTCGCCATGTTCGTCGACGTCTTCAAGGTCCTCATCGAGGACATCGTCAAGCGGCGGTTCCCCTTCGGCGAGTTCATCCGCCAATGCGCGTTCATGTCCAGCACCTCTGTCTTCCCGACGTTCCTGGTGGCCATCCCCATCGGCGTCATCGTCTCGATTCAGGTCAGCAACATCGCCGGACAGATCGGCGCGACATCGTTCTCCGGTGCGGCCACCGGCCTGGGCGTCATCCGGCAGGGTGCGCCGCTGGTGACCTCGCTGCTGCTCGCCGGTGCGGTCGGGTCGGCGATCGCCGCCGACCTCGGCTCCCGGACGATCCGCGACGAGATCGACGCGATGCGCGTGATGGGTGTCAATCCCGTACAACGCCTCATCTCCCCGCGACTGCTCGCGACCATGGTCGTCAGCTTCCTGCTCTGCGGCTTCGTCTGCTTCGTCGGATTCATCACCGGCTACGTCTTCAACGTGTACTTCCAGGGCGGCACCCCGGGCAGCTACACCGGTACCTTTGCGTCCTTCGCCGGGGTCTCGGACCTGTCGTTCGCGCTGGCCAAGTCGGTGATCTTCGGTGCGATAGTGGCCGTGGTCGCCTGCGACCGCGGCCTCAACACCAAGGGTGGTCCGGCGGGCGTGGCGAACTCGGTGAACGCCGCCGTCGTCAACTCGGTGCTGCTGCTGTTCACCGTCAACGTCGTCCTCACCCAGCTGTTCGCCATCCTCGTCCCGGCGAAGGTGGTGTGACATGGCCGCCTCCCGGTATGTACCTCCCGTGCTGCGGCCGCTCGCGGCCACCAAGGTCGTCTACGAGGGTCCGCGCGACGCGCTGGTCCAGATGGGCCACCTCATCACCTTCCTGGTGCGCTCGATCGGCGCGGTGCCGATCGCGTTCACCCACTACCGCAAGGAGGTGTGGCGGCTGCTGGCCGACGTCGCCTGGGGCAACGGCGCGATCGTGGTCGGCGGCGGCACCGTCGGCGTGATGGTGATCCTCGGCGTGATGGGCGGCGCGACCGTCGGCATCGAGGGCTACACGGCGCTGAACCTGCTGGGTATCTCGCCGGTGACCGGCGGCCTCTCGGCCTTCGCCACCACCCGCGAGATCGCCCCGCTGCTCGCCGCGACCGCCTTCACCGCCCAATCGGGATGTCGTTTCACCGCCCAGCTGGGATCGATGCGCATCAGTGAGGAGATCGACGCTCTCGAATCGATCGCGATCCGTCCGCTGCCGTACCTGGTGACCACCCGGATGTCGGCCGCGGTGCTCGCGATCGTCCCGCTCTACTCGGTCTCGCTGGCCGCCAACTACATTGCCTGCCAGGTGATGTACCAGCTGCAGAGTGGTAAGGGTGCCGGCGACTATCTCGCCTACTTCGACTCGTTCATCCTGTCCACCGACATGCTGTACTCCTTCATCAAGGTCGCGGTCTTCGTGCTGCTGACGACCTTCATCCAGTGCTATTACGGGTACTTCGCCTCGGGCGGACCCGAGGGGGTGGGGGTCGCCGCGGGACATGCGATCCGGTTGGCGATCATCGTGATCGTCTTCGCGAATCTGGTCATGACGCTGGTGTTCTGGGGAACATCGCCCGGCATCAAGATCTCGGGATGAGGGGGAACCGATGCTGATCGCCACCGATGGCCGCAACCCCTCGCTCGTGCAGTACCTGCTGCGTGGGCTGGCGTTCCTGATCGTGCTCGTCATCGTCTTCGTGCTGCTGTTCATGCGATACCAGGGCGTGTTCACCTCGACGGTGTCGGTCTCGGCCAAGCTCACCGACGTCGGCGACGGGCTGACCACCGGGGCCGACGTCCGGTACAACGGATTCATCGTCGGTCAGGTGAAAGGCGTAGCGGCCTCCGACGAGACGGGCGCCAAAGGCATCGCGCTTCGCCAGGTCGACATCGACGTGCTGCCCGAGCAGGCCGAGGGCATCCCGGCCAATGTCACCGCCCGCACCGTCCCGTCGAATCTGTTCGGTGTGAACTCGGTGGAACTCGTGCCGCCGGCCACTGCGTCGTCGGATCACCTGTCCTCCGGTGCGTCGATCCCCGCCGACGCGTCACTGCCCACCATCAAACTGCAGGACGCGCAGAATCAGCTGCGCACATTGCTGCAGGCGGTCCCACCCGAACAGCTCGCCGGTGTCCTCGGCACCATCGCCGACGCCCTCAACGGCGGCGGCCAGACCTTCGGGCTGTTCGTCGGCGTCCTCGACAACTACTTCAAGACCCTCAACGCGCAGTTCCCGCCCGGAGCGCCGTCGGGATTCGAGAACTTCGACAACTCCGTGCGCGGCCTGTCGGAATCGGCGCCCGAATTGCTCGACACCCTGGGCCGCAGCGTGATCCCGGCGATGACGGTCACCGAGAACCGCGACAATCTGACGGCGATCCTGTCGGCCGGGCAGGGATTGACCGACCAGATCCAGGCGCTGTTCGCCGCCAACGGTGATGCCGGCAAGGCGGTCGTCGCCGACGCGAACCGGATGCTCGGTGCGGCCGTCTACGAGCCGAATTCGCTGCCCTATGCCCTGACCGCGTTGAACAATTTGGCGGCCCGGGTGCTGACCGTGTTCACCGGTGTGAACGGCCACCCTCAGCTCAACATCGGAGTGAGTTTCTCGGCCTTCCAACGCTATACGCGACAGAACTGCCCGGTGTACAACGGTGGACCGTACGGCCAGACCCGTGGCCCGGGGTGCGTCGGTCCCGGCACCGGTACCGGCCCGACGAGTTCCGGTCCGTTGATGGTGTACCCGCAGGGTGGGATGCGTCAGATGACCTTCCCGGCCTCGGTCACCACCGCCGCCGACAACCGGACCCTGAGCGCCGCGCTGAATCGCACGCCGACCGCCGCCGACACGCTGATGCTCGGGCCGCTGGTGCAGACGGTGTCCACCGAGACCGGAGGCGGGCGATGAGCGCGGGCGCTACCACCATCCGCAAACCGTTGATCGGCTTCTCGCTGTTCGCGATCATCGCGTTGCTGCTGACCTACATCATCTATTCGACGCTGGAACGCTCGGTGCCCGGCGACACCCACGGATACACCACCTACTTCCGCGACGCCTCCGGCCTCGCCAGTGGTGACGACGTGCGCATGGCCGGAGTGCGGGTGGGCCGGGTCAGTTCGATCGACCTCGACGACGGCCGCGCCAAAGTGACCTTCGAGGTCCAGACCGATCAGCCGATGTACACCACCACCAAGGCGGCCATCCGCTACCAGAACCTGATCGGCCAGCGCTACCTCGCACTCAGTCTCGCCGACGGGGACGCACAGCCGCTGCCGGTGGGGTCGACACTGAAGCAGCCGTCGGAGGACTCCTTCGACGTCACCAAACTCCTCGCCGGATTCCAGCCGGTGTTCGAGACGCTGACGCCCGAGCAGATCAACGACCTGTCCAATGGTCTGGTCCAGGCCTTCCAGGGCGACACGGTGTCGCTGTCCTACACCGTGGCCCAGGTCGGCAAGTTCGCCTCGGACATGTCCAACCGTGACGTCGTCATCGGCGCGATCATCGACAATCTCAGCGGGGTGCTGCGTGACCTCTCCCGTCAAGGTGACCAGGTCAGCACGCTGATCGACAGCCTCAAGAATGTGATCGCCAACCTCAATTCCAACTCGTCGGCACTGGGCACCGCGGTCACCCAGATCGGCCAGACCGCATCCGGATTCGCCGATGTGCTGACGCAGACCAGTGGCAACCTCGCGGCGGCGGCGACCTCGGCCAATCAGGCGACCGCCACCCTGATCGGGGAGGGCGCCAAACTCGACGGACTGGCCACCAACCTGCCGATCTTCCTCGGACACTTCCCGCTGGTTCTCGGAGAGGGCGCCTACCTGAACATCTACGCCTGTGACCTCGACATCGCGATCGGCGACGTGCTGTTCCCGCCCGGGATCATCAACAAGATCGGCGGCACCCAACACTCGGTGGTGTGCCGATGAGAAGCCGCATGCGCCGCAGCTTCGACCGCAACCGCCGACTCTGGTACGGCCTCGGCGGTGCGATCGTCATCGTCGTGGTGATCCTTGCGATCACCGGGATCGGTGAGGCCGACCTCGGGAAGAAGACCTACACCGCAGATTTCGCCCAGGCCGGCGGAATCCGGCCCGGTGACAAGATTCGCGTCGCCGGCATCGACAAGGGTGAGGTCGCCAGCACCGAACTCGCCGGCAATCACGTCCACATCGTGATGAAGGTCGACAACGACGTCGTGGTGACCGCCAACGGGTCCGCCGAGATCAAGATGTCCACGCTCCTCGGGCAGCGCTACATCGATGTGTCCCTGGGTAATTCGCCGGACCTCGCACAGAACGGGGTGATCACGGAAACGCGCGTGCCCTATGACCTGAACAAGACCATCGAGGAGGGCACCCCGATCCTGCAGGGGGTGAACGACGAGGACTTCGCGCAAAGCATCAAAACGCTGAACACCCAACTCGCGGGTGCTCCGGCGGTCACCAAACCCACCCTCGATGCGCTCACCCAGATGTCGGAGATCATCACCAACCGCAAGGACCAGATCAATCAGCTGGTCGCCGACACCAAATCGGTCACCTCGATCGTCGAGGACTCCCAGACCCAACTCGCGGTGATCGTCGGGCAGGGGGCACAGCTGGCGCAGAAGATCGTGGCCCGGCAGGCGCTGGTGACCCAACTGCTCGACGGCATCGCCCAGATCACCGAGCAGGCCCAACTCGTCGCCGCCGACAACGCCAACCAGTTCGCGCCCATCATGGCCAACCTCAACACCATCTCGCAGGGCCTGGAGAAGAACCGCGACAACCTGCGCAAGATGCTCGAGGTGTTGCCGGTGACCGCGCGCCTGACCAACAACGTGATCGGAGACGGCCCCTACGCCAACGGCTATCTGCCCTGGGGCATCTTCCCGGACAACTGGCTCTGCCTGGCCCGGGTGGTGGACGGATGCTGACCGACACAGTTCAGACGGGCGTGAGCGCGGACGGCGCCGCACGTCGGCGCCCGGCGACCCTGATCGCGATGATCCTCGTCGCCGTCGGCGCGCTGTCGGGATGCTCGCTGATCCCGGCGAGCTGGACCGTCGCGGCCGATCAGGCCATCGAGATCAGCGCCTACTTTCCCAACACAGCGGGTCTCTACACCAGCAATGACGTTGCGGTGCTGGGCATGCCGGTCGGCCAGATCACCAAGATCGAACAGCAGGGCAGCCGCGTCAAGGTGACCTTCACCGTCGACAAGGACGTGCCGATCCCGGCCGATGCGCAGGCCGCGATCGTCAACACCTCGATCGTGACGACCCGTCACATCGAACTCACCCCCGCCTACACCGGTGGCCCGAAACTCGCCGACGGTGCGGTGATGCGCAAGGAGGGCCTGAGCCCCGTCTCGGCCGGTGATCTGTTCGACGCCGTCGACAAGCTGGTCACCTCGCTGTCCGGCGATGCCCCCGGCAAAGGCCCGGTGGCCGACCTGATGGACATCACCACCGGCATCACCGAGGGCAACGGGCAACGCCTGCAAGAGGCCATCGACCAGTTGGGGAGTGCCTCGCAGATCGTTTCCGGCAACGGTGACGGCCTCGTCGACATCATCAAGTCGGTGCAGACACTCACCGCCGCATTGGTCGCGAACTATCCCAAGATGAAGGCGTTCTCGAGTTCCATCAACGACGTGAGCGAGATGCTGGGTCGGCAGTCGCCGGGTCTCGTGGCCACCCTCGGCGACCTCAACCAGGCGCTGCTCAACACCTCGGAATTCCTGCGCAACAACAGCGGGACCATCAGCGCATCGTCGGCGCGGTTGGCTGCACTCGCCGAGAACCTCAGCGACTTCTCCCGACAGGTGGTCGAGACCATCGACCTCGGGCCGCTGCTGTTCCAGAACCTGAGCAATTCGGTGTCGGCGGAGCAGGGGGCCTGGCGCGCCCAGGTGCTGTTGGACAAGTCGCTGATCGACACCCAGCTGCTGTCCCAGTTCTGCCGGGCCATCAATCTGCAGAAGAACGGATGTCAGACCGGCCAGCTCCAGGACTTCGGTCCGGACCTGGGGATCTTCAACGGGCTTCTGGAGTTGAGCAAATGAGCCGCCGTCTCTGGTCGCCCGACGTCGCGCGTCCCCGTCGCTGGGCCCGAAATTCCCTGCTCGCCGGCATCGTCGCGGCGATGCTGGCGGTGTCGGGTTGCGGTGTCCTTCCCGGCCTCACCGTCGAACAGATCCCACTGCCCGCACCGGGTAACCTCGGCGAGACCATCGAGTTGACCGCGAGTTTCGACAACGCGCTCAACCTGCCGACCCGGGCCAAGGTGAAGCTCTACGGCAGTGACGTCGGTCAGGTCACCGGGATCCGCGCCGACAACTACCAGGCCATCGTGACGATGGAGGTGAGCACCAGCGCCAAGGTCCCGGTCGGCACCGGAGCCGAACTGCGCCAGGCGACTCCGCTCGGTGACGTCTTCGTCGCGTTGCTGCCGCCCGCGGCGGCGCAGGGCCGCTACATGGCCGACGGGGACACCCTCACCGGCCCACGGTCGGCGGCCGCGACGGTGGAGGACCTCTTGATCAGCATCAGTGGACTCGTCGACAGTGGATCGCTCGGGTCGACCCAACAGATCCTCACCGAGCTCAGTGCGGCCGTCTCGACGAGTCCCGATGACCCGCAGGAGCTCAACGGCGCCATCGAGGGGATGACCACCGCGATCGTGAAGCTGAACCAGAACGCCGCGGCCGTCGACCGGTCGATGGCCAACACGCGGGTCCTCACCACCGAGTTGGCCGACGGCCGCGCCCAGATCATGGCGTCGATCAACAAGTTGGCACCGGCCTTCAACGTCATCAACGATCAGATGCAGCTCATCCTGACGACGCTGGACAAGACCAACACCGTCACGGCGGCGACCAACGACTTCCTCACCAACGATCGTCAGAACCTGATCGAATTGGTCGATCATCTCGCCAACGTCCTGGCCCAGTTGAACACCGCCGCACCGACGCTCGGCGGTCTCGCCGACAACCTCGCGGCATTGACCCCGAAGTGGGTGAAGGCGACCAGTTCCAGTGCGGCGGCACTGTCGGCGAAGGTGTACTACCTCAATCCGGGCGCCGGATTCGATTCGGCCAGTAGACTTCCCGAACTCGGCGATCTCGACTCGGCCGGTCAGTCGCTGCAGCAGACGCTGCAACGTCTGATCGCCCGGCTCACCGCCACACAGGGGTGCTGCGGATGAGCGGGATCTTCGGTTTTCTCCGTAAGCACTCGGTGCTGCTGGGCAACCTCGCCCTCATCGGGGTGATGTTGCTGGGGCTGTCCTACCTGGCCTTCGGCGCTCTGCGGTGGCAGCCTTTCCAGGGGCACTACGGCCTCACGATCAACTTCCCGGTCTCCGGCGGTCTGCAGGACACCTCGCGGGTCACCCTGCGCGGAGTGGAGATCGGTGACATCGAATCCATTCACGTGCAACCGGATTCGGTGCAGGTGAAGGTGTCCATCGATGACGACGTGAAGATCAACCGCAACACGATCGTTGCGGCGCTGGGACTCTCGGCCGCGGGTGAGCAGTACGTCGACTTCCAGCCGGCCACCGCCGACGGCCCGTATCTGGCCGACGGGGACACCATCAACGTCAATCAGACGCAGACGACGGTGCCGTTCCCGCGGTTGCTGGAGACCTCGCTGGGGGTGATCGACCAGATCGACCCGGCACAGTTGACCGCCGTCGTCGACAACCTCGACGTCGCCCTCAACCCCGACAGCGAGACCAATGATCTGCGTGTGCTTTTCGACGCGGGCGGCACCATCTTCGCCGACCTGTACCGGGTGCTGCCCCAGACCACCAAGCTGATCCAACAGACCGGCACGATCTTGCAGACGACGGCACAGATCCAGCCGGACCTCGCCGGCACCGTCAACGCCGCCAGCGAGATCGTCAACGCCGCGGTGGCCTCCGACCGGGAGATCCGCACCTTGCTGGGCAAGGGCCCGCAGCAACTGACCAGTCTCACCGGGTCATTCAACGAGATGCAGGACCCGCTCACCGATCTGCTCGGCCAGTTCCGCGACATCGCCCATCAGGGTGCGCTGCGGGCGCCGGCGATCGTCAATCTGCTGCCCTCGATCCGGGACGCATCGATCAAGAGCCTGACCATGTTCCACGACGGTGCCTGGTGGGCATTCGGGTCGATTTATCCGCGGCCCTACTGCGACTACCCGATCACGCCGACGCGGCCGACCAAGATCCTCGAACTCACCGTTCCGACGAATCTGTACTGTGTCACCGAGGATCCCAACCAGCAGATCCGTGGCTCGGCGAACGCACCGCGACCGCCGGGTGACGACACCGCCGGGCCGCCACCGAACTACGACCCGAATGCGCGCACGGTTCCGCTGGACAAGTAATTGGCAGACGAGTGACATCCATCGTGCGGACGGAAAGCTGTGCATGACAGGCGAGAAGAACGACGGCGAGAACAACGACGGGGACCCCACCATCGACACCACCACCAGTGACGCCGACACCGGTGACGCCGACGGCTCGTCGACACAGCAGGTCTCGAAGGCGACGGCATCCCTGACGAAGGCGCAGGGTAAACCCGTTCCGCGGTCCAAGACCGCCAAGGCCAAGCGGACGTCGCCGGTCGCCGAGGGCGCCGAGGCGGCGGCCGAGGCCGTCGATGAGGACGTTGCCGCCGATGACCTCGAGACCTCGATTGCCGACACGGTCCCGTCGTCGGCGCCCGCCGACCGGGACACGAGCAAGGGCAAGGGCAAGGAATTCTCGATTACCTTGTCCTCGCGCTCGCTGCTGCGCGTGCTCGGGGCGATCGTGGTGGTCGCCCTGATCGCGGGGGTGGCGGTACTCGGGTGGTTGTATTACTCGGATCAACAGCGACTCAAGGCTTTTGACGCGTCCAAGCAGGTGTCCGAGCAGTTCGTGACGCGGCTGGTGACGACGATCAACCCGGGCAACACCGACAAATACAAGGAGATCCTGGGTCCGTTGTCGACCGGGGCGCTGCGGTCCCGATTGGAACAGGATCGCGCCGCCACCGAGCAGAACAGTCAGGCCCTCGCCATCGAGGCGACCTCAAAAATCGTGTCGTCGTCGGTGGCGTCGTTCGACACCGACAGCGCCAAGACCACGGTGATGGCCGAGGTGACCGCACGCTCGGCGCAGATCCCGAACGGCGAGACCCGCCTGATGATCTTCATCCTCGACCTCCAGAAGGTCGACGGCAATTGGCTGGTGTCGGACTTCAGCGGGCCGCCCGGAAGTGAGAAGAGTGGCGTCGTCGATCCGTCGCAGTCCCTGCCGGGGCAATCCACGCCGAGCTCGAGCGCACCGGCACCTGCCCCGACCGAGACGCCTGCCCCGACCCCGGCCGGGTAGAGGGCGCGCCGCGGCCGGCGAGCAACGGGTCAGCGGCGAGTAACGGGTCAGCGACGAGCAAGGGGTCAGCGACGAGCAACGGGTCAGGGACGATCAGCGGGTCAGGATCGCCACCGGCGCGACGGCACGGAGATCTGCGACGCTGACCGAGCCGGAGTGGGTGGCGCCCGACACCGCATCGAGCCAGTCGCCCGGCGGCAGTGTCAGCATCGTCTTGGCGCCGTCGGGTGGCAGCAGACTGTGGGTGAATCGACTCGTCGCGACGATCACGCGAGGGTCGACCTCCCCGGTGACACCGCGGCCGAACGCGACCACGTGGTCCGATGCCGGGCCCTCGGCCAGGATCGGCCGGTAGTCGCCATCCGGTCCGAACGCGGCGGCATGGGTCGACCGGACACCGAGCGCGGCCTGTACGAGTCGGACCTTGGGGTGGTCGGTCGAGCGGCGGTAGTCCACGGGGCGTCGATTGTCGGGGTCGACCAGTGAGTCCTCGAACCACTCGGTGCCCTGATAGATGTCCGGCACTCCGGGGCCGAGAAGGGCGATGGCCTTGCGCGCCAAGGACTCCTGTTCCCACGCCGGCGCCAGCCGGGAGACCAGCCCGGTGATCACCTCGGCGGGCTCGCCGGTGGTGATCGTGTCGATCCAGGTGGACAGCGCCGACTCGAACTGCTCGTCGACCTCGGTCCAGGTGGTTTTCAGAGCGGCCTCGCGTGACGCCTTGCGGGCGTAGTCGACGAGTCGGGTCCGCAGTTCATCGGTCACCGCGCCGTCGGTCGGCCAGACGCCGAGGATGTTCTGCAGCAGGAAGTATCCGGTGAAGTCGTCGGGAGGCGGGGTCGCGGCCCAGATCCGGCGGATGGTCATCGACCATCGCTCCGGGACCTGAGCCAGCAGCGCGACGCGTGCACGGACATCCTCGCCACGCTTGGTGTCGTGGGTGGAGCTCGCGGTCATGGCGCGGGGCCACTGCCGCGCACGGATCACGTTGTGCCGGTGGAAATCGTGCAGGGACAACGCCGGATCGGCGGGATCGGCGCCCACCTCCTGTGCGGACACCAGCCGGGCGGTGCGATAGAACAGGCTGTCCTCGACGCTCTTGGCGGTGACCGCACCACAGGTCTGGGCCAACCTCGACGTCGCCGCACCCGGGGTTTCGGTGGTGCGGATGATCAGCGCCATCGAGTCGGCGAGGTCCGGGCGGCGGGCGACGATCGCGTCGGCCGCGGTGACCAGGCGGGACCGCAACGACGGATAGTCGGCGCGATAGACGCCGAGGTCGGCGATGAGTTCGCCGACCGCATCGGCCACCGACGCCGCATCGACACTCGGATCGGAATGGGTGAGGGCACGAACGAGACGTCGGTGCTCGGCGGGAAACATGGTCTGCAGGGTGGTGATCTTGCGACTGCGTTCGGTCGCATGCAGCCAACGGGCATCACCGGCCACCCCGGTGACGTGTTCGTGGATCTCGCTGAGTTCGACGATGCCCGACGGGGCGGTGAACAGCGCCTCGATGACCCGCAACTGGTCGTAGCCGGTGGTGCCGTCGACGGGCAGCGTCGGCTCGAGTGCCTCGTCGGCGGCGAGGATCTTCTCGATGTAGAGCAGTCGATCGGCGCCGATCTCGCCGCGGAGGCGTTCGAGGTAACCCATCGGATCCCACAGGCCATCGGGATGATCGACGCGGACACCGTCGATCAGATCGGCATCGAGGAGATCCCGAAGCCACGCATGCGTGGCGTCGTACACCGCGGGGTCCTCCTGGCGGAGACCGGCGAGTTCGTTGACGGTGAAGAACCGTCGGTACCCGATGAGGCCCGAGTCCCACGGGACGAGCCGATAGTGTTGGCGCGCATGCACTTCTTCGGGTGTTCCGCCCAGGGTGCCGGGGGCGGTGGGGAAGGCGTGGTCGTGATATCGCAGGATGCCGTGGGCGTCGACGGTCAGCGGTGTCAGGTCGCCGTCGGAGGCGAGCACCGGAAGTGCGAGTGCCCCGTCGGCGCCGTTGTCGGAGGAGAAATCGGCGTCGAAGTACGTCGCATAGCGTGATCCCGGGCCGTGGCGCAGCAGATCGGCGAACCACGGATTGCGCAGGGCCACCGCAACTCCGGTGTGATTGGGGACGATATCGATGATGATTCCGAGCCCGAGTACCGACGCGGCCGCCCGTAGTGCCCGAAGCCCCTCGCGCCCACCGAGTTCCGGTGCCACCTGGGGTGGTGGAACCCAGTCGTAGCCGTGCGTCGAGCCGGGCATCGCCGTGCCGATCGGTGACAGGTACACGTGACTGACGCCGAGGTCGGCGATGTGCTCGAGGATTCCGACGACGTCGGCGAACCCGAAATCGGGCGTCAGTTGGACACGGTAGGTGGCGATCGGTTCCGGGCGCGTGACCATCGATCAGCGTTTGTTTCGCAGGACGACGAGTGATCGGGCACGCACCGCGAACCTGCTTCCGCCGCCGACCGACTCCAGATCCGACACGCCGGTCGGGCTGGCGGTGTTGAGTACGCCGTGCCAGCCGGGGCGCAGGATCGAAGGCAGGGTGAACTCGATGTCCTCGTAGTGGGCGTTGAGGCAGATCACGAAGTGGTCATCGAGGATCCGCTCACCCCGCTCGTCCTTCTCTGCAATCCCGTTGCCGTTGAGGAAGACTGCGAGACTCTTGCCGAATCCGCTGTCCCAGTCGGCGGTGGTCATCTCCTGACCCGACGGCGTCAGCCAAGCGATGTCGAGCGACTGATGACCCCAGCGGATGGGTTTGCCGGCGAAGAACCGGCGGCGCCGGAACACCGGATGGGCCGTCCGCAACGCGATCGCCCGCCGGGTGAATTCGAGCAGGTCCGCGTTCTCCTCCGCGAGACTCCAGTCCATCCACGACAATTCACTGTCCTGGCAGTAGACGTTGTTGTTGCCCAACTGGGTTCGGCCGATCTCGTCGCCGTGGGCGAGCATCGGCGTGCCCTGCGACAGGAACAGGGTGGCCAGGATGTTGCGTTGCTGCCGGGCGCGCAACTCGAGGATTTCCGGATCGTCGGTGGGTCCCTCCACACCACAGTTCCAGGATCGGTTGTGGCTCTCTCCGTCGCGATTGCCCTCACCGTTGGCCTCATTGTGTTTCTCGTTGTATGACACCAGGTCCCGCAGCGTGAAGCCGTCGTGGGCGATGACGAAGTTGATGCTGGCCAGTGGTCGGCGTCCGGTGGCCTCGTACAGATCCGATGATCCGGTCAGGCGGGAGGCGAACTCGCCCAGGGTGGCCGGCTCACCCCGCCAGTAGTCGCGGACGGTGTCACGGTACTTGCCGTTCCACTCGGTCCACAGCGGTGGGAAGTTGCCGACCTGATAGCCGCCCTCCCCGACGTCCCACGGCTCGGCGATGAGCTTGACCTGACTGACCACCGGATCCTGCTGCACGAGATCGAAGAACGCCGACAGGCGGTCGACGTCGTGCAGTTCTCGGGCCAGTGTCGACGCCAGGTCGAAGCGGAAACCGTCGACGTGCATCTCCAGCACCCAGTATCGCAGCGAGTCCATGATCAGCTGCAGGGTATGCGGATGACGTCCGTTGAGGCTGTTGCCGGTTCCGGTGTAGTCCATGTACATCTCGGCGTTGCCGTCGACGAGGCGGTAGTAGGCGGCGTTGTCGATCCCGCGGAATGCGATGGTGGGGCCGAGGTGGTTGCCTTCGGCGGTGTGGTTGTACACCACGTCGAGGATCACCTCGATGCCGGCTTTGTGGAACGCCCGTACCATCGCCTTGAACTCGGTCACCGCGCTGCCCGGCTGTGCGTGATTCGAGGCGTAGTCGGCATGCGGGGCGAAGAACCCGAAGGTGTTGTACCCCCAGTAGTTTCGCAGCCCCTGATCGAGCAGCACGAAGTCCTGCATGAACTGATGGACCGGCATCAGTTCGATGGCGGTGACACCCAGCGACTTGAGATGGTCGATGATCACCGGATGTGACAGGCCCGCGTAGGTGCCGCGGAGGTTCTCCGGGATGCCCGGATGGGTCGCCGTCATCCCCTTGACGTGGGCTTCGTAGATGACGGTCTGATGGTAGGGCAGGCGTGGCGCGCGATCGTTCTGCCAGTCGAAGAACGGGTTGATGACCACCGACAGCATCGTGTGACCGAGCGAATCGAGTTGCGGCATCGATGGACTCGGCTCGGGGTCGTGGTATTCCGGCGTCGGCGGGATGGCGGGCTCGGGTTCGACGATCTCCTCGTGTGCCACCGGTGGATCCACCGTCTCGATCACCACGTCGGGCGCGGTCACCTCGTCGGCGGTGGTGTCGTCGTCTGTCGCGTCATCGGTGTTGCCGTCGACCGCCGGGTCGTCGACTTCCGTTGCAGCCGAATCGGTGTCGTCGCCAGTGGTGCTCAGCGTCTCGGCCGGGGCGTCGCCCGCGTCGTCTCCTGCGGAAGTCGCGACGTCCGCCTCGTCGCCCACGCTCAACGGTCCCCCGACCTCCGCGGCCTCGTCGGAGGCGGGTGGCTGATCGGCGTCCACCGACTCCGGTGTTCCGGGGTCGTAGACGGGGATCTCCTCGGTCGTCGAGGGGTCGGTGCCGGGCAACGGATAGGAGAACAGCGATGCGTCACCGTCGAACTCGCCGTGAAAAGCCTTGCCGTACGGGTCGAGCAGCAATTTGCTCGGATCGCACCGCATGCCGTTGGCCGGATCGTAGGGACCGTGTACCCGGTATCCGTAGAACTGGCCGGGGCCGACGTTGGGCAGGTAGCAATGCCAGCAGTACCCGTCGACCTCCTCGAGTCGGATGCGGCGCTCGTTGCCGTCGCGGTCGATGAGACACAGGTCGACCGCCGTCGCGATCTCGGAGAACAACGAGAAATTGGTGCCGACCCCGTCGTAGGTGGCGCCGAGCGGGTAGGCCTGCCCCGGCCAGACGTCGATCGGATCGGGTTCGGGGGCGACCAGCGGCTCGGCCTGCTCCGATGCCTTGACCGGACTCTCGGTCGGATGGGGTGCGGTGCTGGTGCTCAGCGGTGCGGCCGTCGTCGGGCTGTCTGTGATGACGGCGGCGGGTTCGGGGGATGGTGCGGAGGCGGGTTCGGCGTCCGGGACCGCGGTTTCTGCTGGTGCGGCGGTTTCTTCCGGGGCGGATTCCGACTCGGGCCGGGTCGATTCGGTCGGGGTCTCGTCCTCGGTCGGCGGGGTGACCTGCTCGGCGTCGAGCGCGTCGCCCGTGGGATCCTCGGCTGCGGCGGCCTGCCCGGTCGTCGCTGCCTGGTCATCGCCGGTGGATGGTGCGGACGTCTCCACCTTCGGTGAGTTCATTCCACGACAGTAGTCGCGATGGTGTCGGCGTTCATCTCGGAACGGTCTGCGTCCGGGCGTACGTGATACCCGTCCCAATCGGGAGTCCCGAGTTGCGCGATCAGGGATCGTGATCGGTCGTCCAGGGCAGAACGCGGCCCAACTGGCGGCCCAGACCGTCGGTGAGGCTGCGGACGTATGTGGCGCTGAGATGATGCCAGTCCTTGTAGACGATGATGTTGCCGACGATCGCGGGACACCGGTTCGCGTCGCACAGTCCGTCGGAGAGGTCGAGGGCGTGAAAACGGCGGTTGCGCTGGGCGTATCCCGCCGCCGGGTCAATCCGGTCGAGTGCCTCGGCACGGTCGGTCCCACACGTGTCGGCGGTCCCGCCGTCGGACAGACAGGTCGGGGTGTCGATAGCACCGTCGGGGCCGTGCGGCCAAGGGGTGTCGCGGATTCCGATCACCTCGATGCCGGCGTCGGTGAAACGCTCGAACACCGGTGAGTAGGTGGACGGCATAACGTCGCCGGGGGCGCCCACACGCGGCCTGGTCGATGTGGTGACCACCGCGTCCGGGCGGTCGGCGACGATCCGGTCGACCACGCGCCGCGACCAGTCGCGGCACTGCGGGTAG
This sequence comes from Gordonia sp. NPDC003504, assembly GCF_053587995.1. Classification (NCBI taxonomy): domain Bacteria; kingdom Bacillati; phylum Actinomycetota; class Actinomycetes; order Mycobacteriales; family Gordoniaceae; genus Gordonia; species Gordonia sp. NPDC003504. The sequence continues at coordinate 58,874 of NZ_JBSFPC010000009.1, forward strand.
GGCACCCCGTTCTGCAGTCGGGGTGTCCGCTCCGTCGACAGAGGGCATCCCATCTTCAGGTACGTCGTGACTTTGAAGTGGTGCCGTGACCCCAGCAGATCCAGGGCGGTGATCCACATCTCCGCGTGCGATCCACCGGCCAGTGCGATGGTCCGCGAGGCGGTGGGATCGCCGTATACCCCCACATGGATACGTGGATCCTCGAAATCGCTCATGACGCCGTCGGTCGAGGTCGCCGGAAAGTCCTCGATGACCTCCAGCGGGCTGGGTTGCGGCTCGACGGCCGGCACCGGAACGCCGTCGAGCAGGGCCCGGGCTCCCGGATACAGCCGTGGGTCGAGATCGGCGGTGTCGACGTGGACGGCGGCGACGTGCTGCGACCACAGGCGCACGCCGACTCCGCCGGCGACGGTGAGGATCACCAGGACCGTCGCCAGCACCGGGGCGTAGCCGAGAGGGCGACGTCGCGCGGGGGTGGCGCGACGCGACGGGTCACCGTGCCCCGGTCGTTCGTTCCGCAGTGGACCTTCACGCAGTGGATCCTCGATGTATCGCTTGGTCAGCCACGCCAGCATCACCGAGGCGGTCAGCACGGCGGCGCCGGCGAGGATCGACGCGTGATCGGTGCCGCGCCACGAGAGATAGAAGATCAGCAGCGGCCAATGCCACAGGTACAGCGAGTAGGCGATGGCGCCCAGCCACACCGGCCAGGGTGAGGCGAGCACCCGGTTGAGGAGGGGCGGTGAGTCGTCCACGCGGGCGTGCCGTCCGCGTGGTGGGCGCTGCGCGGTACCCGCCCAGATGATCACCAGTGTCGAGCCGACCGGAACGAGTGCCCACGGGCCGGGGTAGGAGGCGACGCCGTCGATCCACCACCCGCAGGTCAGGATCAGTGTGAGCGCGGCGGTCGCGGCGACGGTCCGCAGCCATCGCGAGACCCGCCAGGTCGGCATCCACACCGCCAACAGTCCGCCGGCCAGCGGCTCCCACAGCCTCGAGAGGGTGTCGAAGTAGTTCCACTGCTGATTGACGTCCATCCGCACCGTCGCCCACCAGAACGACACGACCGCCATCGTGAGCACGGCGACGCCCGCGATCGCCCGAATTGTCGCCGGTCGTGCCGGCGATGCGAACAGGCGCGCACCGAGACCGATCGCGCCGGTGTAGGCCAGCGCGACGAGCAGGGTCGCCAGGAAGAACTGGCCCTGCACCGACATCGACCAGATGTGTTGCAGCGGACTGTTCGCCGAGCTCGCCGCGAGATAGTCCTGGGAGTTCAGGGCGAGATACCAGTTCTGGTAATAGAGCGCACTCGCGGTCAGTTCCTGCCCGATCGCGTTCCACCGGGTCTGCGGGAGGACCACGATCGTCAGGACGAGGACGGCGAGGAGCACCGTCGCCAACGCCGGGAGCAACCGCCGCCCCAGGCGCACCAGCCGTGGCCACGGGTTGACCGCGGCGCCGATCGAGACGTGGGGTTGTTGTGCGTCGATGGCATGGCGCAGCAGGGAGCCCACGAAGAAGTAGCCCGACAGGGTCAGGAAGACGTCGACACCGCCGGACACCCGGCCGAACCAGATGTGGAACACCGCAACAAGGGCGATCGCGATGCCCCGGAGGCCATCGAGATCGGTGCGGTGAGCAGGGGTGGTGCGAGCCACGGTGGGCGGAACGGCTTTCGTCGAGACGGTGTCGCCTCTCGACGCTAGCGGTCCGCGGGCACCTGCGCTCCGGATCGGCGGCGCGCGCCGTCGAGGATCACCTCGAGGCCGTCGCCGAACTCGGTGTCGAAATCGCGGCCGGACGGGCCGGTGACGCCGAGCCGTTCCATCTGGGCGCGGGTCTGTTCCTCGATGGTCAAGCCGATGACGAGCTGGCAGATGGCGGTGGCGACCGCGCGTGCATCTCGTTCGTGCAGGTCGCCGCCGGCGGCCGCGGCCGCGATGTCGTCGGCGACCGCGCGGTCGGACAGGCCGCTGGCCCAGCTCGAGGAGACCACCTCGGCGCTGTCGGGCACGCGCAGGAGGGCCGCGCGCATTCCGACGGCCAGGGCCCGCAGGCGCTGGTCCCACGGCTGCGCCGGATCGGGGCGGGCAACCTCCGACAACAGATCGTCGGCCAGCGCGGCCAGGAGCGTCTGCTTGTTGGGGAAGTGCCAGTACAGCGCGTTGGGTCGGACGCCGACCTCCGAGGCGAGGCGGCGCATCGTCAGATCCGCCAGGCTGTGGTGGATGAGCACGTCACGGGCGGCGGCGAGGATGTCGGCGCGGGAGTTGCTCACAGGCACAGGGTAGAGGGCGCGTCGAAGCGGGCCCACGGCGGCCTGTACACCGTCCAGGAAAAGTCCTGTACAGTGTTCAGGCAGTCGAGCGGTGTCGCCCATCACACCGCGTCCAGCACCCGTCACCAGAGGAACTCCACCGTGGACCAGGCAAGCATCAGTCGCATCGATGCGCAGCACATCTGGCATCCCTACGGGGCCATCCCGGCCGCCTCGGAGCCGCTCGTGGTGCGTGCCGCCGACGGCGTTCACCTGCATCTCGCCGACGGTCGCAGCGTCGTCGACGGCATGAGCTCCTGGTGGGCCGCGATCCACGGGTACCGCCATCCGGTCCTCGACGACGCCGCGCGCCGACAACTCGACTCGATGTCACACGTGATGTTCGGCGGCCTCACCCACGAACCCGCCGCTCGTCTGGCACAACTGCTCGTCGACATCACCCCCAGTGGGCTGCAGAAGGTCTTCTTCTGCGATTCCGGGTCGGTGTCGGTGGAGGTCGCCATCAAGATGGCCCTGCAGTTCTGGCGTGGCCGCGGTGAACCGGGGCGCACGAAACTGCTCACCTGGCGCGGCGGATACCACGGTGACACCTTCGCGCCGATGAGCGTCTGCGACCCCGACGGCGGCATGCACTCGATGTGGACTGACGTTCTCGCACAACAACTTTTCGTTCCCGCGCCACCGGCCGAGCACGATGCCGCGTATGTGGCCGCCGTCGCGGAGACGGTACGCGCCCACCGTGACGAGCTCGCCGCGATCATCGTCGAACCGGTCGTGCAGGGCGCCGGCGGAATGCGTTTCCACGACCCCGGATACCTCGCCGACCTGCGCCGCATCTGTGACGATCACGATGTCCTGCTGATCTTCGACGAGATCGCCACCGGTTTCGGGCGCACCGGGGAGATGTTCGCCGCCGACCATGCCGGGGTCGTGCCCGACATCATGTGCGTCGGCAAGGCGCTGACCGGCGGATACCTCACCTTGGCAGCGGCCCTGTGCACCGACGAACTCGCCGCGGTCATCAGCGCCGGTGAGGCCGGGGGACTGGCCCACGGCCCGACCTTCATGGCCAATCCGCTCGCCTGCGCCATCGCGGTGGCCTCCACCGAACTGCTGCTCGCCGGCGCGTGGCGCGTCGACGTCGCGCGCATCGGCGACAGCCTGCGTACCGGCCTGGAACCGCTGCGTGGAATCACCGGCGTCGCCGACGTGCGCGTGCGCGGCGCGATCGGCGTCGTCGAACTCGACCACCCCGTCGACCTGGCCGCGGCGACGACGGCGGCCGTGAACGCCGGGGCCTGGCTACGCCCGTTCCGCAACCTGATCTACGCGATGCCGCCCTTCATCTGCACCGCCGACGACGTCGAGGTGATCACCCGCGGCATGCGGGCCGCCGTCGACGCCAGTCTCGCCGTACCCGCCGGAGGTCACCCGTGACGACGCTGAACCCCACCACGACCGCCGCCACCGGCGAATCGGTCGCCCTGTCCTGGCTGCACAACGCCGCCCGTGCCACGAAAGAGGCCGGGCTGCACCGCGAACCGATCGTGCGGACCGCCGGCGCGGGCCTGCTCAACCTCGCCTCCAACGACTATCTCGGGCTCTCGACGCATCCGCACGTGATCGATGCCGCACGGTCCGCGGTAACGCAATGGGGCGCCGGCTCGACCGCGTCGCGACTGGTCGTCGGCACCACCGCGGCGCACGTCGACTTCGAGCACGAGATCGCCGACTTCCTCGGATTCCCTGCCGCGCTGATGTTCTCGTCCGGCTACCTCGCCAACGTTGGGGCGATCACCGCCCTCGTCGGACGCGGCGATCTCATCGTCTCCGACACCGGAACCCACGCCTCGCTCATCGACGGCTGCCGACTGTCGCGGGCACGGGTCGCGGTGGTCGGCCGCGGTGACGTCGCGGCTGTGCGTGCGGCACTGGCCGACCGTGCCGAAGAGCGTGCCCTCGTCGTCACCGACTCGATCTACAGCGTCGACGGCGCCGCCGCCCCGGTGTCCGAGTTGTACACCGCTGCACGTGAATTCGGTGCCGCACTGCTCGTCGACGAGGCTCACGGCCTCGGTGTGCGCGGCCCGGGCGGTCGGGGAGTGATCGCCGAGGTCGGCCTGTCCGGCGCACCCGACCTCGTCGCCACGGCCGTCGCGTCGAAGTCCCTGGGCGCACAGGGTGGTGTGGTGCTCGGGCCGGCGGTGTTGCGTGATCACCTGACCGACCGCGCCCGCACCTTCATCTTCGATACCGGTCTCAACCCCGCCGCCGTCGGCGCGGCCCACGCCGCACTGCACATCCTGCGGGCGCAACCGGATATGCCGCAGCAGCTGCGCCACAACATGATTCGCATGGCCGACCTTCTCGACGTGGCATTGCCCATCGGCCCGGACGGCGCGGTAGAGACCTCGGCGGTCCTCTCGATCATCATCGGTGACCCGCAGCCCGCGGTCGCCGCGGCCGCCGCCTGCCGGAACGCCGGGGTGCTGGTGGGGTGCTTCCGACCGCCGTCGGTGCCGCCGGGTACCTCCCGCTTGCGGCTGACCCTGCGCGCCGATCTCGACGACGCCGACATCGACCACGCCGCCGACGTGGTGCGCGCGGCGCTGCACGAGGTGGGTGCGCGATGACCCTCGATCCGTGGTGGAAGCCCACCCGGCCGGTCGCCGGCCGGAGCCTGGTGATCACCGGCACCTCCACCGACGTCGGCAAGACCATCGTCACCGCGGCACTCGCCGCGACCCTCGACGCCGCCGGCACCGACGTCGCCGTCTGCAAACCCGCGCAGACCGGTGTCGGACCCGACGAGCCGGGCGATCTGGCGAGGATCACCGCCCTCGCGGGCGACCTGCCGACGTGGGAGGGGGCGCGGTTTCCGGATCCGCTCGCCCCGGAAACCGCCGCGCACCGCGCCGGATTACCGCAACTCGACATCAACGACGTGGTGCCCGGGGTGGCCGACGTCGTCGGCAACCATCGGCTCACCCTCATCGAGGGCGCCGGCGGTGTACTGGTGCGACTCGCCCCCGGGTTCACGATCCTCGACGTGGCACGCGCTCTTGGTTCGTCGGTCCTCGTCGTCACCCAACCGGGACTCGGAGCGCTCAACCACGCCGAGCTGACCGTGGCGGCCGTCCGCGCGGCCGGCGTCGACGTCGCCGGCCTCGTCATCGGATCCTGGCCCGCCGCTCCCGATCTCGCGATGCGCTGCAATCGACACGACCTCCCGCGCCTGACCGGTGTACCGGTCGTCGGCGTCCTGCCCGAGGGCGCCGGCGCGATGTCGGGTGAGGCATTCCGCTCCGCGGCACCCACCTGGGTCGACGCCGATTGGATCACCGCGATCCGCACCCAAGCGACTTCCCCGCAGACCACCCTGACCGACGACAGCCACCTCGAAGGAATCTTCTGATGACCCAGGCCCCGATAGCCCCCGCCACCGTCGACGCCGACACCGCCGACATCCTCACCGTCGCCCGCGAACAGGTCCTCGAACGCGGCGAGGGCCTGACCCGGGAGCAGGTGCTCACCGTGCTCCGGTTGGGTGACGACCGCCTCACCGAACTATTGCAGCTCGCGCACGACGTGCGGATGCGCTGGTGCGGCCCCGAGGTCGAGGTCGAGGGCATCATCTCGCTGAAAACCGGTGGCTGCCCGGAGGATTGCCACTTCTGCTCACAGTCGGGGTTGTTCGCCTCGCCGGTGCGCAGCGCCTGGATTGACATCCCGTCGCTGGTCGAGGCGGCCAAGCAGACGGCGAAGACCGGCGCCACCGAGTTCTGCATCGTCGCCGCGGTCCGCGGCCCGGACAAGCGGCTGCTGAGCCAGGTCGCCGCGGGCATCGAGGCGATCCGCAACGAGGTCGACATCCAGATCGCCTGCAGCCTGGGCATGTTGACCCAGGAGCAGGTCGACCAACTCCGCGACATGGGCGTGCACCGCTACAACCACAACCTGGAGACCGCGCGCAGCCACTTCCCGAACGTCGTCACCACCCACACCTGGGAAGAGCGTTGGGACACCCTGCGGATGGTGCGCGACGCCGGCATGGAGGTCTGCTGCGGCGGCATCCTCGGTATGGGGGAAACCCTCGAGCAGCGTGCCGAGTTCGCCGCCGACCTCGCCTCGCTCGATCCCGACGAGGTGCCGCTGAACTTCCTCAACCCGCGGCCGGGTACCCCGTTCGGTGACCTCGACGTGTTGCCGGCCGCCGAGGCGCTCAAGTCGGTCGCGGCGTTCCGTCTGGCATTGCCGCGCACCATCCTGCGTTTCGCCGGCGGTCGCGAGATCACCCTCGGCGACCTCGGCGCCAAGCAGGGCATCCTCGGCGGTATCAACGCCGTGATCGTCGGCAATTACCTGACCACGCTCGGTCGTCCTGCCGAGGACGATCTGGACCTGCTCAGCGATTTGTCGATGCCGATCAAGGCACTCAACGACAGCATCTGATTACCTGGTGAGATGAGAGCAACCACGATGAGTGCCGCCGCGGCGGCGACCGACATTCCCGGTCCGCTCGACGAGCCGCATCGCTACGGCGTCTACACCGGCATCGAACTGGAGATCCAGGCGCCCGACGCGGTGCCGACCGCGGCACGCCTCGGCCTGGAACCGCCACGGTTCTGTGGCCAGTGCGGTCGGCGGATGGCGGTGCAGGTCCGTCCCGACGGCTGGGATGCGCGGTGTTCGCGCCACGGCACGGTCGACTCCAGTGAGTTGGGACGCCGGTGAGCGAGGTGGCCGGCGCTGCAACCGTCGCGCCCGCGATCGAGACGCGCCCGCGCATCCGGCATCGAACACCTGCGACCCTGCTGGCCGCCGTCGGGGTCGTCGTGCTGTTCGGCGTCATCGCGGGTGCCGTGTGGGCGATCGCCACACCCGGGGCCTCCGCGGTGAAGGGCCGCACCCAGGTGTTCATGGTCGACAGCATCGCCGGGGTCGCGACATTCGCGTTCGTGATGTTCGGCTTCGGTGTCGTCGCCGCGATCGTGACGTGGTTCGTCGCGTCGGGCTGGCGCGGCCTGCCCGGTTACGCCGCGATGCTGGCGTCGACGGTCTTCGGTGGCGCGCTGGCCGGTGTCGTCGGTTCGGCTTTCGCCGCGCGACGCTTCCCGAATCCGGATTCGTTCGGAGTCGGGGACGTGTTCACCGCCGTCCCACAGCTCTGGCTCGACGGCGTGACCCGCGGATCACCCAGTGGCCCTTGGATTCTGCTGATCTGTGCGCCGCTCACCGCGACAGTGGTGTACCTACTGGCCGCCATCGTGAGCCGACGCGGTGACCTCGGGGTCGGCGACGGCCGGATCGAGCAGTCCGACGATGCGATCACATCGGTGGTTTGAGGGTCGCGAACTCGTCGGTGACGCGCAACTGCGTGTCGGCGAATGCGTAGAGCGCCGGCGGGCGACCTCCGGAGCGGCCAGTGCGGCCCAACGTTCCGGTGGCCACCACCACACCGCGGCGGCTCAGGATGCGCAGCAGGTTTGTGGTGTCGACGCGATACCCGAGTGCGGCGCCGTAGATCTCGGAGAGTTCCGACATCGGAAACCCCGAGGGCGCCAACGCGAATGCGATGTTGGTGTAGGACAGCTTGGCCGCCAGGCGGTGCCGGCCTGCGTCGATGATGGCGGCGTGGTCGTAGGCCAGGGACTGCTCGGCAAGAGTGTCGACCCGGTGCCACGCGGCCGTCGGCGGGAGCCGGGTTGCCGCGTCGGTCGGCACCAGACCCAGATAGGTCGACGCGATCGTCCGCACCTCGGGGACCCGCCCGGGATCGGAGAACACCGACAACTGCTCGAGGTGCGCGACCGTGGTGACGTCGAGGTTCTCGGTGAGAAAGCGACGAGCGCTGGCCGACAGGGTTTCGGCGGCACCGGCAACGTCACCGCCCGGCAGCGACCACGGTGAATTCTCGTCGGTCCGCCACAGCAGGACAAACAGGTCGGGCTGGCCACCGGGGGAGATCGGGCGCACCTGGAAGACGACAGAGAGCACCTCGACCCGCAGCGACATGCGCTCGATAGTAGGTCAGAGGTCGTCGAGGACCACGAGTCCGTCCTGGATGGCCCGTGCGACGAGCGACGCCTTGGTGCGTGCGGTGCGGCCGGCTTCGGCGTACTTGACGCGGATGCGGGCGAGGTGGGTGTTGACGGTGCCCACCGAGATCATCAACTGGGTGGCGGCCTCCGACTTCGAGTCCACGAGCAGCCAGGTGCGCAGCACCTCGACCTCCCGTGTGGTCAACGGGACCGGGGTGTACTGCGGGGACGTCGGCTCACTGGGGACCGCCCGCAATGCCGCCGGTGGCGCCATCAGATCGGCGGCTGACCCAGGCCGACGGGCGGCGAGGCGGTCGAGGGCCTCCTGACGACGGCGCATCGCCTGCAACGGCGTCGAGTACGCGCGGCGGACACCGAGGACCGGGCGCGGCGGAACCGCGGTCGGGATCTGTCGATGACTCGGGCCGTCGGAGGTGTTGGCATTGCGCGAAGCGGTCATGATGATCATGTCTCCTGGGGCAGGTGAGCGGGGGTTTCTTCTGCTACTGCGGTGCGTTATGAACGCTACGGAGCGAAACGATCGCGCAAACGCGTAGTGGACTACTTGGAATGCGCTTGGAACTACTCGACCCCGCGTTCGCACCCGCGCGACCAGCCGGATCCCGCCACGGCACTGACAGCGCTCGCCACGGCACTGACAGCGCTCGCCACGACGTTGACAGCGCTCGCCACGGCACTGACAGCGCTCTCGCTGGCACTGACGGCGCTCGCCACGACGTTAAGAGCGCTCGCCACGGCACTGACGGCGCTCGCCACGACGTTGACAGCGCTCGCCACGGCACTGACGGCGCTCTCGCTGGCACTGACGGCGCTCGCCACGACGTTAAGAGCGCTCGCCACGGCACTGACGGCGCTCGCCACGACGTTGGCAGCGCCGTGCGCCACGTTGACAGCGCTCGCCAAGACCTCGTGTTGTCGCTGTTCGGGCGCTTCGTCACCGTGAAGCGGCGCGGCGGCATCGGGCCGGAATGTCCGCGCGCGTGCCGGTGTTACGATCATCACCAGGTTTTCGATCACTAGTCGAAAACCGGCTCGAGGCGCAGACCGCGCCGAGACCACGCCGCCGCCCGGCGGCAGGGAGATGGAGTGGCAGATGAGCATCACCAGCGACCGCGCCGCGGTGACTGACGCGACCCTGATAGACGCACCGGGTCTCATCGATGCGCAATGGGTCGACGGCCCCGGTGGCTACTCGGGTGTCGAGCCGACCCCGGAGTGGGCAGAGGAGATCCGTCGCCTCGCACGCGCGCGCAACGCGACCCTGCTGGCGCACAACTACGAACTGCCGGCGATCCAGGACGTCGCCGACCACGTCGGTGACTCCCTCGCTCTCTCACGCATCGCGGCCGAGGTCGACTCCGACGAGATCGTCTTCTGTGGGGTGCACTTCATGGCCGAGACCGCCAAGATCCTGAGCCCCGACAAGCGGGTTCTGATTCCCGACGCCCGCGCCGGGTGCTCGCTCGCCGACTCGATCACCGCCGACGAACTGCGCGAGTGGAAGGACGAGTTCCCCGACGCCGTCGTGGTGTCCTATGTGAACACCACCGCAGAGGTGAAGGGACTCACCGACATCTGCTGCACCTCGTCCAACGCCGTCGACGTCGTCGCCTCCATCGACCCCGACCGTGACGTCCTATTCCTGCCGGATCAGTTCCTCGGCGCACACGTTAAGCGCGAGACCGGCCGCGACAACATCCACATCTGGGCCGGCGAATGTCACGTCCACGCCGGCATCAACGGCGACGAGCTCACCGAGCAGGCGGCCGCCCATCCCGATGCCGATCTGTTCATCCACCCCGAATGTGGTTGTGCCACTTCGGCTCTCTATCTGGCCGGTGAGGGTGCGGTGCCCGATGACCGCGTCAAGATCCTCTCCACCGGCGGAATGATCGACGCCGCCCGCGAGACCGGCGCCAAGCAGGTTCTCGTCGCGACAGAGATCGGCATGCTGCACCAGTTGCGCAAGGCGGCCCCGGGTATCGACTTCCAGGCGGTCAACGATCGCGCATCGTGCCCGTACATGAAGATGATCACGCCGGCCGCGCTGCTGCGCGCGCTGCGTGAGGGTCGCGACGAGGTGTTCGTCGCCGACGACGTCGCCGAGCGCGCTCGTCGCAGCGTCGAGCGGATGATCGCCATCGGTCATCCCGGTTCGGGTGAATAGGGCTGTGTCGCAAAATAGTTCATCGTCGCAGGGATTCGTCGGCCAACTCGTCGCCGACGACAACCTCGACCTCGCCATCACCGACGAGGTCCGTGCACTGATCCGCACGGCGCTCGACGAGGACCTGCGCTACGGCCCGGACGTCACCACCGCGGCGACGGTCCCCGCCGATGCGGTGACCGACGCCGCGGTCGTCAGTCGCGCCCACGGCGTGGTGGCAGGCCTACCGGTGGTGGTGGCGGTACTCGACGAGGTCATCGGGTTCGGTGCCTACGAGGTCACCGCGCAGGTGGCCGATGGCACTCGGGTCGCGCCCGGCGACACCGTCCTTGCCGTTCGTGCGCCCACCGCACCGTTGCTGACCGCAGAGCGCACGGCACTGAATCTGGCGTGTCACCTGTCCGGTATCGCCACCGCGACCGCCCACTGGGTCGACGCCATCGCCGGAACCGCCGCCAGGGTTCGCGACTCGCGAAAGACACTGCCCGGCTTGCGTTATCTGCAGAAGTACGCGGTGCGCGCAGGCGGGGGAGTCAACCACCGGATGGGTCTCGGCGATGCCGCCCTCATCAAGGACAATCACGTCGCCGCCGCGGGATCGGTGAGTGCGGCGCTGGCCGCCGTGCGATCGGCCGCCCCGGATCTGCCGGTGGAGGTCGAGGTCGATTCGCTCGACCAACTCGACGAGGTGCTCGCATTCGAGCCGCAGTTGGTGCTGTTGGACAACTTCGAGTTGTGGGCGACCCAGATGGCGGTGTCGCGTCGTAACAACCGGTCACCGCAGACGAAGCTGGAGTCGTCAGGAGGCCTGACGCTCGATCAGGCCGCCGACTATGCCCGTACCGGCGTCGACTATCTGGCGGTCGGTGGGCTCACCCACTCGGTGATCGCACTCGACCTCGGCCTCGACATCCCGAGCTGACGCCGTCGCGCGTCGATCAACGGCAAGGGCGCAGAACATCGGCGGTGTCGTGGCCGACTTCGACGACATGTGGCGTTCGAGACGAGGAGACCTGGAGCCGATCAGGTATCTGCTTCGATACCGGGTTGGGGACACCTGGGTGCGGTTCCACACGCTGCCGGGCGCCAAACGGTTCCCGCGCAACGACGCCGAGCGTCGCACGGTGTTCTCCCGGCACCGGGCAGTGCTGTCCGAATTGTGTTCGGTGACAGCAACATCGCCGCAGGATCTCCGTGTCATGACAAGCGGATGGTCGTCGTCGCCGGAACCCGCCGGCCGTTCCACCCGGCTTGTCGCGGCATTCGGTGAATCCGCGTACTGGCGCTCACTGCTCGTGGACGACGACACGGATCACCAATGGTGGCAGCACATCTACATCGGAACGTCCACGCTGGGGTCCCCGCGGTTGCGTGCGCTGTTGAGGTTGGTTGCCGACGACCGTGCCGGAGACGTCGTCATCACCTCGACGGGTGCGGAGTGGCTCTATCACCCCTATGACGGTGGCGGCGACGTGATAGCACCGACGCAAGCCATTCGGGACGGGCTGCGCGACAAGTTCTTTCGATGGCTGCCACCGAATGCCGAGGGTTTGTAGTCGTCTCTCACTCCGACACTGTCGTCAGCGCGACCACCGGGCCGTTGATGTTGTAGGTGTGTACCTGGCTGCTCAGTGCGCGAACGGTCGTCACGTCGACTGCGTACAGGTGCCGACCGTCGGGACGGTCGAGAGCCGATCCCGCCAGTCGAGAGCCGATCCCGCCGGTCGAGCACCCCTCATTCCGGCCCGGTCGAGCAGCCCCATTCCGCCGGTCGAGCACCCCTTTTCGTTGGTCGAGCCGGTCCGGAGCGCTAGCGGAGGACTGTGTCGAGACCTCGCAAGCCGACGCTGAAAACCCAACCACCCCAAACACACTCACCTTTGCACAACCTGTGTATAGAAAACACTTGCGATTCGTGTTTAAGTGGGGTTATAATAGAACAGATACGCTACACGGCATTCTCGGGGGAGGTGACATCAGCATGACAGACACCACCGACAGTCCCATGTCACGACCACTGCAACTGATGCACCAACTCTCCGAGATCTTGGACGAGTTGGCCCAGACTCCGATGACCGCCTGCTCGGACACCGAAGTCATCGAGGCGGCGAAACTGTCCGAACAGATCGCGACCCGCACCCACTTCCAAGGTGATCGGGCGATCCTGGAAATCTCGGATCGCAGTGTGCACCGCAAGGTCGGCAAAGTCAGCCTGTCGAACTTTCTGAACTTCGATCTGCGGATCGCGCAACCCACCATGCGCATCGCGCACATGAAAGCCACCGCCCGATTCCACGGGCTGACCGGACAACCGGAGGAACCGAAGTTCCCCACCCTGTCCAAAGCATATGAGCAGGGCCTGATCGGCCACACCCACCTCTCGGCGGCGTTGGAAGCCCTGGACAAGATCCCGGGCGCCGTTCCGCATGACAAGAAGGTCGCCGCCGAAGAAACCCTGGGTGAGAAAGCCACCGAACACATTCCAGCCGACATCACCAAGATGGGTGCCCGGATCCTGGCGCACCTCGATCCCGATGGACAGTTGGTGGAGGAGAAAGAACGCCAACAGCGTCGCAACCTGTGGATCAACCAGTCCCGGGTCGATGGGATGGCGAAACTCAACGGGCATCTCCCGCCGGTCACCCGGGCTCTGTGGGACACCATGCTCGACGCCTGGGCCAAACCCGGGATGAATAGTCTCAGCGATCCGGAATCGCCGACCGGTGCGATCGGTGACGCCGACCCCGACGTGTTGGCTGCGGCGGTCAAACGTGACGACCGTTCTCAGGCGCAACGCAATCTTGATGCGATGCACATGTTGTTGGTGTCGGCGATGAAAGAAGGCGTCCTCGGCAAAACGCATCGAGGCCTGCCCGTGGCGTTGATCGCGAAAGCGTCCGTGACGGATCTGCTGGCCGGGGCCGGATATGCCACCACGGCATCTGGTTCGACGATTCCCATTCCTGATTTGCTGAGTGCGTTGGGAGACATCGAAGATCCCACCGATGTGCAGCAGTTCCTGGCGGTGTTCTCCGACGCCATCGACCTGCCCCTGTATCTCGGGCGGTCCCGACGCCTGGCGTCGACCGAGCAGCGGATCGCGTCGTTCTCCCGCACCGGCGGTGAAGTGTGCTCGTTCCCCGGGTGTGGGCAACCCGCGTCGCGTTCGGAAATGCATCACGCCAAAGAGGACTGGGCTGATGGCGGGAAAACCGACATCAGCGATTTGGCGCCGGCGTGTGGGCCGCACAACCGGATGGTCGGCCCGAAACCCGGCCAGTACACCACCGGCATCTACGAAGACGGGCCGCTCGCCGGACGGTGCTGGTGGCAACTCAACGCCGAACCCGGCATGCCGGCAAACCCGAAGATCGTCAACGACCACCCCGACATCACCGCCCTGTACGAGGAGAAACTCGACCAGATCCGCGAACAGATCCACGGCGACATCGTCGCCGATTGTGGTGCCGGCGCAACCGAACCCGCAGACACCGACGCGGTTGACGCCGACACCGTCGATGCCGAAACTGCTGACATCGAAGCCGACGTCGCTGACGCGGAGGATGAGGCCGAGTCGGTCCATACCGACATCGACGAACCGGCCGATCCCGACGACGAGGACACCGCGTCGCCGTTCGTGGACGCCGAAATCTCGTCCGATCGTGGTGTCTCGAGTGACTATCCGGCTCCGGCTGCCGACTCCTCGAGCATCGACGACAGCATCGACATCGCAGACAGCGTCGACCAAGACGCCGATCATGAGTCCGGCGTCACTGACCGGCCCGACCCAGCCGTCGACGAATATGGTTCGGGCGCAGACCAATTCGATCCGGTCGAGCCTCAACCACCCGACCAGCAGGACAGGCCCGGCGCCATAGGCGACGAGCACTCTGACGAACCTGGTGTCACCGACACCGGGGAGATCGACCTGGTCATCTTCGACGGGGACGGTGTTCCGATCACCGACGATCCCGACGACCCTGCTGCCGCTGCCGGGATGGATCGTGCCTCGCGTACCCGGATTCGTGTCCGCGACACGACCAGCGAAGGACAGCCCCGCGAGCGCCGCATCCGTGATGGCGGCATCCGTACCAGCGACGCCGACCGTGAACGTGAGCTTGAGGAACTGGCCGCCATCGGCATGAACCCTCGTAACAGCCGGATCGAACGTGTCCTGGCAGCCCGGCTTCACTACCGGCTCGACACCTCCTGAAGCAGCCCGCCCACCGGTACTGGCCGGGCCGCACTGCCACAGAAACGTTGTGGCGGTGGGAAGTTCCGGCCTTTCCTTGCGAGGTCTCGACACGGGCTTCGCTAGCGCTCCGCCCGGCTCGACCAACGTGTGGTGCGGCTCGACCGACGGGTTGGGCCTCGACCTCGATCTCGACAACCTCGGCCCGGCGGACACGGCTCGTAGCTTCGACGGAGCTCACGCAAGGCCATCGCTCCGGTCGGCTCGACCAGCCGGGAAGGCGGTTCGTCCTTGTCACGTCCGGCGGTCGGCAAAGATGCTTCGGAGGAGTGGCACTCGGTTGGCGATCTCCGGATCGGGATCGTTCTCCAACTCGGCGAGGGAGTCGAGAAAGCGTTGTCGTCCGGCATCGTCGAGCGGTGCGTACAACAAGGTGAAGGCGGCATGCCGTCGGATGATCGCCCAAGGAGAGCGTAGACCGTCAAATAGGGCGGCGACATCGCCCACCGGCACCTCGTGATGTCTGGTCACGCCAGTGCCCATCACGCTCACGAGCGCCCGCTCGATCTCCGGATGCGCAGTGAGGGCCGCCTCGAGCGGCCGATAGTCCAGCGGATGATCGGGATCGAGGGCGCGGTAAGGCCCATCGAAGACGTTGTATGCGCCGGGATTGAGCGAGTCGAATTGCGCCACAACGATGTCCGCGTGACCCAGCGTCACGAGCGGGCCCGCCGACCACCGTGATGCGGACTCATCGTCACGGGCAGCGCGCATCCTCGACGTCAGATACTCGACAACGTCGGGGCGGCTGACGCGTATGCGGTCGATGACGAACATCCACTGCCACTCCGGGACATCCGTCGTCTCGCGAATGCAGCGCATGATCGCGTCGAGAACGAGGTCGGGTTCGGCGCGACCGAGAGCGATCAACGCCTCGTGCGACTCCTCCCAACCCAACGGGGCATCACTGCTCGTCGCATCCGCGATCAACAGATCGCACCACTCACGGACCTGTTCACTCACCGGGAGTCCGGCGATACGATCGCGTTCGGCCTGCGCGGCGTCGAGATGCGGGAAGTGGCGTCGGAGTTGAGCCTTGCTGATGCACTTGGCGACAAGTTCCTCGGCCTCATCGACCGCGACCACGAGACACGTCTTGTCGACCACACCGTCGGCCAACAGTTGCTTGCGCGCCGACTTACATGCCGCGATCACAGACCGATAAAAGCGGGCCTCGACCCTGTCGAAGTGATCGTCATCGCCGGCTCGGGCCATTTCCGACAACGTCTCGCTCCACTGTTCGTCCTCATCGGAGGGTTCGCGAGACCAGTCCCAGTCGTAGGGATGCCACCGCACGTCGGGGTCGGTGGCCTGCGCAGACTCCTCGCTCGCCACCCCGAGCAACGGCCAGGCGATTGTCTCGCCGTCGGCATAGAACCCGAAGACCGCAACTCCATAGATCGCTTCGCCGGGACGTTCATCCCGAAACTCGGACACCGCTCGCACGATCGCGAGTCGGATGTGATCGGTCAGCCCCACCCAATCGAATGTCACGCGACGAGCGTAGCGGCGCGCACGGTGGGTCCGTGTCGGTGAAAGAGATGATGAAGGGCGAGCCACGTTGAGGCCGGTGGTTCGGATGTGACGAGAGGCATGAAAGTTATCCGCCATCCGTCATGAATCCGAGCCGCAGGTGTGGCGTGAAACCCGCTGGCCTGCGACCCGTATCCTGGATGGGTAAATCCACCAGCCGACCAGGAGTGACCCATGCTCGCCCGAACCGACCTGCGCGGAAGCGCGCCGACGCTCGCCGAACTGCGTCGCGCGCTGCCTCGCGGGGGCACCGACGTCAATGCCGTACTCGACACGGTGGCGCCGGTGGTGCATGCGGTCGCCGACCTCGGAGCCGATGGCGCGCTGGACTACGGGCACAAGTTCGACGGGGTCCGCCCGGCATCGGTGCGCGTACCCGCGCAGGTGATCGCCGACGCACTCGATCGTCTCGATCCGACGGTCGCCGACGCGCTGCGGGAATCCATCACCCGGGCGCGGCTCGTCCACGCCGATCAGCGTCGCGAGACCACCCGCACCGAGGTCGTCGACGGTGGGATCGTGAGCGAAAAGTGGATTCCGGTCCGTCGCGTCGGCCTCTATGTTCCCGGCGGCAACGCCGTGTATCCGTCTTCGGTGATCATGAACGTCGTGCCGGCGCAGGAGGCGGGAGTCGGATCACTCGTGGTCGCCTCGCCGCCGCAGAAGGACTTCGGTGGATGGCCGCATCCGACGATTCTCGCCGCCTGCGCATTGCTCGGCGTCGACGAGGTGTGGGCGGTCGGCGGCGCGCAGGGCGTCGCGTTGCTGGCCTACGGCGGCACCGACACCGACGCGGCCGACGAACCGGGTGGTGTCCTCGACCCGGTCGACCTCATCACCGGTCCCGGCAACATCTACGTGACCGCGGCCAAGCGTTTGTGCCGCGGCGTCGTCGGCATCGACGCCGAGGCCGGTCCCACCGAGATCGCGATTCTCGCCGACGCCACCGCGGTTCCCGCGCTGGTCGCCGCCGACCTCATCAGTCAGGCCGAACACGACGTGCTGGCCGCCTCGGTGCTCGTCACCGACAGTGCCGAGCTCGCCGACGCCGTCGACGAGGCCCTGGAAACCCAAGTGGCGCAGACCAAGCACCGCGAGCGCGTGACAACAGCGTTGTCCGGCAAGCAATCCGGGATCGTCCTGGTCGACGACGTCGAGGCCGGTCTCGCGGTGGTCGACGCCTACGCCGCCGAACATCTGGAGATCCAGACCGCCGACGCCGCCGCGGTCGCCGATCGCGTGCACAACGCGGGAGCGATCTTCGTCGGCAACTACGCGCCGGTGAGCCTCGGCGATTACTGTGCGGGCTCCAATCACGTTCTGCCGACCTCGGGTTCGGCCCGATTCGCCTCCGGACTGTCGGTGCAGACCTTCCTGCGTGGCGTGCACGTCATCGACTACGACGAGGCCGCGCTGCGTGACGTCGCAAGCAAGGTGGTCACCCTCGCGCAGGCCGAAGACCTTCCGGCGCACGGGGATGCCATCACCCGCCGGTTCTCGACCGAGGGGTCCGTGCGATGACGGCAGTCAGCGATCCGCAGACGCCGGGCGCATCGATCACCGTCGCCGATCTGCCGTTGCGTGACAATCTCCGCGGTAAAACTGCTTATGGCGCACCGCAATTAAAGGTGCCGGTCATTCTCAACACCAACGAGAATCCGCACCCGCCGTCGCCGGCCCTGATCGACGACGTCGCCGAGTCGGCACGGGCCGCCGCCACCGAACTGCACCGGTACCCCGACCGCGACGCTATTGCCCTGCGCACCGAACTGGCCGACTATCTCAGTGCCGCCACCGGTGTTCGGCTGAACGTGAACAACCTCTGGGCCGCCAACGGTTCCAACGAGATCCTGCAGCAACTGCTGCAGGCCTTCGGCGGGCCCGGGCGCAGCGCGGTCGGCTTCGTGCCGAGTTACTCCATGCACCCGATCATCTCCGACGGCACCGATACCACGTGGCTCGAGGCCAAGCGCAACGCCGACTTCTCCCTCGACATCGACTACGCGGTCGCCGAGATCACCGCTCGCCGCCCCGACGTCGTGTTCGTGACCTCACCCAACAACCCGACCGGGGCATCCATCCCGAACGAGGGACTGCGGGCGATCGTGGAGGCCGCGCCCGGCATCGTCATCGTCGACGAGGCCTACGGAGAGTTCTCCGAACAGCCCAGCGCCACCGAACTCATCGACGAATTCCCGGCCAAGGTGGTGGTCAGCCGCACCATGAGCAAGGCGTTCGCCTTCGCCGGTGGGCGCCTCGGTTACCTTGCCGCGTCACCGGCCATCGTGGAGGCCCTGCAGTTGGTGCGCCTGCCGTATCACCTGTCGGTCCTCACCCAGGCCGCCGCGCGAGCCGCGCTGCGTCACAGCGACGACACCCTCGCCGGCGTCGCGAAGATCATCGCCGAACGCAGGCGGGTCGTCGGCGAGCTCGAGGCCGCCGGCTTCGACGTCATCGACTCCGACGCCAACTTCGTGCTGTTCGGCCGGTTCGCCGACGCCCCCGCGTCTTGGCAGCGTTACCTCGACGACGGGGTGTTGATCCGCGATGTGTCGATTCCGGGCTATTTGCGTGTCACCATCGGACTGCGCGACGAGAACGACGCCTTCCTCGACGTCAGTCGCCGTCTGGCCGCCACCGATCTGGAGAATGGGTAAGTGACAGTGCAGGATTCGACCACCTCGTCGGCGATGCAGCCGGCGCCGCGCATCGCACGTGTCGAGCGGGCCACCAAGGAGTCCTCGATCACCGTCGAACTCAACCTCGACGGCACCGGCAAGACCGACATCTCCACCGGGATCGCCTTCTTCGACCACATGCTGAACGCCTTCGGCCAGCACGGCAGTTTCGACCTGACCGTGGCGGCCCAGGGCGACGTCGACGTCGAGGGCCACCACACGATCGAGGACACCGCGATCGTCCTCGGTCAGGCCCTCGGCCAGGCCCTCGGTGACAAGAAGGGCATCCGCCGGTTCGGCGACTGCTTCATCCCGATGGACGAAACCCTCGCCCACGCCGTGGTCGACGTGTCCGGCCGGCCGTATTGCGTGCACACCGGCGAACCCGATCATCTGCTGACCGCGGTGATCGGCGGCTACCCGGGTGTGCCGTACTCGACGGTCATCAATCGGCACGTCTTCGAGTCGATCGCCCTCAACGCCCGGATCGCCCTGCACGTGCGGGTGCTCTACGGCCGCGATCAGCACCACATCACCGAGGCCGAGTTCAAGGCCGTCGCCCGCGCGCTGCGCGAGGCCACCGAGTACGACCCGCGCACCTCGGGTGTGCCGTCGACCAAGGGGGCCCTGTGAGCGCAGCGAACGAAGGAGTGTCACTGTGAGCGGCCCCGACGTCGTCGTCCTCGACTACGGCTCCGGCAACCTCCGGTCGGCGCACCGGGCCCTCGAACGCGTCGGCGCCCAGGTCACCGTGACCAGCGACTTCGACGCCGCGCTCAACGCCACCGGACTCGTCGTTCCCGGCGTGGGTGCATTCGCGGCCTGCATGGAGGGTCTGCGGGCGGTCAAGGGCGATCGGATCGTGGGACGCCGCCTCGCCGGTGGCCGCCCGGTGCTGGGGATCTGCGTGGGCATGCAGATCCTCTTCGAGCAGGGTGTGGAGTTCGGCGTCGAGGCGGACGGGTGCGGCGAGTGGCCGGGCGCGGTCACCCGGTTGCCGGCGCCGGTGTTGCCGCACATGGGCTGGAACACCGTCGACGCCCCCGACGACTCCGTACTGTTCCACGGCCTCGACGCCGATACCCGTTTCTACTTCGTGCACTCCTACGCCGCGCAGACCTGGGAGATGGACAACGACGGCACCGCCCTGCGGGCACCGAAGCTGACCTGGGGGGACTACGGCGGCAAGTTCCTTGCCGCCGTCGAGAACGGACCGCTGAGCGCCACCCAGTTCCATCCGGAGAAGTCCGGTGACGCCGGTGCCCAGCTGCTCCGCAACTGGATCGAGAGTCTGTCATGACCGAATCTCCCAAGACCCCCGGCACTCCGGCGGAGGAGTACCGCTTCTCCTACGGGCGGTTCGTCGTCTACGTGCTCGGTGCCGGCGCCATCGTCCTGGTGCTGTTCATTCCGATCATCCTCGGCATGGCCAAGTGGAACCCGACGGCCGGGCTCGTCTCCGCCCTGGTCGCGGTGCTGGCCATGATCGCCGCGATCGGATTCACCTCCCGCTATCAGATCGGCAAGGCGGAGAAGGCGATTCGCGCTTCACGCGGCGAAGGTCCACCGGACTAGGCGACGCCGCACCAGCCAACGGTCGGATTCTCGACCCGCTCCGGATACTCAACACAAAGGACTCACCAACTTCCATGGGAACCACTCTCGAACTGCTGCCCGCCGTCGACGTCGCCGACGGGCAGGCCGTACGCCTGGTGCAGGGCGCCGCCGGCACCGAAACCTCCTACGGCTCACCGCGTGAGGCCGCACTCGCCTGGCAGCGGGACGGCGCCGAGTGGATCCACCTCGTCGATCTGGATGCCGCGTTCGGTCGCGGCAACAATCGCGACCTGCTCGCCGAGGTCGTCGGCGAACTGGACGTGAAGGTCGAACTGTCCGGCGGTATCCGCGACGACGATTCCCTCGACGCCGCGCTGGCGACCGGCTGCACCCGGGTCAACCTCGGAACCGCCGCCCTCGAGAATCCGCAGTGGTGTGCCCGCGCGATCGACAAGTACGGCGATCGCATTGCCGTGGGCCTCGACGTGATCCGGGAGGGCAACTCCTACCGGCTCCGGGGACGCGGCTGGGTCACCGACGGTGGTGACCTGTGGGAGGTCCTGGAACGTCTCAACGGTGATGGATGCGCCCGCTACGTCGTCACCGACGTGTCCAAGGACGGCACCCTCGCCGGCCCCAACCTCGAATTGCTCGCCGAGGTGGCCGCCGCGACCGACGCGCCGATCGTCGCCTCCGGTGGCGTGTCCGCGCTCGACGACCTCGTCGCGATCTCCGGGCTGGTCGATCAGGGCGTCGAAGGCGCCATCGTCGGCAAGGCCCTCTACGCCGGGCGGTTCACCCTGCCCGAGGCGCTGACGGCGGTCGGCGGCCGGTGACCGGAGGCGCCGACCTGGATCTGCCGCGACTGCTCGACGTCGCCGGCACGATCCTCGACGGAGTCGGTGATCAGTTCGTCGCGGGTCTGGGTGCCCCGAGCGCGGTCCGCAAGGGCGACACCGATTTCGCCACCCAGGTGGATCTCGATCTGGAACGCCGGATCTCTGGCGAACTGGCGCAGCGCACCGGAATCGGCGTCCACGGTGAGGAATTCGGTGGTCCTCCGGTCGACGAGGGCGCCGTCTGGGTTCTCGACCCGGTGGATGGCACCTACAACTACTCGTCGGGGATTCCGCTGACCGGGATTCTGCTGGCCCTGCTCGTCGACGGCCAGAGCGTCCTTGGGCTGACCTGGTTGCCGCTGACCGGTCAGCGGTTCGCCGGGTACGCCGGCGGCCGGCTCCTGTGTGACGGCGAACCGGTCGACGCGCGACCGCCGGAGTCGTTGTCGCAGTCGGCGATCGGCTTCGGACCGTTCAACGTGGGGCACGGTGGGCGTTATCCCGGGGCACTCCGCGCCGATCTGATCCGCGCGCTGTCCGGGCGGGTGGCGCGGCTGCGGATGACCGGAAGCACCGGAATCGACATGGCGTATGCCGCGACGGGCGCGTTCGGTGCATCCATCGCCTTCGGACGTCACCCGTGGGACAACGCCGCCGGGGCGGCGCTGGTGCGCTGCGCCGGGGGAGTGGCCACCGATCTGTCCGGGGCGGACTGGACGGTCGCCTCGCCGTCGCTGGTGGCCGGCGCCCCCGGAATTCACCGGGAGGTGATGGCCGTTGTGAACGAGGTGTTCGGCGTGGACCGGCTCGACACCGCCGGCTCGGCTCAGGCGCAGTCGCACGAGAAGGCGCCAACGCAAACGAAGGAGCAGAGCTCATGACCTTGGCGGTTCGTGTCATTCCCTGCCTGGACGTCGACGACGGCCGGGTGGTCAAGGGCGTCAACTTCCAGAACCTGCGTGATGCCGGTGACCCGGTCGAACTGGCGGCGCGCTACGACGCCGAGGGCGCCGACGAACTCACCTTTCTCGACGTCACCGCGTCGAGTTCGGGACGGTCGACGATGATCGAGGTGGTCGGGCGCACCGCCGAGCAGATCTTTATCCCGCTCACCGTCGGCGGCGGAATCCGGACCGTCGACGATGTCGACACCATGTTGCGTGCCGGCGCCGACAAGGTCAGCGTCAACACCGCCGCGATCGCACGCCCGGAGGTGCTCGCCGAGATGAGCCGCCGCTTCGGGTCGCAGTGCATCGTGCTGTCGGTGGATGCCCGGACCGTGCCCGCCGACGGCGCACCCACCCCGTCCGGCTGGGAGGTCACCACCCACGGCGGCCGGAAGGGCACCGGCATCGACGCCGTCGAATGGGCCCGGCGCGGACAGGAATTGGGCGTCGGGGAGATCCTGCTGAACTCGATGGACGCCGACGGCACCAAGCAGGGATTCGACCTGCGGATGCTGCGCGCGGTGCGCGCCGCGGTCGACGTGCCGGTCATCGCCAGCGGGGGCGCGGGAAAGGTCGGCGATTTCGCCCCGGCCGTCGAGGCCGGCGCCGACGCGGTTCTGGCCGCCTCGGTGTTCCACTTCGGCGAGCTGACGATCGGCGAGGTGAAGGATGCGATGGCCGCGGAGGGCATCACCATTCGCACCGCACGAGACACCCCGATGGAGGTCTGAGACATGGCGTTACCACCGGAACTGGCGGGCAGGCTCAAGCACAACGCCGACGGTCTCTTCGCGGCCGTCGCCCAGGAACGCGAGACCGGCATCGTGCTGATGGTGGCGTGGATGGACGACGTCGCTCTGGAACGCACCCTGCAGACGCGGCGGGCCACCTACTACTCGCGGTCCCGTCAGGAGTACTGGGTCAAGGGGGAGACCAGCGGGCACACCCAGTCGGTTCACGACGTCCGACTCGACTGTGACGGTGACACCGTCCTGCTCGTCGTCGACCAGGTCGGCGCGGCCTGCCACACCGGCAATCACAGCTGCTTCGACACCGACTCGCTGCTGTCGGAGTTCGCGGCTGTCGAGGCCGGTGGGCCTGAGACAATCGAGGCAGCACACGAAACCACGAAAGGCGGAGGTTAGTCATGCCACTGATCCAGATCTCGCAGACCCCCGGATTGTCGGACCGGGTCAAGCGCGAGACGATCGCCGCGGTCACCGACGCCTATGCCCGTGCCACCGGCAAGAATCCCGATTCGGTGTGGGTCACGATCAACGAGATCCCGCGGGGCCAGTGGGGCGTGGGCGGAGAGCCCCTCGGATGAGCGACACTCCCGCCGACGAGCACGCCGGTTCCCACCGCGCCGGAGCCGATCACGCCACGACCACGACCCTCGCGGAGTTCCTCGACCTCGCCGCCGATCACCGGGTGGTGCCGGTGACCCGCAAGGTGCTGGCCGATTCGGAGACGCCGCTGTCGGCATACCGCAAGCTCGCCGGAGACCGTGAGGGCACGTTCCTGCTGGAGTCCGCGGAGAACGGGCGCAGCTGGTCGCGGTGGTCGTTCATCGGTGCCGGCGCACCGTCGGCGCTGACCGTCGTCGACGGCAAGGCGAGCTGGTGGGGTGCGGTTCCGGCCGGAGCCCCGGTCGACGGCGATCCGCTGACCGTGCTGGCCGAATCGTTGCGTCTGCTGGCCACCGATCCGCTGCCCGACATGCCGCCGCTGACCGGCGGATTCGTCGGGTTCATGGCCTACGACATGGTGCGTCGGTTGGAGCGTCTGCCCGAGACCACCGTCGACGATCTGCATCTGCCCGACCTGATGATGCTGTTGGCCACCGACCTCGCCGCCGTCGATCACCACGAGGGGACGATCACCCTGATCGCCAACGCGGTGAACTGGGACGGTTCCGACGACCGCGTCGAACAGGCCTACGCCGACGCCCTCGAACGTCTCGACCGGATGACCGAGGCCCTCGCCGCCCCTGCCCCCTCGACGGTGTCGTTGTTCGACCACCCGACACCCGACTACCGGGTCCAGCGCAGCCGCGAGGAGTATCACGAGATCGTGCGTGACCTGGTCGGCGAGATCGAGGCCGGTGAGGCGTTCCAGGTGGTGCCGTCGATGCGTTTCGAAATCGACAGCGACGCCGACCCCCTCGACGTGTACCGCGTGCTGCGAGCATCCAATCCCAGCCCGTACATGTATCTGCTGCGCATCCCCGGCATCAACGGCGACCCGTTCACCGTGGTCGGATCCAGCCCGGAGGCCCTGGTCACCGTGAACGACCGCGTCGCCACCACGCACCCGATCGCCGGTACCCGATGGCGTGGCGCGACCGAGGAGGAAGACCAGCTCCTCGGGAAGGGTCTGATCGAGGACGAGAAGGAGAACGCCGAACACCTGATGCTCGTCGATCTCGGCCGCAACGACCTCGGCCGGGTGTGCCGACCGGGCACGGTGAAGGTCAGCGACTACCGGCACATCGAGCGATACAGCCATGTGATGCACCTGGTGTCGACGGTGTCGGGGACCCTGCGCGACGACAAGAACGCACTCGACGCCGTCACCGCCTGCTTCCCCGCGGGAACTCTCACCGGCGCGCCCAAGGTGCGGGCGATGGAACTGATCGACGAACACGAACTCACCCGTCGCGGTCTGTACGGCGGCATCGTCGGCTACCTCGACTTCGCCGGCAACGCCGACACCGCCATCGCCATCCGCACGGCCCTGATGTCGCGGGGACGGGCATACGTGCAGGCCGGCGGTGGCGTGGTGGCCGACTCCGACCCGGACTACGAATACAACGAGGCACGAAACAAGGCGACCGCCGTGCTGAACGCGGTGGCGGCGGCGTCGACGATGCGACGCGTCGGCACCGCCGGCGGCGGCGCCGCGGAGATCTCCGACGATGACTGACGACTCCACACCCACCGATCCGGACGGCACCACCGAACCGGACGGCACCACCGAACCGGCAGGCGCCGCCGACACGGACACGACCGACACCGCCGGCACGACCACCACCCGAGCCGCCCGCGTGCGGCGCACCAAGGTCATCGCGGCGATCCTGCTGGGACTCGGCGCCCTGTTGTTCTGGGTGTCGTCGCGGCTGACGTGGGCGACGGTGTTCGCCGGCGACGGCATGTCCCCGGACCGTTACATGACCGTCAAGGGAGCCGACTGGAGTCCGTGGCTGACCCCGCTGGCACTGGTGTTGCTGGCGGCGATCCTCGCGGCGTTCTCGTTGCGCGGCTGGGGGTTGCGGCTGCTCGCCGTGCTGGTGGCCGTGGGCGGTCTGCTGGCGGCGTTCCCGGCGTTGTCGATGGTGACCAGTTCGTCGGATTCGCTGTATGCGGCGCGGGCAATCGACCTGGCCGACAAGTACGTGGTGCGACTGACCACGACCAACGGCTGGGTTGCCGCGGTCGTCATCGCCGGTACCGTCTGCTGCGTGCTGGCGGGCATTCTGCTGCTGCGCGCCGCCTCGGGCGCGGCGATGTCGTCGAAGTACACCACGCCGGCGGCACGGCGGGAGGAACTCGAACGGGAGATCTTCGCCGAGCACGAACGACGCAAGGCCGCCGCCGATAACGCGGAGGACGCCGACAACTCGGCGACCGACGGCACCGCCGCCACCGGAAAGCAGGCCAACGAACGCATGATGTGGGACGCGCTCGACACCGGCATCGATCCCACCGATCAGCGGTGATGGGCCCGTCCCGCGGCCGATCCGCCTGATGTTCGCCCCGGTCACGATGGCTCCGAGGCGTCCGTCTACCCTGGTGGAGGCAAGATCGTCGAAAGGTAACCAGCTGTCGTGAGCATGCCGAACGTCCTCGAGTCGATCATCGAGGGAGTCAAGGCCGACGTCGCCGCGCGTGAAGCGGTCGTCGATTACGCCGCCGTCAAAGCGGCCTCCGAGCAGGCCGCCGACCCCAAAGACGTGATGGCCGCGCTCCGACAGCCCGGTATCGGGGTGATCGCCGAGGTGAAGCGCGCCAGCCCGTCGAAGGGTGATCTGGCGACCATCGCCGATCCGGCCGAATTGGCCACCGCCTACGAGGCCGGTGGCGCGCGCATCATCAGCGTGCTGACCGAGGAGCGACGATTCCGCGGCTCTCTCGCCGACCTCGACGCGGTGCGTGCCGCGGTGAACATTCCGGTGCTGCGCAAGGACTTCATCGTCGGGCCGTACCAGATCCACGAGGCCCGCGCCCACGGTGCGGACATGATCCTGCTGATCGTCGCCGCGCTGGAACAGAATGTGCTGGCGTCGCTGCTCGACCGCACCGAGAGTCTGGGCATGACGGCACTCGTCGAGGTGCACACCGAGGAGGAGGCCAATCGCGCACTCGAAGCGGGTGCGTCGGTGGTGGGCGTCAACAATCGCAATCTCAAGACCCTCGAGGTCGACCGTGACAATTTCTCGCGGATCGCCCCGGGGCTGCCCACCAAGGTCATCCGCGTCGCCGAATCCGGTGTTCGTGGTACCGCCGACCTGCTGGCGTTCGCGGGTGCCGGCGCCGACGCGGTACTGGTGGGCGAAGGTTTGGTGACCAGCGGTGACCCGCGCACCGCGGTGTCCGAGCTGGTGACCGCCGGAACCCATCCATCTTGTCCGAAACCTGTTCGCTGACAGCCTCATTCGGCGTACGCCGGATGCGGCCGTGGTGACGTGACTGCAGTGAGGTCTCCTGTGACGATCGAATTTCCTACGGCCAGTAAGGGTGTGGCCACCCGCACGTCGATCGAACCCGACGAGGGCGGGCATTTCGGGGAGTACGGTGGCCGGCACGTCCCCGAGGCGTTGATGGCCGTCATCGATGACGTCACCACCTCGTATGAGAAGCTGCGCAGCGACGATGGCTTCCTCACCGAACTCGATCGGCTGCAACGCGATTACGTCGGTCGCCCGTCGCCGCTGTACGAGGCGACCCGGCTGAGCGCGGAGGCCGGCGGAGCGCGGATCTTCCTCAAGCGAGAAGACCTCAACCACACCGGATCTCACAAGATCAACAACGTGCTCGGGCAGTTGCTGCTGGCGCGCCGGATGGGCAAGTCACGCATCATCGCCGAGACGGGCGCGGGTCAGCACGGCGTCGCCACCGCCACCGGATGTGCCCTCTTCGGCATGGAATGCATCATCTACATGGGCCGCGTCGACACCGAACGACAGGCCCTCAACGTCGCCCGGATGCGGCTGCTCGGCGCGTCGGTCATCGCCGTCGACACCGGCTCGGCCACGCTGAAGGACGCCATCAACGAGGCGCTGCGTGATTGGGTCACCAATGCGCACAACACCTATTACTGTTTCGGTACCGCGGCGGGCCCACATCCGTTCCCGATGCTGGTCCGCGATCTGCAACGCATCGTCGGACTCGAGGCGCGTGCTCAGATCCTCGAGCAGGCCGGACGCCTGCCCGACGCGGTGACCGCGTGTATCGGCGGCGGCTCCAACGCCATCGGCATCTTCCATCCGTTCATCGACGACACCGGTGTGCGATTGGTCGGCTACGAGGCGGCCGGTGACGGCGTCGAGACCGGCCGGCATGCGGCCACATTCACCGGGGGTACTCCCGGTGCGTTCCAGGGCGCCTTCTCCTACCTGCTGCAGGACGAGGACGGCCAGACCATCGAATCGCATTCGATCTCGGCCGGATTGGACTATCCGGGGGTCGGACCCGAGCATGCCTACCTCAAGGAC
Organism: Gordonia sp. NPDC003504; assembly: GCF_053587995.1. Lineage (NCBI taxonomy): Bacteria > Bacillati > Actinomycetota > Actinomycetes > Mycobacteriales > Gordoniaceae > Gordonia > Gordonia sp. NPDC003504. The sequence continues at coordinate 86,903 of NZ_JBSFPC010000009.1, forward strand.
ATCGGGCGGGCGGAGTATCAGCCGATCACCGACACGGAGGCGATGGAGGCGTTGGCCCTGCTGAGCCGTACCGAGGGCATCATTCCCGCGATCGAATCGGCGCATGCGGTGGCCGGCTCCCTCAAGCTCGGCCGTGAGTTGGGTGAGGGCGCGATCATCGTCGTCAGCCTCTCGGGTCGCGGTGACAAGGATGTCGACACCGCCGCGCGATGGTTCCACCTGTTCGACGAGCCGACCGACACCGACACATCCGAAGGAGCGCACGCCCGATGACCCCGAGCACCATCGCCCACGTCGGTCCGTCCCGGCTGTCGCCGGTCTTCGAGAAGTGCCGCGAGCAGGGTCGCGCGGCGCTCATCGGCTACCTGCCCGTCGGGTACCCGACTGTCGCCGCGTCGATCGATTCGTTCACCACGATGGTCGAGGCGGGCTGCGACATCATCGAGGTCGGCATCCCCTATTCGGATCCGGTGATGGACGGCCCGACCATCCAGGAAGCCGCCGACCTGGCATTGACCAACGGGGTGCGGGTCCGGGACGTGTTCACCGCGGTCCGCGCCATCACCGATGCGGGTGGGCAGGCGGTGGTGATGAGCTACTGGAATCCGATCCTGCAGTACGGCGTCGAACGCTTCGCCCATGATCTCGCCGAAGCCGGCGGAGCCGGACTGATCACCCCCAACCTGATCCCGGAGGAGGGCCAGGCATGGCACGTCGCCTCCGACGAGTACGGCCTGGACCGCATCTACCTGGTCGCGCCGTCCTCGACCCCGGAACGGCTCGCCCTGACCATCGACTCGTGCCGCGGATTCGTCTACGCGGCATCGACGATGGGTGTCACCGGTGCCCGGACCACCGTGTCGAACGCGGCGCCCGAACTGTGCGCGCGGGTGCGGGAGTATTCCGACATCCCGATCGGCGTCGGACTCGGTGTCCGCAGCGGTGCGCAGGCCGCCGAGATCGCGTCCTACGCCGACGGCGTCATCGTCGGATCGGCACTGGTCAGTGCTGCCGAGCAGAGCCCGGGTGCCTTGCGTGCGCTTGTTTCCGAGCTCGCCGATGGTGTTGCGCATCCGACCCCACCGCGGTGAGCAGGCCGTCAGCGGTCGGCTAGGGTGTCAGGCGTGATCGCGCCGACAACGACGTTGCTCGCCTACATCCCGAGTCCACCGCAGGGTGTGTGGCATCTGGGCCCGGTCCCGGTACGTGCCTATGCGCTATGCATCATCGTCGGCATCATCCTGGCCGTCTGGTGGGGGGACCGCCGGTGGATCGCACGCGGGGGACAGCCCGGTGAGGTCCTCGACGTCGCGATCTGGGCCGTCCCGTTCGGATTGATCGGTGGCCGGATCTATCACGTCCTCACCGACTGGCAGATCTACTTCGGCGATGGTGGGAAGTCGCCCATCGACACCCTCCGAATCTGGGACGGTGGTCTCGGAATCTGGGGCGCGGTGATCTTCGGTGCCCTGGGCGCCTGGATCGGGTGTCGCCGACACGGGATCAAGTTGCCGGCCTTCGGCGATGCGATCGCCCCGCCGATTCTGCTCGCACAGGCCATCGGTCGCCTCGGCAACTACTTCAATCAGGAACTGTACGGGCGCGACACGACCGTCCCGTGGGGCCTGGAGATCTTTGAACGTTCCGACGGCTATCAAACCGGTCCCGGACTCATCAACGGCACCTCGACCGGTCAGGTGTACGCGATAGTCCATCCCACCTTCCTCTACGAGATGGTGTGGAATCTGCTGATCGTGCTGGCCCTGGTGCTGATCGATCGCCAGTTCCGCATCGGCCACGGGCGTCTGTTCGCCCTGTATGTCGCCGGCTACTGCGCCGGCCGGTTCATCGTCGAGTTGTTGCGCTCGGACACCGTCTACACCTTCATCGCGGGAATCCGTATCAACGTCTTCACCTCGGCATTGCTGTTTGTGGCGGCAGCCATCTACTTCGTGGTGGCGACCAAGGGCCGTGAACGTGGTCTGGAGATGTACCACGCGGGCCGCGCCGAGGAACTCGAGGCGCTCGGCGCCGTCGGATACGTCGACGAGTACGAGTACGACGAGGACACCCAGGACGACGAGGACACCCAGGTTCAGGCCGACGAGGTAGACGAGGTAATGGACACCGAGGAGTTCGACGACGACGCGCAGACAACCGATGCCGGCGACGACGCGACGGATACCCAGGTGATCGCCAAGGGCCTGGAAGAGGCCGACGAGGACCGTGCCGTCGAGTCCGACACCGACAGCGCTCCCGAGGACGCCGACAGCGCTCAGTCCGACACTGACAGCGCTCCCGACACCACTGACAGCGCTCAGCCTGACACTGACAGCGCTCAGTCTGACGTTGACAGCGCTCGCGAGGACGTTGACGGCGCTCAGTCTGACGTTGACAGCGCTCAGTCTGACGCTGACAGCGCTCCCGACACCACTGACAGCGCTCCCGACACCACTGACAGCGCTCCCGACACCACTGACAGCGCTCCGGAGGACGTTGACAGCGCTCGCGAGGACGTTGACGGCGCTCAGTCTGACACTGACAGCGCTCCCGACGACGTTGACGGCGCTCAGTCTGACACTGACAGCGCTCCCGACGACGTTGACGGCGCTCAGTCCGACACTGACGGCGCTTCCGATGCCACCGAATCCGAGGCCGACGTGATCCACGTCGATGACCCGGTCGACGACTCGCAGATCATCGAGGGCACCGGTGAGGTCGCCGACGCCACTGCGTGGACCCCGGAAGCGGACGATTCCGAGAGTTCGAGCTCCGACGCCAATGTCGTCATCGTCGACGATCCCGTCGACGACTCCGAGATCATCGAGGGCACTGCCGAGGTCGCCGACGCGACGGCCTGGACACCGCCGGAATCGGATACCACCGGGCAGACGGAGACCGCCGCGGAGTCAGACGACGCGGGGGAGACAGAGACCGACGACCAGCCCACGGACGACGCGGACGACACGCCCGCCGCCTCGGCAGACGAGGTGGCCCCCGCCGAATCCGCGGACCGGCGCTCCTCCGACTCCTGACGACACTCGACTTCATCTGACGACGCTCGACTTCACCTGACGACGCCCGACTTCGGATGGCGTCCGACTTCACTGTCGGACAACGTCTGCCGCGCCGACTGCAACGAGCGCACCATCGCCGCGCGTCAGATAAGGTGGAGTCTCACCGTTTGCGGCAGCCCATGTCCGCGGAACGGACACATTGCTCCACGGGCCAGCGCTGTCCCAAAGGACATCATGCATGCGATTCGACTCGAATCCAGTGGAGGTAGTGATGTTGTTTTCGGCGCTTCCGGCGAAGCAGGGACTGTACGACCCCGAGGCAGAGGTCGATTCATGTGGCGTGGCGATGGTCACCAATATCCATGGACGTCGCTCTCACTCGATCGTTGCCGACGGCCTGCTGGCTCTCGAGAACCTGGAACACCGTGGAGCGGCGGGCGCCGAGGCGAACAGCGGTGACGGCGCGGGCATCCTGATTCAACTACCCGACGAATTGTTGCGTGGCTCGGTAGATTTCGACCTGCCACCGGCCAACCCGGACGGTTCCAACACCTATGCGGCCGGCAACTGCTTCCTGCCCGCGGACCCGGCACTGCGTGAGGTCGCGATGGCGCGGGTCACCGATCTCGCGGCCGACGAGGGCATCACCGTGCTCGGATGGCGTGAACTGCCCGTCGACGTCGAAGGCGCGGACATCGGCGAAACCGCTGTCGACTGCATGCCGTACATGGCGCAACTGTTCGTGACCGTCGACCCGGCCACCGGAAGTCCGCGCCTGGGCGGCATCGATCTCGACCGCGCGATCTACCCGTTCCGCAAGCAGGCCGAACGCGTCACCGCCGACATCGAGGAAGCGGGTACCGGCCTGTACTTCCCGTCGTTGTCGAGCCGGACGATGGTCTACAAGGGCATGCTCACCACGATGCAGCTGCCGCTGTACTACCCGGATCTGCGCGACGAGCGGTGCATGAGCGCCATCGCCATCGTCCACTCGCGGTTTTCCACCAACACGTTCCCGTCGTGGCCGCTCGCGCATCCGTTCCGGTTCGTCGCCCACAACGGCGAGATCAATACCGTCCGCGGCAACCGCAACCGGATGCGTGCCCGCGAGGCACTCCTGGACACCGATCTGATCCCGGGCGATCTCAAACGCGCGTTCCCGATCTGCACGCCCGAGGCCTCCGACTCGGCCTCCCTCGACGAGGTCCTCGAATTGCTCCATCTCGGTGGTCGCAGCGTGCCGCATGCGGTGATGCTGATGGTCCCCGAGGCGTGGGAGAACGTGCCCGTGATGGATCCCAAGCGTCGAGCTTTCCTCCAGTTCAACGGGTCTCTGATGGAGGCGTGGGACGGACCGGCCTGTGTGACCTTCACCGACGGCACGGTGGTCGGCGCGGTCCTCGACCGCAACGGCCTGCGCCCGGGTCGCTGGTGGCAGACCCGCGACGGCCGCGTGATCCTGGCCTCCGAGGCCGGGGTCCTCGACGTACCGGTCGACGACGTCGTCTCCAAGGGCCGCCTCGAGCCCGGCAAGATGTTCCTCGTCGACACCGCGCAGGGACGCATCATCCCCGACGAGGAGGTCAAGGGGGATCTGATCCACGCCGAGCCCTACGACGAGTGGCTGCACTCCGGCCTTCTCGACATCGCGACGCTGCCGAGCCGGCCGGTGTACAAGCCCAACCACGACACCGTCGTGCGGCGTCAGGTCACCTTCGGATACACCGAGGAGGACCTGCGGGTTCTGCTCACCCCGATGGCGGCCTCCGGCTACGAACCACTCGGTTCGATGGGCACCGACACCCCGGTGGCCGTCATGTCGCAGCGGTCGCGGTTGCTCTACGACTACTTCGTCGAACTGTTCGCCCAGGTCACCAACCCTCCGTTGGACGCGATCCGCGAGGAGATCGTCACCTCGATGGCCCGTGTGATGGGGCCCGAGCAGAATCTGCTCGACCCGACCGCCGCGTCGTGCCGGCAGATCCAGCTGCACTGGCCGGTCATCGACAACGATGATCTGGCCAAGCTCGTGCACATCAACGACGACGGCGACAACCCGGGGCTGTCGGCCAAGGTGCTGCACGGTCTCTACGAGGTGGCAGACGGCGGGCCGGGTCTGGCGGCCGCGTTGGAGGATCTGCGGACCCGGTCGTCGCAGGCGATCGCCGAGGGGCACCGTACCCTGGTCATCTCCGACCGTCACTCTGACCGCGAACATGCGCCGATCCCGTCGCTGCTGGCGGTCTCGGCGGTCCACCACCACCTTGTCCGCACCAAGGAGCGCACCAAGGTCGCGTTGGTCGTCGAGTCCGGTGACGCCCGCGAAGTCCACCACATCGCGTTGCTGATCGGTTTCGGTGCCGCCGCGGTCAATCCGTACCTGGCCCTCGAATCGATCGAGGATCTCATCACCGAGGGTGAACTGACCGGTGTCGCACCGAGCAAGGCGATCCGCAACTACATCGAGGCGCTCGGCAAGGGCGTGCTCAAGGTGATGAGCAAGATGGGTATCTCCACCATCAGCTCATACACCGCGTCGCAGGCATTCGAGGCGGTGGGCCTGTCCTCGGCGGTGGTCAAGGAATACTTCACCCGCACCGTGTCTCGCCTCGAGGGGGTGGGCCTCGACGAACTCGCCGAAGAGGTCCGCCTCCGGCATCATCGCGCCTTCCCGGAGAACGCCACCGAACAGGTCTATCGGCGTCTTGAGGTCGGCGGCGAGTACCAGTACCGGCGTGAGGGGGAACTGCACATGTTCACCCCCGAGACGGTGTTCCTGCTGCAGCACGCCACCAAGACCGGGCGTGACGAGGTCTTCCAGGAGTACTCCGACAAGGTCGACGCACAGTCCCGCAAGGGCGGCACACTGCGCGGGCTCTTCGAGTTCGATCTCGGCGCAAAGGATCCGATTCCGCTCGACGAGGTCGAACCGGTCGAAGCGATCATGAAGCGCTTCAACACCGGCGCGATGAGCTACGGGTCGATCTCCGCCGAGGCCCACGAGACGATCGCGATCGCGATGAATCGCATTGGCGGACGGTCGAATTCCGGTGAGGGTGGCGAGGACACCGACCGCCTCTACGATCCGGAACGACGCAGCGCCGTCAAGCAGGTCGCCTCTGGCCGGTTCGGTGTCACCAGCGATTACCTGATCAACGCCACCGACATCCAGATCAAGATGGCACAGGGTGCGAAACCCGGTGAGGGTGGCCAACTTCCGGCCTACAAGGTGTACCCGTGGATCGCCAAGACGCGGCACTCCACCCCCGGGGTCGCCCTGATCTCGCCGCCGCCACATCACGACATCTACTCCATCGAGGATCTCGCCCAGCTGATCCACGACCTGAAGAACGCCAACTCCGACGCCCGGATCCACGTCAAACTGGTGTCGGCCGTCGGTGTCGGCACCGTTGCCACCGGCGTGTCCAAGGCGCACGCCGATGTGGTGCTGATCTCCGGATACGACGGCGGCACCGGCGCGTCGCCGCTGACCTCGCTCAAGCACGCCGGCACGCCGTGGGAGATCGGCCTGGCCGATGCTCAGCAGACGTTGATGCTCAACGGATTACGTGATCGCATCACGGTTCAGTGCGACGGCGCGCTGCGCACCGGACGCGACGTCATCATGGCGGCGCTGCTCGGTGCCGAGGAGTACGGATTCTCCACCGCACCGCTGATCGTCACCGGCTGCATCATGATGCGGGTCTGCCACCTCGACACCTGTCCGGTCGGTGTCGCGACGCAGAACCCCCAATTGCGTTCGCGCTTCACCGGTCAGGCCCAACACCTGGTCAACTTCTTCCGGTTCATCGCCGAGGACGTCCGCAAGTATCTCGCCCAGCTCGGCTACCGCACACTCGACGAGGCGATCGGTCAGTCGCAGCGCCTGCACACCGATTCGGCTGTGGCGCACTGGAAGAGCAAGGGTCTCGACCTGAGTCCGATCTTCCGTCGCGTCGAGGACAAGGGCCCCACCCGTCGCGTGCGCGGTCAGGATCACGGCCTCGACAAGGCGCTCGACCAGACCATGATCCAACTCGCCGAAGGCGCACTCGAGGACGCCCACCCGGTCACCCTCGAATTGCCGGTCCGCAACGTCAACCGCACCGTCGGCACGCTTCTCGGTGCGGAGGTCACCCGCCGCTACGGTGCCGAAGGACTCTCCGAGGACACCATCACCGTCAAACTGACCGGCTCGGCGGGCCAGTCGCTCGGCGCGTTCCTGCCGCCGGGCGTGACCATCAATCTCAGCGGCGACACCAACGACTACGTCGGAAAGGGACTGTGCGGCGGGAAGATCGTCGTCGCACCCGACCCCGAGGCGTGGTTCATCGCCGAGGATCAGGTGATCGCAGGCAACACCATCCTGTACGGCGCGACGTCGGGTGAGGTGTACCTGCGCGGAAAGGTCGGGGAGCGGTTCTCGGTCCGCAACTCGGGTGCGACCGCGGTCGTCGAAGGCGTCGGCGACCACGCCTGCGAGTACATGACCGGCGGACGGGTGGTCATTCTCGGCGCGACCGGACGCAACATGGCCGCCGGAATGTCGGGCGGTATCGCCTTCGTCTACGACCTCGATCCGTCGAAGGTCAACTCGGCGATGGTCGAGTTGATGCGGCCCGACCCCGACGACCTGCAGTGGTTGCACGAACACATCGCCAAACACACCGAACTGACCGGTTCGGCGATCGGCGCCTCGATGCTGGCCGACTGGCCGCGTCGATGCCTGGCCTTCACCAAGGTCATGCCGACCGATTACAAACGTGTCCTCGACGCGGCCCGCATGGCCGAAGCCGAAGGGCGCGACGTTGATTCAGCGATCATGGAGGCGGCTCGTGGCTGACCCACGCGGATTCCTGGAAATCTCGAAGAAGGAAGCGAAGTATCGGCCCGTCGCCGAACGCGTACATGACTGGGGCGACGTCTACGAACACGCCGACAATCCGCTGAAGGTGCTCGCTGAGGTGAGCGACCAGGCACGGCGCTGCATGGACTGCGGAATCCCGTTCTGCCACTCCGGAACCGCGGGCTGCCCGCTGGGCAACCTCATCCCGGAATGGAACGACCTGGTCCGTCGTGGCCGCTGGGACGCGGCCAGCGCACGCCTGCACGCCACCAACAACTTCCCCGAGTTCACCGGCATGGTGTGCCCGGCGCCGTGCGAGGCGGCCTGCGTGCTGTCCATCTCGGAGCCGACCACCGGCGGCAGTGTCACCATCAAGCGAATCGAGAAGACCATCGCCCACGAGTCCTGGGCCGAAGGCATCATCGGGCCCGAACCGCCGGCGATCAAGACCGGTAAGTCCGTGGCCGTCGTCGGTTCCGGACCCGCCGGGCTCGCCGCCGCCCAGCAGCTGACCCGCGCCGGTCACGACGTCACCGTGTACGAACGTGACGACCGGATCGGCGGCCTGCTGCGTTACGGCATCCCGGAGTACAAGCTGCAGAAGTCCGACATCGACCGACGCGTCGCCCAGATGCGCGCGGAGGGAACCGAATTCGTCACCAGCTGCGCCGTCGGGACAGACCTGAGCGTCGCCGACCTCCGCGCCCGGCACGACGCGGTGGTCCTCGCCATCGGTGCGATGGCCGCCCGCGACAACCCGGTCCCCGGTCGGGAACTCAACGGCGTGCACCTGGCGATGGAGCACCTGGTGCCCGCCAACCGCGAATGCGAGGGTGACGGACCGTCGCCGATCACCGCCAAGGGCAAGCACGTGGTGATCATCGGTGGCGGCGACACGGGAGCCGACTGCCTCGGCACGGCACACCGCCAGGGCGCGGCCTCGGTGGTGCAGTTGGATTACAACCCCGAACTGCCATCGGATCGGGACGACACCCGCTCACCTTGGCCCACCTGGCCGCTCATCATGCGCACCTCCAGTGCCCACGCCGAAGGCGGCGACCGCAAGTATCAGGTTGCGGTGCAACGCTTCCTGGGTGACGACGACGGCAACGTGACCACCATGGTCCTCGCCGAGGTCGAGGTAGTCCGCGAGGCCGACGGCCGCCGCGTCATCACCCCGGTCAGCGAGGAATTCGAAATCCCCTGTGAATTGGCGCTTTTCGCCATCGGTTTCGCCGGAGTCGAGCGAGGCCCCCTCCTCGACGACCTGCAGATCGAACCCAACCGCCGTGGTGCCCTGTCCTGCGGAAGTGACTGGCAGACCGACGCACCCGGCGTCTACGTGTGCGGAGACGCCCACCGCGGCGCATCTCTGGTCGTGTGGGCCATCGCCGAGGGACGTTCGGTGGCACGATCGGTGGACGAGTTCCTCATGGGCGCCTCGGACCTGCCGTCGCCGGTGCGGCCGGCTGCGTTGCCCCTGTCGGTGCGCTGACCGCGGAGTAGCCCAGACCTCACACCTCGGCACGCCCGGCCGCGGTGTGAGGTCATGAACACAATGAACCGTTGCCACCGGCGATGACCTCGGGCCCCGCCCGAACGCCGAGTGGCGGGGTGATGACGAGTCGTCACTTCCCATAGAGAAGCCACCACGACGGGACTAAGGTGATCACCGTGACACGCCGTACCAAGATCGTTTGCACCCTGGGCCCCGCGACCAACAGCGAGGAACGTCTCAAAGAACTCGTTGAAGCGGGAATGGACGTGGCGCGACTGAACTTCAGTCACGGCAGCCACGACGATCACCGGTTGGTCTACGACCGCGTCCGCCGCGCCAGCGACTCCGTCGAGAAGGCCGTCGGCATCCTCGCCGACCTTCAGGGCCCGAAGATCCGCCTCGGGAAGTTCGTCGACGACGGAGCCCTCAACGGCGAGGTGATGTGGGCGACCGGTGAGGAAGTACGAATCACCGTCGACGACGTCGTCGGCACCCACGACCGTGTGTCCACGACCTACAAAGAACTCGCCCTCGACGCGCAGGTCGGTGACCGACTCCTCGTCGATGACGGCAAGGTCGGACTGTCGGTCATCGCGATCGACGGCAACGACGTCGTCTGCACCGTCACCGAAGGCGGCCCCGTCAGCAACAACAAGGGCCTCAACCTGCCCGGCGTCAAAACCTCGATCCCCGCGCTCAGCGACAGAGACATCAGCGACCTCGAGTTCGCACTCACCCTCGGCGTCGACCTCGTCGCACTGTCCTTCGTCCGCGGACCCGCCGACATCGAACTCGTCCACGAGGTGATGGACCGCGTCGGCCGACGCGTCCCCGTGATCGCCAAACTGGAAAAGCCGGAAGCCGTTGACAACCTCGAAGCCATCGTCCTGGCCTTCGACGGCGTCATGGTCGCCCGCGGTGACCTCGGCGTGGAACTTCCCCTCGAACAAGTGCCACTCGTCCAGAAGCGAGCCATCCAGATGGCGCGCGAGAACGCCAAGCCGGTCATCGTCGCAACCCAGATGCTCGACTCGATGATCGAGAACTCACGCCCCACCCGCGCCGAGGCCTCCGACGTCGCCAACGCCGTACTCGACGGCGCCGACGCCGTCATGCTCTCCGGTGAAACCTCCGTCGGCAAATGGCCCATCGAAACCGTCCAGACGATGACCCGCATCTGCAAGGCCGTCGAAGGCGGATCCCGAGACGTACCACCCCTCTCACACGTCCCCCGCACCAAACGCGGCATCATCTCCTACGCCGCCCGCGACATCGGCGAACGCCTCGAAGTCAAGGCCATGGTCGCCTTCACCCAATCCGGCGACACCGTCAAACGCCTCGCCCGCCTCCACTCCCGCCTACCCCTCCTGGCCTTCACCCCGACCCAAGCGGTGCGATCCCAACTCGCCCTCAGCTGGGGAACCGAAACATTCATCGTCGACCACGTCGACACCACCGACCACATGATCGACCAAGTCGACCACCAACTGCTCCGCATCGGACGCCTCAACGTCGGCGACGTCGTCGTCATCGTCGCCGGCGCCCCACCCGGAACCGTCGGATCGACCAACATGATCCACGTCCACCGAATCGGCGAACAGGACCACTGAGTTGTTGGCGCCGGCTCCGCCGGCGCGTGCCCGGCGGGCTGGCAGCACCGCGTCTTCCTCCTCATCGCGGTGCTGGTTGGCGCCGGCTCCGCCGTCGCGTGCTCACCGGGCCAAAGCACCCTGCCTTCCTCCTCATCGCATTGTCGCTTCGCTCCTCGCTCTTCGTCGTGCAGGCAGGGCGCGCCCGGTGAGCGTGGTGGTTCAGCGGTGGGCGAGTAGCGCTCCTCGCTCTTCGTCGTGCAGGCAGGGCGCGCCCGGTGAGTGTGGTGGGTGCGGTGCCCATTTCTGGCCATTTCCGAAGTATCCACTTCGCGTGACCTGCGGTTTTCCCGACGGATCGGCGTTCTAGGTGCCAGAAATGGGCAAGGTCGGGGCGGCCTGGGGTCGGTGGCCCCGTCTTCACGTCCTAGGCTTGAGGTCATGACTGCGGAAGTGGCCGGTGACCTCGGCAAGCTGCTCCAACTGCTCGATGTCGAGCAACGCGACGAGAACCTCTTCATCGGCCAGCACCCGGAACAGAAGACCGCGCGTACCTTCGGTGGGCAGATGCTCGGGCAAGGCGTGGTCGCGGCGGCGCGCACCCTCACCCGCGGCAACCCGCCCGTGCACGCCCTGCACGCGCACTTCATCCGCGGTGGTGACGTCAACCAGCCGATGGAGTATCACGTCGACCGTTTCCGCGACGGCAAGTCCTTCGCCAACCGGCAGGTGACCGCAAAGCAGAACGACGAAGAGATCTTCACGATGCTGGTGGCCTTCCAGGACAACACTGCCGGACTCGAACACGCCGTGGAGATCCCGCAGGTGCCCTACCCGGAGGAATTGCCCACTCTCGGTGAGCATTTCAAGGGTTTCGAGGATCGAATCGCGACCTTCGTCGACGCTCTGCACCCCATCGACATCCGCTTCGCCAACGACCCGTCCTGGAAGATGCGCGAAGCCGGGGAGACCCTGCGCGACAACCGCGTCTGGATGAAGACCGACGGCGTGATGCCCGACGACCCGATCATGCACGTCGCCGCAATGTGCTACGCCTCCGACACCACCGTGCTCGACTCCATCATCACCACCCACGGACTGTCCTGGGGCATCGACCGCCTGTTCGCGGCGACCGTCAACCATTCGATGTGGTTCCACCGCGACTTCCGCTTCGACGAATGGATGCTCTACGCCACTCGCTCACCGGTGGCCACAGGATCCCGTGGCATGGGTTCCGGACGGTTCTGGATGCGCGACGGCACCCTGGCCACGTCGGTCGTGCAGGAGGCCCTGATCAAGTACTTCCCGCCCAAGAAGTAAGCACCCCACCAGCGGAACCCGCCAGGTGGCACAGTTCCACCTGCGGTTTTTACCTTTGCATTACCAAATCGGCCGAAGCCTCCAGAAACCGCGCGCGGCTGGTTAGTGTGATGGGCAACACTGCCGGCCTGCCTTCTGGGGGAACACCATGTCCGAGTACGAAACGATCACCTTTCCGCACGAGAGCGGCACCGACGTGGCGACCCTGCCCGCGGCGTTCCAGGCCTCGATCGCGCTGCACCCCACCAAGGTTGCACTGCGCACGGTCGGCGGGATCACCGAGATCAGCTGGGCCGAATACGGACGACGGGTCGAGGCCATCGCACGCGGTCTCGCCGCCGTGGGTGTGGCCCGCGGCGACACCGTCGGCATCATGCTCACCAACCGGCCCGAGTTCCACCTCGTCGACACCGCGGCCCTGCACCTGGGGGCCATCCCGTTCTCGATCTACAACACGAGTTCGCCCGACCAGATCGAGTACCTCTTCGGCAACGCCGAGAACCGCATCGTCATCACCGAGCAGGTGTTCCTGCCGGCGATCAAGGCGGCCAGCACCTCCGTGGACACCATCGTCGTGGTCGACGGTCCGGCCGGCGGTGCGATCACCCTCGACGACCTGGAGGGGTCGGGTTCGGCGGACTTCGATTTCACCGCGGCGTGGCAGGCGGTACAACCCGAGGACCTCGCGACACTCATCTACACCTCGGGAACAACCGGTCCGCCCAAGGGCGTGGAGATCACCCATCGCAACATCATCGCCGAACTCGCTTCTCTCGCAGAGGTTGTCGACGTCGGATTCGACGATCGGGTGATCTCGTATCTGCCGGCAGCACACATCGCCGACAGGGTGTCCTCGCACGCGGCCAACATGGCCCGCGGAATCCAGGTGACCACCGTCGCAGATCCCCGCGAGATCGCCGCGGCGCTACCCGAGGTGCGTCCGACCTTCTTCTTCGGTGTCCCGCGCGTCTGGCAGAAGATCCGCGCCGGGATCGAGGCCAAGCTGGCCGAGGAGACGAGCCCGATCAAGAAGAACCTCGGCGCCTGGGCGGTCGCGCGGGGAGCGGCCGCGGCCCAGGCACAACTGGACGGCACCTCCCAGGGGGTCGTCGCCGGACTGCAACACGGGCTCGCCGACAAACTGGTGCTTCAGAAGGTCCGCGCGGCCATCGGCATGGATCAGATCACCTTCGCCGGGTCGGGTGCGGCGGCCATCCCGGCCGAGGTGTTGCAGTTCTTCCTGGGGCTGGGTATCCCGGTGCTCGAGGTGTGGGGCATGTCGGAGACCACCGGTGTCTCCACGATGACCACCCCCGACGACATGGCGATCGGTACCGTCGGCAAGCCGGTGTCGGGTGTCGAGGTGAAACTCGCCGACGACGGGGAACTGCTCATCCGCGGTCCCGTGGTGATGCGGGGCTATCGTAAACAGCCCGACAAGACCGCCGAGAGCATCGACGCCGACGGTTGGCTCGCCACCGGCGACATCGCCGAGATCGACGGCGCCGGCCACGTCAGGATCGTCGACCGCAAGAAGGAACTGATCATCAACGAGGCCGGAAAGAACATGTCGCCGACCAACATCGAGAATGCGATGAAGGCGGCGTCGTCACTGATCGGTCAGGTGGTCGCCATCGGCGACGCCAAACCGTTCGTCTCCGCGCTCGTCGTTCTCGATCCCGACGCCGCCGCGGCCCGTGCGAAGGCGCTGAACATGCCCGACGCCGACATCGCCGCGTTGTCGTCGCACCCGAGGGTGGTCGAGGAGGTGGTGACCGCCGTCCGGACCGGGAACGGAAAACTGTCCCGCGTCGAGCAGGTGAAGCGACTCACCATCGTCCCGGCCGCGTGGGAGCCGGGTGGCGCCGAACTGACCCCGACGATGAAGCTGCGACGCAAGCCGATCGCCGACAAGTACGCCGAGCACATCGAGTTGCTCTACGCCACCGACTCCGATCCGAGCGTCATCGACCTACGGTGACCGCTGTCCCGAGACCAGCGGCGCTGACCAGCCACGGCGACACCCCACAGCACCAGGAACAGTGACATCCCACCGACCTGGATGCGCTGTGCCAGGCCGAGCCGGAAATCCCCGTGGGCGTCGTCGGCGGCGAGCATCCACACCGTCGCGACGGAAATCGTCACCAGCACCGCGAGTCCCCACACGCGCAGCACCGGCCAGTGGCCCTCGCGCCACGCCGAGACCACCGCCAGGATCATCGCGGCGAAGATCGCGAACACCGCCACGGTGCTGGTCAAGGCGTGGACGTGGTGAAGCTGCGGGAGCAGACCACTGGGCTCGGACGGGCAGTTGGGGTCGACATTCGGGATGCACTCGATCGGTGAGAGCGCGTCGGTGATGGTCGCGACACCGAAGACGGCGAGGGCGGCCACCGCGCCGCGTCCGTAGCGTCCGGTGACCGCCGGACGCGGTATCCACAGCAAACCCGCGGCGAGCAGCGCACAGCAACTGGTGGTGATGTCGCCGGCGATGTAGACGTTCCGGTGCGGTCGATGGGCGGCGTCGAGTTCGCTGAGGAAGCTGCGCAGCGGATCCAGCGGTGAGGCCCAGAAGAACTCCAGAACCCACGACGAGTAGCAGATGCCCGCCGCGGCGATGAGGACTCCCGCAATGACCAGTCGCATCGTGGAAGGCACCCGAGAGATCGGCATTCGGCCAGATTAGGCGATCGCGCCGATCGGGTGGCCACGGCGGGGTTCCGCGCGGTCAGCGCACCTCAGGCCACCCGGCGATCGGCGGCCTCGACGTCGCGGAGTTGGCCCGCGGGGTCGACGACCATGATGACCGGCCCCATCCGGTCGGTGGCGCGTTCGATGAGCGAGTCGATCTGGGTGGGATCCGACGGATCGCAGACGACCGTCCAGACCCGATCGTGGACGCCGGCGTCGATGTAGGGGACGAGGTCGTGCGCGTTGCGGCCGGTGACGACCAGGTTGCGGTGTGATCGCAGGACCTGATCGATGATCGTGTTCGCACGGAGGGAGCCGTCGGTGACGACGAGGACGGTGTCGGTGTGGTGGCGTGTGCTGTGCATGTCTCTCAGTTCACGGCGTGGTGCTGGGCCGTGGCCGTGACGACCCTGGCAGTTGGCTGCAGGTTGTCCGCGCTCCCGTGTGGCCCGGTGTGGCGGGGGACTGGTACTCAGACGTCGAACGCGGCCAACAACATTCGTGACGTTGTGGCGATCAGTCGGTCCCGGTCCGCGGTGGGTGGGCGCAGCAGCGCGACACGCAAGCACAGACTTGCCGTTGCGCCCATCGTGATGAACACCAACTCGTCGATCTCCTCGGTGGACAGGTCGGGGCGCAGGCGCATCGGCAGGATGCGTGCCAGTGGTATCAGCGGTGCCTCGATCTCCGACCAGGCCGACCCAAACTCGGAGTCGTCGCCGGTCACCGAGGCGCGCACTACCGGTGCGTGACGCTCGAACGAAGAAGTGAGGCTTTTCACCACGGCGGTGATCGCCGCCCGGGGTTCCTCGTTCATCGCGACCGCGATCGCGGTTGCGAGGTCGGTTCCGATCTGTTGGATCGCCTCGTGTCGGAGGTCGAAGAGGATGTCGTTGAAATCGGCGAAATACCGGTACACCGTGCCGATGCTGACGTCGCATCGATCGGCGATGTCCTGCGTCGATGGCAATCCCTCGGGACGATCGCGCAGCAGTGCGGTGGTGGCGTCGAGGAGTCGTCGGCGCATCTGCACCGCTCGCTGCTGACGCGGGGCGATGCGCTTGCGTTCCGGACGTCGATTGCCGGTGCCTGCGACGGTCATAACATGAATAGTAAGTGAGGAATCCTCGTGTTTGGATGATGGCATGACATCTGTGCCACCCACCGACCTGGTGAACGCCTCCCGCGCGCGTCTGCAGTACGGCGTCGCGGGCGACACCTGGATCGACGCCATGTGGCGTGCCGATGACCGCGCCGATGCGGTGGCCGGCATGCAGGATCCGGCCGGCCGGTCAGGTTTCGCGCTGCTGGCGACCGCGCTTGCCGACGGCATCGACGCGGTCACCGAACCGCCCACCGAACTCATCGACCTGTTCACCTCGCTCGACACCGAACCGGACTGGCTCGAGCACGACCGGTGCGACCGGGCCGCCGACAGTCTGGTCCGGCACTTCCCTGCGATGGCCATCGTGCTCGCGGCCGCATCTCTGCTGCGCGGGGCGGGCAACAGCATCGCCGGAAAACCGTTGGCGCTCACCGGGCGATACGGCACGATGCCCGGTGTGCGGTCGGTGGAGGTGGGTGAGTGGCTCCGACGTGTACTCACCCCCGGTGGAATGCGCCGTGACGGTGAGGGATTCGCCTACACGGTGCGCGTGCGGATGATTCACGCGCACGTCCGCAAACACCTGCTGCGCACCGGGGTGTGGGATCACGACGCGTGGGGTGTGCCGATCCCGCAGCCGTATATGGCCTTCACCCTCGCCGAGTTCGGCCACATCGCGATCGAGGCGATGGAATCGCTCGGCGTGCGGTTCACCGACACCGAACTCAACGACATCTATCACCTCTGGCGCTACGTCGGTCACGTGATCGGCATGGACGACGATCTGAATCCGACGTGCGCGGCCGATCATCGCCGCATCGAGGAGCTGTACCGACTGACCTCGCCGGGCCCCGACGAGTACGACCGCGAGTTCGTCGCCGCCCTCAACGCCGACTACCTGGTCCCGGAGTTCGCGAACACGTTGAAGCTCCCTGAACGCCTTCGTCTTCCGGTCGCCACCGCTCTCATCGAAGGATATGAGCGGGTATTCCTCGGCGATCACGACGCCGACGCCCTCCAGATCGCCGACCGCCGGGTCAAACACCTCCTGCCCCGGCTCTCGCCACTGCTCCGATTGGTCGGGCGCGCGCAGGTCCGCCGGGCCGGCGGCCTCGAGGCCTTCACCGCGCAGGCCTACGCCGAGCGCGATGTCGAGATGTCGCGTATGCGTGCGGCCTACGGGATGACCCACGACATGGTCGACACCGCTCCCCAGGAGCAACCGGCCTAGCCGGTGACCCTACATCCGGCGGTATCGGCCGGGTTCGGCCTCGTCGACCGCGCCGACTCCGATGAGCCGCTCCAGATGCAGTGTGGCCGTGCGGCGTTCGACGGCGTTGACCCATGGTGCGTCGACGTGGGGGCGATACACGAGTCGGTGGGCGACGATCTCGTCGAAGGTGCGGGGTTCGGCGAGGAACTCCACGAGTCGCGCCTCACGTTCGAGGATGCGGGAGCGGTACGCGGCCAGCCGGGTGGCGAACTCCGCGCGACCGGTGACCACGCCCTTGTGGTGAAACGTCCCGTACCAGCGGGCATCGATCTCGCCGACGCGGTCGATCGAGGTCAGGAAATCGTCGACGCTCGACCCCACGACGCCGTACATGGGACCGAACGACGTGAGATCGATGTCGGCGAGGTAGAGAAACCCGTCGGGTTCGATGAGCACCCCGCAGTGCCCGGCGGTGTGGCCGGGAAGGTGGATGACGGTCGCGATGTGATCGCCGAGGTCGAAGGTGTGACCGGCATCGATGCCGATCACCCCGGGACGCTCGGCGGGCAGACCATAATCGGTGACCAGCGCATCCGACATGGCGTCGAGTTCGTCGGGTTCGAGCCCGTAGCCGGCGATGAGCACCTCCAGCGACCCGACGGCGGGCGCGTCGAGATGGTGGGCGTAGGTGTCCGCGTCGAAGTGACGCAACCCCGCGATGTGGTCCTCGTGGGCGTGACTGATCAAGACGGCGTCCGCGCCGACCGGATCGCGATCGAGCGCCAGCGACGGGTCGATGACGAGGGTGCCCTCCGACCCGCGGACGACGACGCTGTTGCCGTACGGCACCACGCCACCGTTGGCCGCGGTGAGAACCGTGACGGTGCCGTAGCGGTGCTCGGCGAACGGTACGTCGGCGGGCGCGGTGTCGGTGGGCGGTGTCGGCACGGTTCAGCCCTGGGTTCCGATCGTGGCGACGACGCCACCGTCAACCAGCAGGTCGGTCCCGGTGACGAACGACGAATCCGGGCCGAGTAGGAATGCTGCCGCAGCGGCGATGTCGTCGGCGGTGCCGACGCGCCCGGTGCCCGATGAGGCGATCATCGCGCGCATCGCTTCGCCGCTGGGGCCGGCGAGTTCTTCCTGACCCATGGCGGTGGCGATCACGCCGGGGGAGATGCTGTTGATTCGGGCGCCGCGCGCACCCCAGGTCCGGGCGGCCGCGCGCACTCGAATATGATTGGCCTGCTTGGCAATCCCGTAGGCCAGGGCAGGGTTGGTGCGCACCTCACCGCCGAGGGCGGGCAGCTCCAGCAGGTCGGCGACGGCGGTGGTCGCCAGTGCAGTGACCTGATCCGCGGGGAGCGGCGGGAACATGTGCCCGGCCATGCTCGCGATCGCCACGCCGGTACCGCCGGGCGCGATCACCCGTCCGAATGCCTCGAGTGACACCGCGACACCGAGCAGGTCGACATGCAGAATCGCCTCCGCGGAGGCCTGCACCGGCGAGAGACCCGCGGTGTGCACCACCTGTGTGACCGGACCGAGTCCGGTCGCCTGCTCGACCAGGGCCGACACCGAATCGGTCGACGACACGTCGACCGGATGGCCGCTGACGTCGAATCCCTCCGCTTTCAGCGTCGCCACGTGCGCGTCGAGGGCGGTCTCGTTGAAGTCCGAGAGCAGCACGCGTCGGCCGCCACCCTGTCGTCGGGCGATCGCCATGCCCATCCCGCCGGTTCCGACAATGACGACGACATCTCGTTGCATGACAGCCCTTCATTTCGATGATTCTCGATGACGAGAAATCTTCCCGGCGACGGCGACGATGTCAAGGACGTGACGTCCGGTGCCGCCCACCTGCGCCGAGTCGGCACGTAGGCTGTCGGGGTGCGAACCGTCGATCGAGATGCCAGGTGTCCGTGCACATCTGGGCTCACCTTCGAGGAGTGCTGCGGTCCGGTCCTCGCCGGGCGGCGTCGGGCTCCGACCGCCGAGGCGCTGATGCGTTCCCGATTCACCGCGTTCGCGGTGGGCGATGCCGAACACCTGCTGGCAAGCTGGCATCGGTCCACCCGTCCCGCCGACCTCGACCTCGACGACACCATCGACTGGTACCGCCTTGATGTCCTCGACACCGTCGGTGGCGGACCGTTCGACACGACCGGGCAGGTCCGATTCACCGCGTTCTACCGGGGCCCGGGCGGACGGGCGAGCATGACCGAGCACAGCCGATTCGAGCGGGTGGACGGCTCGTGGTTCTACCTCGACGGAGACCAGCTGTAGCCGCGGATCACTTGCGGTCAGCTCGGCAACAGGTCGGCAAGTGCGTCGTCGAGCGTCGGATGGGTGAACCGGAAACCGGCGTCGTCGAGGACCTGTGACCGGGCGCGGCGCCCGGTCAGTCCGAGTGCGGGATCGGTGCGCAGCGCGATGGCGCCGATCTTGAGTACGGCCGCCGGGGTCGGCGGTGACGGCGGACGGTGAACGGCGCGGCGCAGGGATGCCATCAGATCGGAGTTGCGGACCGGGTGGGGACTCGCACCGATCACGATGCCGTCGGGAATCGTGAGGTGTGGGTCGAGTCCGAGTGCGGCCCGCGCCACGGCGAGCCAGTCGTCGACGTGAATCCAGCTGAACCACTGCCGGCCGGAACCGACCCGACCGCCGAGACCGAGCCTGGCCAGATCGGTCAGCCGCTTCATGGCCGGGGCTTGGCCGTCGAGGACGATGGAGGTCCGCAGGATCACCAGGTGGTCGGTGTTGGCGCCGGCCACGGCGTCCTCCCACGGCTGCGCGACACCGGTCATCTGCGGGAGTCCGGCGGGCACCGGAGTGGTCTCGGTGCACCAGGTCTCGCCCATATCGCTCCAGATGGCCGTGGTACTCGCCTGCAGCCACCGCTGCACCGGCGTGCTCCGCTGCTTGGCGGCCTCGACCAGCACCCGGGTGGCGTCGACGCGAGAGTCACGCAGCGCCGCCACATTTCGTTCGGTCGGACGACAGTCGACGAGTTTGCCCGCCAGGTTCACCACGGCCACCCGATCCGGTGCGCTCACCTGCGACGCCCACGCACCCAGTGTGCGTGCATCCCACCGTTCCTGCCGGAACGGGGACGTGTCGTCGATGGTGCGGGTCAGCACCACGGGGCGGTGTCCACGGCAGACGAGATCGGCGGCGAGATGGCGGCCGAGCGCTCCGCTTCCTCCGGCCAGCACCACGGTGAGAGAGTCCGCGCCGGGCGCAACACCCGCCAGCTGTGCGAGCCGGGCGAGGTCGGCACGATCGGTCAGTTGCGGTTGGCCGGACAGCTCGGTCCGCGCAATGGGTCCGAAAGACGCTGTGGTGGAGATGGTTTCGGAAAGCACACACCCGCCGTCGGCGGGCTCCAGGAGAAAGTCGATGACCGCAGTCCCGACCGGTTCGGGCTGAGTGAGTTGCAGATGTCGGGCCGGTTCGACCGCGGTGATCGTGAACGGCGGTGCGAGTCGCCGATGGGCCGCCGCCACGATCGGACGCGTGGAGGTGAAGTCTCCGGTGGTGCCGACCGCGACCGGTCCGTCAAGGGTGATCGTGCGATATCCGCTGTGCCATTCCGGAAGTCGCGTCGGGTCGGACAAGGCCGACCAGACGTCGTCGGGCGGGCAGGCGAGGAACTGGGAGTACGACCGGGTGCTGGGCATGACCCACGTTAGGCCGACGATCCCGTCTGCGTCGCCGTCGGCCATCTCACAGGTGAGGTTGTCCACACGGGGCGTGGTGTGTTCACAGTTCTTCGGCGAGAACCTGACCCGCGATCCGGAATGCGGTATTGGCATCCGGTACGCCGCAATAGATGGCGCTCTGCAGGATCACTTCCTTGATCTCATCGACCGACAGCCCGTTGCGCCGGGCGGCTCGGATGTGCATGGCGAGTTCCTCATGGTGGCCGCGCGCGATGAGGGCGGTCAGCGTGATCATCGACCGACTCCGGCGATCGAGTCCGGGCCGGGTCCAGATGGTGCCCCAGGCGTAGCGGGTGATGAACTCCTGGAACTCGCGTGTGAGGTCGGTGATCCCGGCACTCGCGCGATCCACATGGGCGTCGCCGAGAACCTGACGGCGCACGGTCATTCCGGACTCGTAGGGGTCGGTGTACGCCTCGGCGTCGGTCACGATGTCACTCCTCGGAGGTGGTTGCGGGCTCGGTCCAGGGTCTGATCGACCAGGGCGTCGGTGGCCCCGAGATACTCGGCCGACGCCGGCCGGCCGGTGAGGCCGGACATCGTCTGCTGCTCGGCGAGAATGCCGTGGGCGGCAGCAAGATTGGCGGCCGCCCTGTCGGGATCAAAGCGCAGGCCGGAGAACAGGTCGGCGGCCTGGGAGGCGGCGGTCACCGTGTGGCGCGTCAGCGTACGCAGGGTGGCCCACTCGGCGTGCCAGCCTCCGTCGGAACGCTCGTCGAGACTCGCCGCGGACGCGGTGTGCAGCGTCGCCCCCAACCCGGGAGCGACGACGGCGACACGGCGCAGCAAGATGGTGAGCACCGGATTGTTCTTGTGCGGCATCGTCGACGAGCCGCCGCCGGATCCTTCGGAGAATTCCCCGATCTCGGGTCGACCGGCGACAGACAGGTCACCGGCCACATGACCCCAGGCGTCGCAGCATGTCACCAGGGCGTCACCGATGCGGGTCACGCGGCTCCGGGTCGTGTGCCACGGCGGAGCAATCGCCAATCCCAACGACACGGCCGTCGTCGAGATCAGATTCTCGGCGCCCCGCGTCGAGCCGGACAACTCCACCGGAGCGGCGAGCGTGCCGGCCGCACCGCCGATCTGGACAACCGGACCGGGGAGCGCGGCAACCACGTCGGCGGCGTCGAGAATCGCGTTGAGCCACAACGCGATCCGCCGTCCCGCGGTGCCCGGCAACGCCGGCTGGGTCAGTGTCCGGGTGAGCAGGGGAGCGTCGCGATACGCCTCGATCAGCGCGACGAGCGCCCGGATCTGCGCGGCGAGGTGCTCGCCGAGCGTCTCGACTGCCTCGCGCAGGCACAGCATCAGCGCGGTGTCGAGGGTGTCCTGACTGGTGAGGCCGCGGTGCAGCCACCGTGCGGTGTCGGCACCGGCGCGTGAGCGCAACACCGACACCAGTCCGCTGACCGGATTGCCGTCACCCTCGGCGCCGACCGCGATGGCGTCGAGGTCGTCGGTGCCGACGAGATCATGCAGATCCGCCGCCGCCGTGGCGGGTGCGACGCCGGTCCCCACAAGTGCTGCCAGCCAGGCATTCTCGACGTCGACGAGAGCATGGAAGAACGCCTGGTCGGTCATCACGGTGCCGGCGCGATGATCACCCGGCCAGAACAGGTCGCCCAATGCCTACTGCCCCGGGTAGTGCAGGAACACGGTCTCGTCCTCGCCCTGCAGGTGGATGTCGAATCGGTAGCCATCCCGATCGCGTTCGGCGATCAGGGTGTGGCGGCGCTCGGCGGGGACACCGGCGAGGAACGTGTCCTCGTCGGTGAGCGGCCCCGGCAGATATGCCCGGGTGAACAAGCGATGCAGCAGCCCCCGGCCGAACACGGTCAACAGAAAGTACGGCGCCGCACCGCCGATCGGGCCGGGTGGCACGGTGCTGAACGAATAATCGCCGGCATCGTCGGTGGCGCACCGTCCCCAACCGCTGAACGTCCACCCGTCCCGTTTGAGCGAGCCCGCGGTCCGGGGGATGGTGCCGTCGGCGTTGGCCTGCCAGATCTCGAGCAGGACATCGGGAACGGGTTGTCCGTCGCCGTCGACGACCTGCCCGTGGAAGCGGACGGCGTCGGGGCTGCGCGGCGGGACGAGTTCGTTGTCGCCGCCGAAGGGCAACGCGTAGCCGTAGAACGGTCCGATGGTCTGGGCCGGGGTGGGTGGCAGCAGGGTGGTCATCAGTTGTCCTCATCGTCGTCGAGTGGGGTGCGGTTGCTGCCGGTGAGCACGATGTCCCAACGGTATCCGGTGGACCACTCGTGGCTGGTCACATCGTGGTCATAGGTGGCGACGAGCCGTTCGCGCGCCTTGGCGTCGACGATCGACTGATAGATCGGGTCGAACGGGAACAGCGGATCGCCCGGGAAGTACATCTGGGTGATCATCCGCTGGGTGAAATCCGTTCCGAACAACGAGAAGTGGATGTGCGCGGGGCGCCAGGCATTGTGGTGGTTCTTCCACGGGTACGGCCCGGGCTTGATCGTGGTGAACGAATAGTTGCCCTCGTCGTCGGTCAGGCATCGTCCGACGCCGGTGAAGTTCGGGTCGATCGGTGCATGGTGCTGATCCCGCTTGTGGATGTAACGCCCGGCGGAGTTCGCCTGCCAGATCTCCACCAACTGGCGACGCACCGGCCGACCCTGCCCGTCGACGACACGCCCGGTGACCACGATCCGCTCACCGATCGGCTCCCCGCGATGCTGGATCGTCAGATCCGATTCGAGCTTGTGGACGTCACGCTCACCGAAAACGGGTGACCAGAGTTCGAGGGTCTCCGGGTCGGCGTGATGCGGGTCCTTGGTGGGGTGACGCAGCAGGCTGCTGCGGTAGGGCGGGTAGTCCAGGCGTGGCTGGGTCTCTTCCACCCCGGCGTGCTGATAAGCGGTCTCGATCGCAGCGATCTCGCCACTGATCTCCCGCTGGCTCGCCGACGCGCTGTCGGGATTGGTGTTGATGGCTGTCATGGAGCTCACAGTAGGTGCGCCGATGTGACCCAGGAAAGGGTAGTCTTCCACTCAGCGGAAAGGATGGGCGAATGGCGGGTAACACCTCGACAGCGGGGGCGACCGTGACCTCGCGGGTGCTCGCGATCATCGGCGCCTTCGATGAGCGACATCGGGTGCTGACGCTCTCCGAACTCGCACGCCGCGCCGACCTGCCGGTGGCCACCGTTCATCGTCTGACCGCCGAGTTGGTGGCGGGGCAGGCCCTGGCCCGACGCCCCGACGGACGTTTCGTGGTGGGACGACTGTTGTGGGAGGCGGGATTGCGGGCGCCGATCGAGGGGCGACTCAAGCAGGCAGCGGAACCGTTCCTGCACGATGTGTACGCCGCGACCCTGGCCACGGTGCATCTGGCCGTGCGCGACGAGGCCAAGGTCCTCTACGTCGAGCGCATGGCGGGACGGGCATCGGTGCCCATCGTCAGCACGGTGGGCAGCCGATTGCCGTTGCACTGCACCGGAGTCGGCAAGGTGCTGCTGGCCCATGCCCCGGCCGATGTCATCGACACCGCGATGGGCGACCTGATCCGCATCACCCCGCACACCATCACCTCCGCCGATGTGTTGCGGCGTCAACTCGAGACGATCCGGCGGGACGGATACGCGACCACCAGCGAGGAGATGTCGCCCGGGGCGTGCTCGCTGGCGGTCCCGGTGATGCCGTCGAGTGACCCCGATTCCGTCGTCGCCGCGATCGGCGTGGTGGTCCCCACCCTGAAACGCGATCGGCAACGCCTCCTGGCCGCACTGTCGGTGGCGGCGCGGGGAATCGGGCGGCAACTCTGAGCGCGTCGAGTGTGCGCCGTATCGCATCGAGTGGGCGCCGCGTCTCTTGTCGCGGCCACCCGACCCAATCAGGCGTTGGCGTGTCGCAGAATCCAGTCGATGAGCGGCGTCGTCTCGCGCCAGTCGGCACGGACCACGTCGACGAGTGCGGACGTGTGGATGACCGGTTCGAATCCGTGATCGCGCGTCACGGTGAGGGTCTTGTGACGGAGGAGTTCGATGCGGGGATGGTCCTTGGGATAGCCGCGGGGCGCGGTCTTGAGCCGGTCGCCACCCACCTCCCAGCCGGCCTCGGCCAGCGCCGTCAGCATCCGCTCCAGTTCCCGCCCCGACCGCTCGTTGTCGATCGCGGATCTCAGCGCCGACAATCGTTCGGACCCGAGGTCGTAGACGCCACCGCCCACCCGCACACCGGGCGCGCCGATCTGGACGTAGTACCCGGTGGCCGGCGCGACCGGCACGTAGGCGCCCTGATGAGTCTTGTACGGCGACTTGTCCTTTGAGAATCGGACATCGCGGTACGGTCGAAACATCTTGGCCTGACCGAACTCGGCGGCGAGCGCATCGGTGAGCGCTGTCATCGGTTGCGCCACCGCGGTCCGGTACACCTCCTTGTGCGACTCCCAGAAGGCCTTGGTGTTGTCGATCTCGAGGTCGTCGTAGAAATCGAGTGCGGCCTCGGGGAATCCGTCGAATGTCATGTCGCCCTTGCGTGCGCTGGGGATGGTCGACAGGTGATCGACCTCTGCTCCCTACCGTACTGTCGGCACGATCGACGCGGGAGTTCGATGCACATCACCTCGCGGCCGGCGCCGAACTCGCCGCGGGTGATCGTGAGGTGCGGTCCACCGGGAGGACCTGAATCGGCACCCCGGTCATGTTGGCCATCCCGGCAAGCCGTTCGAGGTCCACCGGGTCCGAGGAGATCAGGGCATTGACGTTGACGCCACCGGACCCGAGATCGGTCTCGGCCGCCGCATTGGCCTTGCGCCACCCGCCGGAACCGTTGTGGCCCCAACCGTGCGGGATGGCCACCACGCCGCGTTTGATCTGGTCGGTCAGGGTCACCGGCAGCGAGATACTACCGTGCCGCGACGTCACGGTCACCAGCTCACCGTCACCGATACCACGGTCCAACGCATCCCGGGTGTGCATCCGCGCGGAGTGTGTCCGCCCACCCCGAAGCAGCAGGGGAGCATTGTGCTGCCAACTGTTCTCCGAGCGGATCTCACGCATTCCGATGAGACGCAACGGGAATCGTTCGTCTCCGACGTCGTCGAGGCGATCGAGTTCGGCGAGGATCTCCGGGGCGTCGAGGCGCACCTTGCGGTCGCGGTGGGTGACGGTCGTGCGGAGCCGGCCGGGGCTGAGGCCGTCGGCGACCACGGTGCCGTGCGGGAAGTCGTCGATGAGCCTGCGGTAGGTCAGACCGCCGCGTCGCATGCCGAAACGGTCACCACCCAGGCCGAGGCGAATCACCAGATCCGAGACGTGACGTGGGGTGAGCAGGCCACCGACCGCTCGAGACACCGTGTTACCCAGGTGCATCAGTGCGAGGAGGGGACTGCGCCGGGCCAACGCCGCGACCAGGTCGTTGATCACCGTCCATTCCTCCCGTGCCTCGCCCATCGGTGCGATGACCGCCTCGGTGGCCTGTTTGAACGGGGTGGTGAACAACGCCTGAAAGGGGAGCAGGAAGTCGGCGCGCTCGTACATGGTGGTCGCCGGAAGGATGTAGTCGGCGTGCGCATTCGTCTCGTTGCGGTAGATGTCGAGGGACACCATCAGATCGAGTTCGCCGAGCGCGCTGCGTAATTCGTCCCCGTTGGGGACCGACAACACGGGATTGCCCGCCGACACGAACAGCGCACGCAGCTGGCCGCGCCCCGGCGTCGTGATCTCCTTGGCCATCACCGACGCCGGGGCGGTACCGAGGACCTGGGGTAGGTTGCCGATCCGGCTGCGTCGACCTGCCCAGGTGAAACCCGGGACGTGCGCCAAGGCGCCGATCGCCAGTCGCTGCCCGGGAATCCCCAAGTCGCCGAACATACTTCCGCCGACCACATCCAGATTGCCCGCGACCAGGTTCACCATGTCCAGCAGCGCGGTCGTCAGTGTTCCGGTCCGGCCCAGCGAGGTCCCGATGCGTCCGTAGACCGCGGCGCGTTCGGTGCGCACGAGTCGCCGGGCGATCTCGCGCACGGTTTCGGCATCGATGTCGGTGCGTGCGGCGGTGTCCTCGGGCGCGAAGCCCGCTGCGGTGCGCGTGAGGGCGTCGACACCACGGGCACGTGTGCGCAGTTCGTCCACGTCGACGAGTCCCTCGGTGAACATCACGTTCAGCAGTGACAGCAGGAACAGGGCGTCGGTGTCCGGGGTGATCGGCAACCAGTCGAACTCGCGCGCGGTCTCGGTGCGTCGCGGATCGATCACGAGCACATCCCCGCCGCGTTTCACGATGGCGTGCAACCCGTCGCGGATGCGAGGTGAACTCATCACGCTGCCGTGCGACACGATCGGGTTGGCGCCGATGATGATCAGGAAGTCGGTGCGATTGATGTCGGGAATCGGTGCGGCGACCGGGTTTCCGTAGAGGAAGTGACTCGCCACAAAACGATTGTTCACGTCCTGCGAGCCCGCCGAGTACACGTGCGGCGAGCCGAGCAGACTCATCAGCGCCGCCGTCCACAGGGTGTGTCCGGTGGAGAAGGTCGCCGGATTGCCGAAGTACCACCCGATCGACGAGTTGCCGTGCGCACGCTGCACCGCGCCGAGACGGGCACCGATGTCGGCGAGCGCGCTGTCCCACGACACCTGCTCAAAGTCGCCGTCGGGGGTTCGCCGCAGCGGATGAAGCACCCGGTCGGGATCATTGACGATCTCGGTGAAGGCGATGCCCTTGGGACAGGCGAAGCCGCGCGAGAGCGGATGCTCCTTGTCCGGGCGCAGCGCGATCAGCCGACCGTCCTCGACGGTGGCGATCATGCCGCACAACGGTTCGCAGATTCGGCAGTAGGTGGGCTGGTCCGTCCGCATGCCGGGGCTCCTCGTGAGACGACAATTCTGGCAACGAGTGTTGCACGATTTGCCGCCGATGGTGGCCGATCGGTCAGGCGGAGGGATCCGGTAGACGCCCGGAGAGTCGCTCGACACCGCGGAACAGCGCCGAATGGTCGAGCCCGCCGTCGCCGTTGGCGCGCGCCGACGCCATCAGCGAAGCCACCAACGAACCGACGGGAAGCACCACACCGGCATCGCGTGCCGCCGCGGCCATGTTGCCGAGGTCCTTGTGGTGCAGATCGATTCGACCGCCCGGTGTGAAGTCGCGGTCGAGCATGCGCCGTGCCTTGGTGTCGAGCACCGCCGACCCGGCCAGCCCTCCGCCCAGCACCCGAACGGCGGCCGCGGTGTCGACGTCCTGCGCTTCGAGCAAGACCAGTGCCTCGGCGAGGGCTTCGATGTTGGCGGCCACGATGAGCTGGTTGGCGGCCTTCACCATCTGCCCGCTGCCACTCGGTCCGACATGGGCGATCGTCGCGCCGACCGCCTCGAACACCGGCGCCGCCCGGTCGAATGCGTCCTCGGCACCGCCGACCATGATCGACAGCGTGCCCGCGATGGCGCCCTCCTCACCGCCGGATACCGGAGCGTCGAGGAAGGCGTGACCGACTGACGCGGCCCGCTCGGCCATCCGGATGGCGGCGTCCGGAGCGATGCTGGAGAAGTCGATGATGACGGTGTCCGGTGCGGCGTGCGCGAGCACCCCGTCGTCGGCGGTGAGCACCTGCTCGACGTCGGCGGCATCGGACACCATGAGCGCGACGATGTCGGCGCCGGACACGGCCTCGGCGATCGAGGCGGCCGTCGCTCCGCCGGCATCGGTGAGCGCCCGGGCGCGCGAGGGTGTGCGGTTGTAGCCGGTCACGGTGTGCCCGGCGCGGACCATGTTGATCGCCATCGGGCTGCCCATGATGCCCAGGCCGATGAATGTGATTGTCGCCATGGGTGATTCCTCCCTGGTGTCGGTGGTCATGCCGGGAAGTCCGACAGCCAGTCGAACGGATCGGCGCGGGTGGCCCGGTACTCCAGGCTGATCCACCCCCGATAGGACTGCGTGTCGAGGATGCGCACATACCGTGCCAGATCGAGGTTTCCGGTGCCCGGTTCGCCGCGTCCGGGTGCATCGGCGAGTTGGACGTGGCCGACGTGATCGGAATGGACCGAGAGCACCTCGTCGAGGTCGTCACCGTTGACCGCGAGGTGATAGAGGTCGGCGAGCAGCATCACGTTGTCGACGCCGTGCTCCCGGCGAACCCGATGGCAGACGGCGAGCGCGTCGACGGCGTGCAGCAGGGGATAGGCCGGTATGGCGCTGAGGGGTTCGACGAGGATCGTCGCACCGATCGCGGCCGCGGCGCGTGCGGCGATCGCGAGGTTCTCCGTCGCGAGCTCATTCTGCGTGGCCGCCTCGAGGCCGTCGATGCGATTGCCGTACAGGGCGTTGAAACCGACTGTGCCCAGCCGTTTCCCGATCTCCATGGCCACGTCGACGCTGTCGCGGAACTCACCGGAGCGCGTGGGGGAGGACAGTAGGCCTCGTTCACCGGCGGCGAGATCGCCGGCGGCGAGGTTCAGATGGGTCAGCCGGACGCCGGCATCCTCGACGGCTGTCACGAACGCCTCGACGTCGCGATCGGCGGGCACCGCGACGTCGAACGGCCACCAGAATTCGACGGCGTCGAAGCCGGCGTCGCGGGCGTGCCGTGGCCGGTGCAGCAGTGATGCCGCGGTGAACAGGATGGAGCAGTTGACCGTCAGGCGGCGCCGGTCCACGTGGTCAACCCGCCGTCGGCGACGCTGCGGGCAGCGGCCAATCCCGATGCGAAATATCTTGTGCCTCTGCACTATCGACATCCACTGTGCCGGGAGTGCGCGGTGCGGACCGTGCGTTCATGTGATCAGCGTACGGAGGTGCCGACTGTCGGTGCAGCAGGCAGGCGGACCCGCCCGACATCGCTCGCCCCGGGCGGGCACTGGATCTGCCATTCGGAGGATGGGCATCCGGGCGTCCGCAGCGGATAATCGTGCCCATGCCCGCCCGTCCCGCAGTTGTCGCGCCGCCGGACCCGATCCCGGCCGTCACCACCATCGACGAGGTGGTGGTGGCCCTCGACGGCATCATCGCCTGGGCCGGTCCGGCCGCGAGTCGGCTCGGCTACTTCGCGGCGCTGTACAAGCGCATCACCCTCGCCGTCGGCGTCGCGGTCGAGAACGGAATGTTCGACGACGGTCCGCGGATGGACCGCCTCGACGCCGCGTTCGCGTCCCGCTACCTCGACGCCCTCAACGGGCATTTTCACCCGCACCTGTTCCCCAAACCGAGCCGGTCGTGGCGCACCACCTTCGCGCACGCCACCGATCCCGAGCCGATCATCGTGCAGCACATGCTGTCCGGTATCGCCGCCCACATCGTGCTGGACCTGGGGATCGCGTCGGTGGAGGTCGCCGGTCGTGGTGGCCTGACCGATCTCGACCACGACTTCACGACGATCAACGCGGTCCTCGCCGGCCAGGTGAGCAGCATCGTGACCGACATCAACGAGCTCTCGCCGGCACTGGCCGAGATCTACGCGGTCCTGCAGCAGAACCAGATCTTCGCGATCAACGCTGCGATCAGGGAACTTCGGGACAGCGCATGGCGATTCGCGCATGTTCTCGCGTTCACCCCGGGATTCGCCCGCGCTCCGGTCATCCTTGCACGAGATTTCCAGGTGTCGGGAGAATGCGGGCTGGTCTTCGACCCTCCCGGGCTGGTGGGTGTCCTCGACATCGCCGTCACGCAGATCGCCGAGCGGGAAAGCCGCGACGTCGCACACAACATCGCGGTGCTCGACGAGTTGGCCGCCACGCCCGCGCCGATCACCACCGAACTCTGACCGGGGTGGCCGCTCGCCGTGGCGTAGAAGCGGCATAAGAGTCGTGGGCACTTGGGGATTCGGACATCGATGAGCGAGTCAGGCTCGGGGTTCCCGGCTGTCGCGACGTGGATTCCGTGGACGACACATAGGACCTTGTACCCTTCTGACGTGCAGTTATGCGCTCACGGTCGTACCGTTGACGTAAGCGAAACCAGCGCCGAGTTCGCCCCGCGGGTGATCCCGCGGACGGATGACCCCGGTCGAGAGGGCGAGATCATGAGCACTGAGCGAGTCACCGATCCGACAATCCGCGACGGTCACACCGATCCCCGCCTGAGTGCATGGCATGGATTCCGGCTGGGGGATTGGTGCGACCGCATCGACGTCCGCGGCTTCATCCAGGACAACTACACACCGTACGACGGCGACTCCGCATTCCTGAGCGGGCCCACGGACCGCACCACCGCGATCTGGTCGCGGCTGTCGCAGATGTTCCCCGAGGAACGCCGCAAGGGCGTCTACGACGTCGACTTCGAGACACCCGCGGCGATCACCGCGCACGGACCGGGATACATCGACGAACCCAACGAGATCATCGTCGGATTGCAGACCGACGCACCACTGAAACGGGCGATCATGCCGTTCGGTGGCTGGCGGATGGTCGTCAAGGAACTCGACACCTACGGATACCCGGTCCCACCGGAGCTCGCCGAGATCTTCACGAAGTACCGAAAGACCCACAACGAGGCCGTCTTCGACGTCTATCCCCCCAATGTGCGGGCGGCACGCAGCTCCCACATCGTGACCGGCCTACCCGACGCCTACGGCCGCGGCCGGATCATCGGCGACTATCGACGGGTGGCGCTGTACGGGGTGGACGCGCTGATCGACGCCAAGAAGGTCGACCGCATCGACCTCGACATGGAGCCCTCGACCGAGGACGTGATCCGCGACCGTGAGGAGAACGCCGAGCAGATCAGGGCGCTCGGTGAGCTCAAGGAGATGGCGGCGTCCTACGGGTACGACATCTCCGGTCCGGCGACCACGGCCCGAGAGGCCGTGCAGTGGCTGTATTTTGGCTACCTCGCGGCGGTGAAGGAGCAGAACGGCGCCGCGATGTCGCTGGGCCGCACGTCGACGTTCGTCGACATCTACCTCGAACGTGACATCGCCGATGGCATCCTGACCGAGGAGTCGGCGCAGGAGATCATCGACGACTTCGTGATCAAGCTGCGGATCGTCCGGTTCCTCCGGACGCCGGACTACGACGCGTTGTTCTCCGGCGATCCGACCTGGGTCACCGAGAGCATCGGCGGTATCGGTGAGGACGGTCGCCCATTGGTCACCCGGACCTCGTTCCGTTACCTGCAGACCCTCTACAACCTCGGACCCGCGCCCGAACCGAATCTCACCGTGCTGTGGTCTCCGCGACTTCCTCAGGGATTCAAGGACTTCTGCGCCGAGGTATCCATCGACACCTCCGCCATCCAATATGAGTCCGACGAACTCCTCCGCGAATCGTGGGGTGACGACACCGCGATCGCGTGTTGCGTGTCGGCGATGGCGGTCGGTAAGCAGATGCAGTTCTTCGGTGCCCGCGTCAACCTCGCCAAGGCGCTGTTGTATGCGATCAATGGCGGTCGCGACGAGATCTCCGGCGCTCAGATCGCGCCGGCGAGTTCCCCGGCGGCCGGTGACGTCCTGGAATTCGACGCGGTGCTCGCCGCGTACGACCGCTTGCTGGACTGGCTTGCCGAGACTTACGTCGATGCGCTCAACTGCATTCACTACATGCATGACAAGTACGCCTACGAGCGCATCGAGATGGCCCTGCATGATCGGGTTGTGCTGCGCACCATGGCATGTGGGATCGCCGGCCTGTCGGTGGCGGCGGACTCGTTGTCGGCGATCAAGTATGCGACGGTCCGTCCGGTCCGTGACGAGACCGGCCTCGTCGTCGACTATCGCGTCAGTGGCGAGTTCCCCTGCTTCGGCAACGACGACGACCGCGTCGATGACATCGCGGTCGACCTGGTGCACCGGTTCATGACCAAGATCCGCGCCCAGCAGACCTATCGGCATGCCCGGCACACCCAGTCGGTGCTGACGATCACCTCGAATGTGGTGTACGGCAAGCACACCGGCAACACCCCCGACGGACGACGGCTCGGCGAACCATTCGCTCCCGGGGCCAACCCGATGAACGGACGGGATGTGCACGGGGTGATGGCGTCGGCGTTGTCGGTCGCCAAGATTCCGTATGCCGATGCGCAGGACGGTATCTCGCTCACCACATCGGTCGTCCCGTCGGGGCTGGGGCGTACCCGCGACGAGCAGGTGCACAATCTCGTCGGCATCCTCGACGCCTACAACGTGTCCCACGGATTCCACGTCAACATCAACGTGCTGAACCGCGAAACCCTCGAGGACGCGATGGAACACCCGGAGCGCTACCCGCAGTTGACGATCCGCGTATCCGGATATGCGGTCAACTTCGTGCGATTGAGCCGGGAACAGCAACTCGACGTGCTGTCGCGGACCTTCCACGCAGGTCTGTGACGGTGTCCGAGAGATTCGGTGGCGTCGGCATGCCGACCGTACCGCCGATGGAGATCGCCGATCTGGAGGTGGCGGCCAGCGAACGTCTCGTCGATCATGGGTCCGGAGCCGTGCACTCGTGGGACCTGGTGACCGCCGCGGACGGCCCGGGTACCCGTATGACGCTGTTCCTGTCGGGGTGTGGGATGCGGTGCCAGTACTGCCAGAACCCCGACACCTGGCGGATGAGGGACGGCGTTCGCCACACCGTCGACGAGGTGATGGAGCGGGTGATGCGCTATCGCACCGTCATGGACGTGACCGGCGGCGGCCTGACGATCTCCGGCGGTGAACCGCTGCTCCAGGCCCGATTCGTGGTGAACATCTTCTCCCGCTGCCACGAGGCCGGAATCCACACCGCCCTCGACACCAACGGCATGCTCGGGTCGCGCCTGGGCGACGACGACCTCGACACCGTCGACCTGTACCTGCTTGACATCAAATCCGGTCTCCCGGACACGTATCGGCGCGTCACCGGTCGGGAACTGGCCCCCACACTGACGTTCGCCCGACGGCTCTCCGACCGAGGAAAGCGCATGTGGATCCGCTTCGTCCTGGTACCCGGACTGACCGATGCCGTCGAGAACGTCGAGGCCGTCGCCGACATCGTCGCCGGTCTCGATGGTGTGGAGCGCGTCGAGGTGCTGCCGTTTCATCAGCTGGGCCGCGAGAAGTGGGCCGCGACCGGTGAGCCCTACCTGCTGGCCGACACACCCGTCCCGGATGCCGATCTCATCGCCCGGGTGCAGGGCCAGTTCGCCGCGCGTGGACTCGTCGTTCTGTAGTAGTGGGATTCCCGCCGGTTGGGCCGGGCCACCTCCCGCCGCTGGTCGAGCCCGACGAAGCGAAGCTGAGGAGGTGTCGAGACCCGGTGCGGTGACGCTGCAACCCACCCACCTCGTCGCGGCGATCCACCGCCCGCAGGTCGGAACGCGCTACCACCCGCTGGTCGGAACGCGCGCCTGCTCCCGTTGGTCGAGCCCGACGAAGCGAAGCTGAGGAGGTGTCGAGACCCGGTGAGATGACGCTGCAACCCACGCACCGCCACGGCCGATCCGCAGACGGTCCGCACGGGCGGGATGCGCGGCCGCACAGGTAGAGTGGGAAGGTCCGCGTTGATCGGAGCGCGTCGGACGAGGTCATCGGAGCTCCGGCAGCGAGAGCCATGTCCACGACCGCGCCGTACCTTCTTCTGTCCATCCGCGCGGAACCCGACGCGGCGGCCGACGAGTACAGTTCGGTGCTCCGGCTCGGCGAACTCGCCCCGTCCGAGTTACACGGAATCAATCTGACACAACGCCCTTTGGGGACAATCGATCTCGACGAATGGTCGGGGATCATCCTGGGCGGCGGCCCATACAACGTCAGCGATACGGTGGGGGACAAGACCACCACCCAACGACGCGTCGAGAGTGAACTCGTCGACCTTCTCGGGCGCATCGTCGACTCCGACTTCCCCTTTCTCGGTTGTTGTTACGGCGTGGGCGCCTTGGGTTCGGTGATCGGCGCGACGATCGATCGCAGCCACGGTGAACCGGTGGGGGCGACAACGGTGAGCCTGACCGCGGCCGGCCACGATGATCCGCTGTTCGCCGGGCTGCCCGACACTTTCGACGCCTACGGCGGACACAAGGAGGCGGCCTCGGCATTGCCCGAGTTCGCCGTCCACCTCGCCACGTCACCGGCCTGCCCGGTGCAGGCATTCCGGGTGGGCGCGAATGTGTATGCCACACAGTTTCATCCGGAGCTCGACGCGGACAGCCTGGCGACCCGCATCGACGTCTACCGCGACTTCGGGTACTTCGATCCGGAGTCGGCCGAGTCCTTGAAGGCCTCGGCGCGTGAGCATGATGCCCGGCATCCGGCGATGATCCTGCGCCGTTTTGTGCATCGTTACCGTCGTATGACGTCCGGGTGAGCACGATCCACGGAGAGCCGGGGACGTTGGCCTCTTCTCCGTCGGGACGTCGTGCGCGATCATAGGGTGATGACGTCATCGGTACTCGTCGCGTACGCCAGCGCGGACGGGTCGACCGCCGAAGTGGCCGAACGTCTCGGTGAGCACCTGAGCGAGTCGGCCATGTCGGTGAGCGTCGCATCGGTCGCCGATCGCCCCGACACGTCGTCGTTCGATGTCGTGGTCGCGGGTAGCGCCATTCACAATGGTGACTTCTTACCGGAGTTCGCCGCCTTCGTCGATGAGAACGAGCAGGACCTGCGTCAACGACCGGTGTGGCTCTTCTCGCTGGGGATGGGACCGACGTTGCGCGGACCGATCGGCGCGATCTTCCGTACCAAGGTGCCACCGGCGATCGCAGCTCTGCGGGACCGGATCGACGCGGTCGAGTACCACCCGTTCGCGGGAAGTTTCGGCCGCCCACCCGAACGTCGGTTCCGAATGGTGATGTGGGCCATGGGTGCTCGTCCGGGGGATCACCGCGACTGGGATGACGTCGAGAAGTGGGCCGCCACGATCGCGGCACATCCGGTGTCGCCGACTCGGCGGTGACCCGAACTCCCTGGGCGACTCGTCGGATCAGAGGTTCGTCCGGTTTACGTCGTTTTTACTGTTCGGGAATCATCGCGAGACGAACACTGCCCTAAGGTCAGATCTGCGTACACCGTCGGTACGCCTTGAACACTGATGTGAAACCTTATCGTTCAGCGGAGGTCTGCCTTGCCACCGGAAGTCGATGATGCTTTGACGACGATGACGTCGGTCAACAATGAATTTTTCTACTGGGTCTCGATCGCGTTGATGATGTTCATCCACGCAGGATTTCTCGCCTATGAGGTCGGCGCGTCGCGCTCGAAGAACGTACTGGCCACCGCCATGAAGAACCTGCTGGCCTTCGCGACGATCGTCGCATCGTTCTTCTTCGTCGGTTGGTTCCTCTACAACGCCATGCCCAGCGGCTTCATCGAGTTCAACGATGCCGCCAAGGCCGCGTTGCCGTGGAGCGACAACATGGGCCCCAACGTGCAGGACTCGTCGAGCGGCATCTTCTGGGGAGCGTTCGCACTGTTCGCCGCCACCACCGGATCGATCATGTCCGGTGCCGTCCTCGAACGCATCCGCACCAGCGGTTTCCTGATCCTGACCGTCATGGTCGGTTCGGTCGTGTGGATCATCGGTGCTGCCTGGGGTTGGCACGGTGCGGGATGGATGCTCACCAAGATGGGTTTCCACGACGTGGGTGCCGCGGGATGCGTGCACACCATCGCCGGTTTCGCCGCGCTGGGTATCCTCATCAACCTCGGGCCACGCGTGGGCCGTTTCCGGGAGGACGGCACCGCCGTCACCATCCGGCCCCACAACCTACCGCTCACCATGGTCGGGTTGATGCTGATCTTCGCCGGCTTCTTCGGCTTCCTGATGGGCTGCGTGATCTACGGTCCCGGTGGCTACGCGACGATCTACGGCAGCCCGACCACGTTGTCCGCCTTCGCTTTCAACACGCTGATGGGATTGGCGGGCGGAATCATCGGCGCCTATATCGCCTCCCGCGGTGAACCGTTCTGGACCATCTCCGGTGGACTGGCCGGCGTGATCGGAGTGGCCTCGGGAATGGACCTCTATCACCCGGCACTGGCCTTCATCCTCGCGCTCGCTGCCGGAGCGCTGGTGCCCTACATCGGAAAGTTGCTGGAGCGCTTCAAGATCGACGACGTCGTCGGTGCTGTCGCCGTGCACGGTGGTATCGGTCTCTACTCGGTGGTCATGGCCGGCGTCTTCCTGGCCGGCTACCCGAACACGGATGGGAATCCGAGTATTTCGCTGTGGGGGCAGCTGGTCGGCGGTCTCGTGTTCGTGGCGATGGGATTCATTCCGGCATATCTGGTGTCTCTCGGACTCAAGAAGGTCGGTCTGCTGCGCATCCCGCCGGAGGTCGAGGAGCACGGACTGGACTTGGCAGAGGTCCCGGCAACGCCCTATCCGGAAGGCACACCGGTGACCGCGATGCGCACGGAGACAACGGTACTGGTGATCGAGGAGGCGAACTGACATGTTCAATCCGATTGATTCCTACGACGACGCCGATGTGGTGTACACCTTCGGTGGCAACTCGGTGGGCGTCTGGGTGGTGTTCATCCTCGCGGTGGTGCTGTTCGTCGCCTTCTTCGTCAAGATGATCCGGCACGAGAACCACGCCTACAAGTCGATGATCGAGCACACGCCGATTGAGAAAGGCCCGGCCGCCGAGGGAGAACCGCCGGTGTACTAAAGCGCTGTCAACGCAAGCGAGGGCGCTGTGAACGCAAGCGAGGGCGCTGTCAACGTAGCCGAGGGCGCTGTCAACTCCGATCGGGTTGACAGCGCCCTCAATGTCGTTGACAGCGCCCGGAATTACGTTGACAGCGCTCAGGCGATACCGCCGACGACGAGATACTCGGCGGTGGCGGTGCCGCCGGATGAGGTCGCGACCGCCATCACGATGGCTCCGTAGGGATCTCGCCACTGGGAATGGCGACGTTCTAGTTCGGCCGTCGGGATCTCGGTGGTCGCCGTGAAGGCGCGCGCGTCGCGGTGCGGTGCCACGGCCTCACCGTTGACGAATATCTGGAGCAATGCGGCGTCGGTGGTCCCGGACACCTCGATCGTGGTGACGTCGCCCGAAATACGTGCGTCCGCGTGCACCGACAGGGTCGGCGTCGGCCCGCCGGTGGAAGGGGCGGGCCGGTGGAGCCCCGGAAGTTCCGGCGTCGACGACGGTGGCACGCGTCGGCGCGACACCTGTTCGTAGGCCCAGGCGTATGCCAACAGGGCGTTGTCGCTGTACGCCCGACCCGCGAAGGTCAGGTTGACCGGCATGCCGATGTCGGCCATCGTCCCCATCGTGACGTTCACGGTCGGGACGCCGTAGTGCCGAATCATGGTGTTGCCGGTGGACACCCACACACCGTTGGCCATTGCCCGCTCGTGCGAGTCCGGATTGGTGTCCGCGTCTGCCGCGCCAACATCGAGCGCCGACGGAAACACCAGCGCGTCGAGACCGAGGTCGTCGAGCCACTCCTCGAGATCGATGCGGCGCGACTCCTCGAGACCGCGCACGCCGTCGGCGAGGCCGGGGATCTCCTCGAGTGGGGTGATGCCACGGGCCGCGCGGGCCGGGTACTCGCCGATGTCCAGGTTGTAGCGGGCGTAATAGCCGCCGAGTTCGTCGGGGATGGCGCCGTCGGGGAGAGGGAAGATCAGGTCCCCGTCCACCTCGGCCAGCCGATCGAGGGAGTCGTCGCCGGTGGCCTGCAGAAAGTCGTTCCACGACCAGGTGGTCAGATCCCACATCTCCGCGTCGAAGAAACCGTCCGGCAGAATGCCGCGGGCGTATCCGTCGCGGGCACTCGGCCGGTCGAGTTCGTAGTTGGTCAGAGCCGGGAAGTCGACCTCGATCACCGTTGCGCCGGCCGCCTCCAGATCGGCCCGCGCCCGCTCCCATAGCGCGATGACCGATGGCCGCGGCGTGATCGGCCAACCGGCCTCATCGTCATCGCCCAGCAGGATGCGTGGAACACCGAACTGCCTGCCCCGCAGGGACTCTGGATCGCGGAGGTCGAGATAGGAGGGTGGCCGCACCTCGGATGCGGCCGGCAACGTCACCCATGGTTGGGTGCGCCAGAAGTCGCCGCGGGTCTGCGGATCGTCGACCACCAGGACATCGAGGAGCGCCAGAAGGTCGTCCATGGTGCGGGTCTGGGGGACCACGACGTCCATGGTGGGTGTCAGTGGCCAGTTACCGCGCACCGAGATGACGCCACGTGACGGGGTATAGGCGACGAGCGCATTGTTCGACGCGGGTGACCGCCCACTCGACCACGTTTCCTCACCCAATCCGAATGCCGCCATGCTCGCCGCCGTCGACACCCCGGACCCGTTGGACGAACCGGACAGATACGCGGACGCGAGAAACCGTGGGTTATAGGGGCTTTCGGCGCGACCGTAGACACCCCGTTGCATGCCGCCGTTGGCCATCGGGGGCATGTTGGTCAATCCGATGCAGATCGCGCCGGCACGGCGCAGTTGCTCGACGGCAAAGGCATCCGATCCGGCGAGAAGATGCTCGAATGCGGGTGAGCCGGACGCGACGGGTAGCCCGGTCACCCGGTAGCTGTCCTTGGCGGTGTAGGGAATCCCGTCGAGGGGGCCGCGGGACTCGCCGCGCGCCCGGCGCTCATCGCTCGCGCGTGCCTCGGCGAACATCTCGGGGTTGAGGACGGGTACGGCGTTCAGGGTCGGTCCGTGCCGGTCATACCGTGCGATTCGATTGAGGTATCCGGCGACGAGTTCGACGCTGGTCACGGTACCGTCGGCCAGGGCCGCGCCCAGTTCGGCGACCGTCGCCTCGACCAGCGGTGGTGTCGAGATGTCGCCGGCGGTCGGGATGGCCGTGCTCATCGGGTGGTCCCGACGGCCGGTTGCTGCTGGGTGATGCAGTGGATGCCACCGCCCCTGGCGAGGATCTCGCGGGCGTCGATGGTGACGACGCGGCGACCGGGATACGCCGAGGCGAGGATCTCGACGGCATGCGCGTCGGCTGCCGGTTCGCCGTAGCCGCATGCGATCACGCCGTCGTTGACCACGAGGTGGTTGATGTAGCTGTAGTCGACGAAGCCGTCCGCGTCCCGAATGACCTCCGGTGCGGGCAGATCGACGATGGTCCACGGGCGTCCGGCGGCGTCGGTCGTGCCCGCCAGGAACTCACGCAGATCGAGCATCACCTGATGGTCGGGGTGCTCGGGGTTGTTCTGCTGGTGCAGGAGCAGCGTGCCGGGGGAGGCGATGGTGGCGACCATGTCGATGTGTCCGCGGGTACCGAACCGCTCGTAGTCGCGAGTCAGTCCCCGCGGCAGCCAGATGACCTTTCGCGCCCCGATGGTGCGCTCGAGTTCGGCCTCGATCGTTTCTTTTGTGGCATAAGGGTTTCGGTGCGGATCGAGCTGGACGGTCTCGGTGACGAGTACGGTGCCCTCACCGTCGACGTGAATGGCGCCGCCCTCCTGGACGAGCATCGAGCTGATCACCGGTACGTCTGCCGCCGCGGCGACGAGCCGACCGATCCGACGATCGTTGTCCCACTGGGCCCAGTCCTGCGCGCCCCAGCCGTTGAAGGTCCAGTCCACGGCGGCGAGCCGGCCGGTGACGTCGTCGGTGACGAACGTCGGGCCGATGTCGCGCATCCAGGCATCGTCGAGAGGTGCTTCGATGATCTCGACGGTGTTGCTGAGCATCGCGCGGGCGCGGGTCATCTCGGTCGGGTCGACGACCATGCTCACCGGCTCGAAATCGGCAACGGTGTTGGCAACGAGACTCCAAGCCGCATAGGCGGTCTCGGCCTCTGATGCGCTCTCGGTCAGGGTGGTGTTGGTTCTCGGGAACGCCATCCACACGCGCTCGTGCCGAGCAGTCTCGGCGGGCATGGTCCACGACATCGGTGAAGCCTCTCAGTATTGATCGAGTGGTCAATAACTACGAGGGTAGGTCGCAGGGAGGTGGGCGTCAAGGGGTCCGACGAAATTATTGGCCAGGAGGTCAATAGCTGTTGACTCGGCGACCAACAGCGTCGATGATCGCTGCATGGTTCAGGTATCACGTGGTGTGCGTCCCCGGGCCGCGCGCAAGTCGCCGGCCGAGCGAGCGGCCGAGATACGTTCTTCCGCAGGAGATCTGGCCCGGACATCGGGCCTGTCCGCGCTGACGTTGCGTTCGGTTGCCGCGCGCGTCGGTGTTGCACCGGCTCTGGTCGCGCATTACGAGCCGAACATGGACGAACTCGTGGCGTCCACCTTCACGGCGATCACCACCGCCGAGGTCGGCGAGATCGTGGAGATCATCGGGGAGGGCGCGACCGCCACCGAGAAACTGCGGCTGCTCATCGCAACGTTGCTGGAACCCTCGCGCGACGAGGTCACCGCGGTCTGGGCCGACGCCTTCAGTCTCGGGCGGATCAACGAGGCTTTGGCGGCGGCGGTGCGTGCGGTGATGGACTCCTGGCAGGCGCTGGTGGTGGGCATCATTGAGGAAGGAACCGCCGCCGGTGAATTCACCACCGACGAACCCGGCGATGTCGCCTGGCAGTTCCTGGGAATGATCGACGGCGTCAATGCGCACGCCCTCGTGCACTACGCCGGTGCACCCGACCGGGGCAGGCTGGTTCGTCGTGCCATGGAGCACGAACTCGGACTGGGGCGCGGCGCTCTGGGCGGCGACGAACCGACGCACCCCACCGACATCGTGTGACACGGCACGGATCTGCACCCGCCGGGTGGATAATCGTCGTGGCGGCCTTGGTTCGCGCAACGGTGGTACGTGGGGCGTCACGCACCTGAGGAGGTCGATGATGACCCGACGGCGATATCGGGATCGGGAGCAGGCCGGGCGTGCGCTCGCCGATCACTGTGGCTCACTTCGTGATCGATCGGTCGTGGTCCTGGCGCTACCGCGCGGCGGGGTTCCGGTGGCCGTGCCGGTGGCGAAGTATCTTCATGCTCCGCTGGATGTGTACATCGTGCGGAAGCTCGGGGTGCCCGGTCAGCCGGAACTGGCCGCGGGTGCGATCAGCAGTGATGGGGTGGTGGTCACCAACGACGACATCATCCGGGCCACCGGCACGTCGTCGGAGGATCTGCAGCGCGTCATCGATACCGAACGCGCCGAACTGCAACGGCGTGCCACCGCCTACCGCGGCAGCCGACCCGCCGTCGACGTCCGCGGGAGGACCGTGGTGGTGGTCGACGACGGCATCGCCACCGGAGCGACGGCGCGGGCGGCCGTCGGTGCGCTCCGAAGATCCGGCGCAGCGGATGTGGTGATCGCAGTGCCCGTGGCCCCGCCCGACGCGGTGGCCCGCCTCACCGAGGTGGCCGAGGTCATCTGCCCGCTGCTGCCGCGGGACTTCCACGGCGTCGGGGGTGCCTACGATCATTTCGAGCAGCTCTCCGACCAACAGGTGCGGACGTCCTTGGCTCAGGCCGCGCAGGCCTGAGCGACCGCCCGAGGATCCCGGTGACGACCGCGCGCGGCTCGTTTCGAAAGTGATCAGATCAGATTCGGACATGACGGTTGTCCTCGTCTTCGCGCGGGTATCGGTCGGATGTGACGGGGCTACCGTACGTGCGCAGACGGCCACAATCGACGATTGTCGGGAATGGTCATCGAATCGTAAAAAATGAAGGTAGAGAGTCGCTTTTGCGAACAAGAAGGAACGGCGCCGATGGCTCGACGAGGAGTGAGAGAACCGCGGATCTCCGGGGCACTGTGGCAGACGGGCATGGCCGGGTAGGCTAAGTGGAGTCCGCACCTCCGGTAGCCGCGGCGGATGGCCGGCAATCGACGGAATCCGACGTGGCACCGAGCCACCTCGACGCAAGCGAGTCGTGAATGTCCTCCTCCGCATCGCCGCAGAACTCAGCACCTGAGAACTCGCCACACCAGAACTCGGTGCCCCCTGCCGAACCCGACCCACGGCGCTGGAAAGCGTTGGTGTTC
This sequence comes from Gordonia sp. NPDC003504, assembly GCF_053587995.1. NCBI lineage: Bacteria > Bacillati > Actinomycetota > Actinomycetes > Mycobacteriales > Gordoniaceae > Gordonia > Gordonia sp. NPDC003504. The sequence continues at coordinate 129,703 of NZ_JBSFPC010000009.1, forward strand.
ATCTGCATCGCGCAGTTGATGGTCGTGCTCGACGGCACCGTCGTCTAGATCGCCCTGCCCGATGCCAAGGTCGATCTCGGTATCACCACGGCCAACCAGCAGTGGGTGATCACCGCCTACGCCCTGGCATTCGGTGGTTTGTTGCTCTTCGGTGGCCGCATCGCCGATCTGTGGGGGCGTCGTCGGGCGTTGATGGTCGGCCTGGTCGGATTCGCCGCCGCCTCAGCACTCGGTGGTGCCGCGGTGAACGAGGCCATGCTGTTCGGTGCGCGGGCGTTGCAGGGTGCGTTCGGTGCGCTGCTGGCCCCCGCTGCACTGTCGTTGTTGACGGTGACGTTCACGTCGCCGAAGGAGCGCGCGCGAGCGTTCGGCATCTTCGGCGCCATCGCCGGTGGCGGCGCCGCGATCGGGCTGTTGCTCGGTGGGCTGCTGACCCAGGTCCTCGATTGGCGCTGGACCATGTACATCAACGTGGTGTTCGCCGCAATTGCGCTGTTCGGTGCCATCGTCGAAATCAAGGAACCGGCCCGTGCCCACGACCACGCCCCGGGTCTCGACATCCTCGGAGTGATCCTCGGCGGCAGCGGCCTGGCCCTCGTCGTCTACGGATTCAGCCGAGCGGCCGAAGAGGGTTGGGGTGACACCGGCACGGTCACCTGCCTGGTCGCGGCAGTCGTCCTGCTGGTGGCCTTTGTGGCCTGGCAGGCCCGCAGCCCGCACCCGCTCCTGCCGCTGCGGGTCGTCGCCGACCGCGCCCGCGGTGGCGCCTACCTCAGCGTCGCACTGGCGACGACCGCGATGTTCGGCTCCTTCCTGTTCCTCACGCTCTATATGCAAGTGGTGCACCACTATTCACCGCTGAGTGCGGGCGTGGCCTTCCTGCCGATGGTATTCGGGATGCTGCTGGGCTCCACCCAGATCGCGGCCCGGCTGATCACCCGGGTACCCCCGCGATTCCTCATCGTCCCCGGTGCACTCCTCGCCTCCTGCGGCATGCTGCTGCTCAGTCAGATCTCGGCCGAGTCGACGCGCTACTGGACCGTGGTGTTCCCGGCGTTGTTGGTCCTCGGCATGGGGATGGGCACGGTCTTCATGACGTCGATCAACCTCGCCACCTACGGCGTCGAACCGCGTGACGCGGGCGTGGCTTCGGCGATGGTCAACACCTCGCAGCAGGTCGGCGGTGCCATCGGTACCGCACTGTTGAACACCATCGCCGCCACCGCCGCCGCCTCGTACGTGACCGGCCACCTGTCGTCGATTCACGGTCCCGCAGACATGGCGACCGTGCAAGCACAGGCAATGGTCCACGGGCAGAGTACGGGCTTCTACGTGGCCGCGGCGATCCTGGCCTCCGTCGCGGTGGTCGCGGGTGTGCTCATCAACGTGCGGTGGCCGATCGGAGAAGCGCACGGGCCTGCGACCGAGGTCGCCCTCGACGGCGCCGCGGGTATGTAGTGCACCGTGAGTGGCGTCAGCCGGGGTCCCGGACGACGAGAGGTGACGAGGCGCCCCGGGGCGGTGCGACTGCGCTTCTGCGACGCGGCGTGATCGACCCGGGTCGGCGTCGAATGTCCGGCCCGCCCAGGTGACTTGCGGTTGGGCTCTGCCCCGAACCGGTCATCACTGACATTCAGCAACGGCTCCGAGACGGCGTGTCTTCTCGCGAAAGATCCGGCGCACCATCGCGAAGCCGGCACCCCAGCTGGATCGACAGCATGACAAAGAGCAGCCCGGGCCGACGGTGACGGTGAGCGAGCTGACAGATCGCCTTAGCCGGCTCGGGAGGGGATTTGTGCGCCGGCGGTGTCGGCCGGGATAGTTGTCGAATGCGATTCTCCGTCCACCATGTGGCGATCAGTGTGGCGTCGATCGAGAGGTCGACTCGGTTCTACGCACAGTTCGGCTTCCGGGAGGTGCTGCGGTACGACGCTCCCGACGCATCCATGTCGGTCTCCCACCTGCGCCTCGACGGGGTGATTCTCGAGTTGTTCACCTTCGCCGCATCGCAACCGCTGCCGCAAGCGGCCCGCGAACTGATCACCGATCTCCCCAAGATCGGAGTGAAGCACTTTGGTCTGCAAGTGGATTCCGTCGACGAATGCCTACGCGACTTCACCGAGCGCGGTCTGTGTCCGGCCTCGACCACCATCACCGAGGGGCGCACCGGCGTGCGGTACTTCTTCATCACCGACCCAGACGGGATACTCGTGGAGTTCCTTCAAGACGACCGCGTCCTCGACTGAACTGTTGCCGCACTGGGTGATCGATGGTCCGGCGGGTGATTGACGATCGCCAGGGCGCACGCTGGATTTGTAGGAACGGAATTCGTCCTCACATCGCGGCGAAGGTGACGAACTCCGAGGTACAGACCGGAGTGAAGCCGGCTGGATGGGAGGGCGGGTGACGGTACCGGGGGCGTCGGGGTCGGTGGTGGTCATGATGGCGTCCTCTCGGCTTGGCGATCCCGTTACGACACCCGGTGCCCCAACACCACCCGCAGGGGTATTCGCCGAGGTGGCCCCGAGTGATCGGTAGGCCGAGCCGGCAACGATCACATCGGATTCGGTTGCCGAAGCCCGCGTACCGAAAGGTCCCGGTGGCGACGTAGTCGGAGAACGAATGACTCAGTAGGTCAGCCAGTCGTTGCCGCCGAGTCCGAGTCGCCTGACGTCCAGTGTCGGCGTGATCCGGGACTGCGGAGCGAGGTCGTGGGCCTCGAAGACCTTACGCAGGATTTCCGCGGAATCGATGTTCAGGGGACTCGACACCCACATGGCGTAGGGGAGATTGATGAAGCGGTTTTCCTTGACGGCGCGGAGGTTTCGGCTTGCCGGGTTGCTGCGCAGCGCCGCGATCTTCTCCTCGACGGACTGTCCGGGATAATCGACGAACGCGATCACATCGGGGTCGGCGGTCGCCACACGCTCCCAGCTGACGGTGGTCCAGGTGTCCTGCACATCCTCGGTGGCGTTGCGCGCACCGGCGGCGTCGATGATTCCCTGAGGGCCACCGAAGGACCCGGACGAGAAGACCGTGTCGGTGCCGCTGTCGAACAGGAAGACGGTGGGCTTGTCAGTGGGCTGCGGGGCCGCGCGAAGCGCCTGAAGGCGGGTCTGGACATCGTCGGCAGCCTGTGCGCCGACATCGGCGTTGGCGGTGATGGTCCCGATGTTGCGGAGGTCGGTATCGAGTGCGACCCAGGGATCCATTGTGCCGCGTGCACTCTCGCCGTTGACCTGACGGCATGCCTCGGACAGTTGATAGACATCGATGCCGTGCTGGGCGAGGATCTCGGGCGTGATGCCACGGGATTCACTCATGCCGTAGTTGTATCCGGCGTAGAGCACCTGCGGCCTCGCTCCGACGATGTTCTCCAATGTCGGTTGCTCGGGCGCCACCTGCTTGAGTTCGTCGACCTGAGCGCCGTACTCGAGTCGCAGCACGTCGGCGTCGCGTGCCATCGAACTCACTGCCACGATCTGGTCCGCAGCGCCCGCGGCCAGGGAGATGGCGATCATGCCACCGTCATTGACGAAGAGGCGCTCGAGTGGCTGGTCGTAGGTGACATCCTCACCACAATTGGTGACGGTGACTGTGTCAGCAGATGCGCCGGTCTCGGTGTCGGAGCCACACGCGGTGAGCCCCAATACCAGTGCGGTGACGGCGAGGCCTACGGCGGGAATATGGCGCTGGGCGGTAATCATCTGAGTTGTCATCCTTGATCGGTGTCGTCGGCGGATTCTGCATCGGTGAGCAGCAGGTGGGGTTTTCCGGTTCGGGGGTGGTGCACGACGTCGCCGTGCACTGAGAAGACGGTGCGCAGCAGTTCGGAGTCGAGGACCTCTGTCGGTGTGCCGACGGCGACGATGCCGCCGTCGGCGATGACGGCGACCTGATCGAAATGCCGCAGCACCAGGTCGAGGTCGTGCATGGCGGCGACGATGGTGGCGTCGAGTTCGTCGAGAATGCGCATCAGACGAAGTCGCCACGCGGCGTCGAGGTGGTTGGTCGGTTCGTCGAGGACAAGAATCGGCGTGTCCTGCGCGAGCGCTCGGGCGAGCACCACACGATGACGTTCGCCGCCGGATAGCTGTGTGCACGATCGTTGTTCAGCGCCTGCGAGCCCAACCGTTTGCAGTGCGCGAGTGATGATCTCACGCTCGGCGTCTCCGGCGGGGGCCCACGGGCTGCGGTGCGGCGTCCGTCCCAGTCCCACGGCTTCGGTCAGTGTGAGTTCGGCCGAGGGCTGCTCCTCCTGGCCGACGACGGCGACCATACGCGCTCGCTGCCGTGGACGCATCGCGTGCAGGTCGTCGGCACCGAGACGGACGGTCCCGGCCGCCGGTGCCTCGAGTCCGGCGAGTACCCGCAGCAGGGTGGTCTTGCCGGCGCCGTTCGGACCGATGAGGGCCAGGCGCGTCGCCGCCGGAACCGACACATGGACGCCAGAGACGATGACTCGGCCGCCGCGTCGGCATTCGACACCGCACGCGGTCAGCGACACCTCAGGGGCTGCGATGGCCGCCGGGACGCTCATCCGCCACTACCGAAGGAGTACCGACGACGACCCATGAGGTAGAGGAATACCGGGGCACCGATGAGTCCGGTGACGATGCCCAACGGCATCTCCCGCGGTGCGGCCGCCACCCGGGAGATGACGTCCACCCACACCAGGAACAGCGCTCCGCCGCACACGGCGACCGGCAGCATCGCGCGATGCGTGGCCCCCACCAGCATGCGGGCCGCGTGGGGAATGATCAGGCCCACGAACCCGATTCCACCCGACACGGCCACGAGTACGCCGACCAGCACGCCCTGGACCACGAACAAGCCGGTGCGCAGCGCGGCGACGGGTACGCCCAGAGAGGAAGCGGTGTCATTGCCCGTCGCGTAGGCATCAAGCCAGGAATGGATCAGGAGCATGCCGAGCAATGTGGTCAGCACGACCACTCCGGCCAGCGGGACCTTTGCCCAGGTCGCCCCGGCGACACTGCCCAGCATCCAGAACATCACCCCCTCTGCGGCCTGCGGGTCGCCGGCGGAGAAGACCATCAGCGACGACAACGACATGAACGCCGACGACAACACGACTCCGGACAGGATCAGCCGGATCGGAGTCAGCCCGCCCTGGGCCAACGCAACGGAGTACACGGTCACGGTGGCGACCAGCGCTCCGATGAGTGCGCCGCCGGTCAGCGCCCAGATCCCCAGTCCGGCAAGGGCTCCCATCGTCAGTACCGCGGTTGCGCCGACGGCGGCTCCGGCGGAGACACCCAGCAGGTACGGCTCCGCGAGCGGATTGCGCACCAGCACCTGCATCACGGCGCCGGCCAGGGCGAGTCCGGCCCCGACGATCGCGGCCAGGATCGAGCGGGGCAGACGCAGATCCCACACGATCACCGAGTAGGCGGCGTCGACCTCGTTGCCGGTGAACCTGCCGATGACGGTCTGCCACACCTCGGAGATCGGGATGTGTTCGGCCCCGAATGCCACCGACGTCACGAGGCTGAGGCAGGTCAGTGCTGCGAGGACTCCGGTGAGCGCGAGCGGCGGTAGGCGCCGGGCGGCTGGGCCAACCGGAGTGCGGGCGGTGAAGCGGGTCCTGATCCTCGGCGCCGTCACGAGTGAAAATCGTTCCGGCAGCGATGGTGTGAGATGCCGGGAAGGTACACGTCTACCTCGGTGTGTCGGGGTACCTGTGCGCGAGGTACGCGATGGACTCATCGGTGGAACGGCAGGTATCGGACTCGGGAACACCCTCGCGGTCACTCGTGTGATGCCGTGAGGTGAAACCCACACCGTTGCGCGCCAGTCCCGGAGTCGCACCGGGTTCCCTGGCATCCAGCTCTCGGGATGCGAACCGTTCTCGCTGACAGAGCGTAGCAAGTCGGTTTTGTCTCATTGTTCGGGTGGGTTGCTGAGGGCGACGCTGACGTGGCGACCGATGCCGGGGTGAGGTTGCCAGGGTGGGGTGGAACCGGAGTGGACATCAGCACGATGTTCACCGAGCAGGCACTGTCACGCGCCGTCGAGCTCGGCGTCGTCGATCTGCACTGTCACGCTGTGCGTGTCACGTCCGAGAGCGCGCGGCGCGGGGATGGCTCGGCCGCGCGCTCCGGGTATCCGATCCGGAGCGACACCAGACCTTCGTCCTGGGGAATGCCGATCACGTGGCTCCATTGCGGGCCGTATTCGTCCGGCTGTCGCAAGGCCGCGTCACGGGCGATGCGTTCGGTGATCTGGTTCATGTGCTGCATCGCGATTCCCTGTGCGGTCGCGGCGAGATGGATGTGTTGGATCAATCGGCCGCCGGCCAGGCGTGATTGTGGGTTGGCAACGTCGGGAACGCGAATGATGCCGTAAGCGGTGGCGGTGGCGGTGTGTACGTCGCGAGTGCTCTTGAGCCAGAACGCATCCCCGCTGCTCCGTGATTGTGCGGGAAGGACCTTGGCCGCAGCCAGCATGGCGGGAGCCATCCCCTGGCCGTCAAGAGTCAGTCCGTCACGGTGGCGGTCGATGTCGCTGCGGTCGTTGCGAAACCACGCGAACGACTCTTCGGACATCGGAGTGTCGTCGATGATCGACTGCGTCGCGCGGACCTACATTTCGCCGAGGGCACGTCTGCGGTCGGTGTCGGTGATCCATACGACATCGGGCGTCGGTTCACCGAGTCCCGGGGAGTCCGAGGTCAGTGTGGACAGCGCGGTCTCCGACACCGATCGGGAGGCGTACGGGCCGCGATTCGAATGGCGCAGACCGATTGCTTCGGCAAGCGCCCTGTCCTGCGTGCTGGGCACGACCCCCGGCTGCAGTGCGAGATGGGCGATGTGGCCGGCGTTGGCGTCGGGGAGTGGGGTGACCTCGGCGACGAGTCCGCGGGCACGTGCCGCGATTGCCATGTTCTCGATCGCGCAACCGAATCCGACCATACGTTCGCGGCCGTCGGAATCCATGATCGGCATCGCGCGAGTGGGATCGGCGTACAGGTCGATGCTGTCGGTGCCGACGACAAACGTCCACGGCTGGATGTTGTGGGGATTGGCGGCGAGGACTCCGGCGGCGACGATTCCGCCGACCCCTCGCTCGGATTGCCACTGCGTCCACAGGTCATACGGTGTGCCCTCGCCGGAGTCGAAGACACCGTTGGTCGCCGCGCGGATACCCACCGCCCCGCTGCCCACCACGACGAGGGCAAGTGCCCCCAGCCCGACGCCTTTCAGCACTGATCGACGGTTCAGGTGCGTTGTGGGCGGTGTTGACGCCTCTGGTTCGCCATCTTCGCCATCTTCGCCGGAACGCGAATCCGGGGGATCCTCGGGGGTAGATTCAGCACCGACCGATTCGGTGTCGTCTGCGTGTGATTCGTTGTCGCTCATGTCCATTCTCCTTGAGGTGGCAGTCCGAGTGCGAGACGACCGCGCTCGGTGAGTAGGGGTTCGATGATGGCAGTGTGCGCGCGGTGCGGATCGAAGAGATCTCGGCCGACGGCGTCGGCGAAGGGAACTGCAGTCTCCGCGACGAGCCACAACTGTGTGATGACGTCGCGAACAGAGGATGGTGGATCGGGCCGACGTATCAGCCCGTCGCCGATCACCGATTCCCCGATCGCTTCGAACAGGGCCAGTCGTCGCTCGAAGTTCGCGCGGTACATGGACCGCAACGTGGGGTCGGCGTGGAGCAGCGTGAACAGTTCGCGCGAGAAGAAGACGAATTCGGTGGTGACCGTGGCCTGCCGTCGCCCGGCCCACCAGAGGGTCTGCAGGATCTCGTCCGCCGTGCGGTTCTGATCGATGGGAGGCTCGGATCGCACGCTCCACTGCTCGTAGAGTGCCCGGACGATGTCTGCCTTGTCGGGGAACCAGTAGTAGAGGTTGCCTGGGCTGATGCCCGCCTCCCGGGCAATCCGTGCGGTGCTGACCGCTGCGGTGCCATCGGCGTCGAACAACCGTCGTGCGGTGTCCAGTATCTGCTCACGACGCGCTGCCACCCGTTGTGGTGTCCGACGAACTCTCATATTTGAATTATCACTCTAATAGAGAGATTGATCTAGTAGATCTCGGTGTGATCTATGGTCCACTTCCTCGGCGCGTGGGGTGGGGCATGAGCTGAGCCCGGTGGCAGGTCCGCTCACACAGAATGTGCAGAGCGCACTCGTGGCGGATCTCAGTCGGGATCTTCCTGGTGTCGCTGCGGAGTCGCCGACGGAGGGGCCGCGACTTGCCGGGTCACCATGTCGCCGGGTCACCATGTCGCCGGGTCACCATGTCGTGGACGAGCGCCGTCACGTAGTCGACCAGTTGTTGATGGGTGACGTCCTCGAGCCGCCCGTCGCTCCAGTCGACGAACAGTGTCGACAGTGCGCCGGTGAGTGCGCTGATGACGGACTCGCGTACCGCCGAGTGCCCGATCGAAGATCGCCATCAGCAGTTCGGTGCGGTCGGCGAAGCTCTCGTGGAAGTAGCGGGGGCTCAATCCGGCGTTGCGGGTGACCGCGCATCGTGACCGCGCGGCCCCCTCGGTGCCCATGAGGTCGAGCCCGGCGTCGACCCCCGATCACCGGATGGTGTGTGCGCGAGGGTCTACGCGTCGGCGGGATACCCGGAACCAATCAGTACACGGTGCCCGCCAAGCAGATCACGGTCGGTCCGGTGCTCAACTTCGGCTCCCTAAGCCTCGATCCACCGATCAGCTTTCTGGCGTGCCGTGAAAGGTGTTGAGCGCGTTCGGCCCGGCAGTGGGCGTGTGAGAGTCGCCGATCTCTGATGTCGGCGTGTTTCACTGGGTTTCGTGTCGGGGCCGCTGTCTGGCCGCTGGTTAGGGGTCAGGCTGGGTGTTGTGGTCCGATCGTGTTGCTGAACAGCAGGTTCCACTCGTGTTCCCATGGCCAGCGAGCGGGTAGGTGCATGGTGATGCGTCGGGCTGAGGACGCGATACGGGCCGGTATGCAGATCAGGGTGCGGCGGATCGTGGGGGTGGTGGCTTTGACCAGGCGTTTCCCGCCGAGACTGGCGGCGGCTCGGGTGAGGTTGAATGCGATGACCGCGCACACCAGCCAGGCGGCGTTCGCGCAGAACTTCCCCGACGGCAGATGCGCCAACGCGGACGCCTTGAGGTCGGCGTGGACCTGCTCGATGATCGCGTGACCGCGATGCGTCTTGTCGGCGGTGACGGTGTCGAGAGTGCTGGTGGTGAAGAACGCATGGAACCGCCACACCTCGAACAACCCGTCCCCGTCGGGCTGGAAGTCGGGAATGCGGCGCACCACCAGCCGCCCGGGAATCTGCAGGCGCTTGGCTTTGGAGGTGAACGCGGTGAACTCGATCTCGGCGACCTCGGCGCGCGACACCCACGTGCCGGTGTCCTCGTCGAAGACGGCATCGGTGTACTCGATCGCCGTCCAGGCATCGTCGGCGATCTCGCTGATCGCCGCCCGCACGTGCGAGTCCTGACGGACGGTGACCGACACCTGGCGCCGGCACGGATCGCGGTGGAAGATGGCACGGTGACCGTAGAACGCCGAGTCCGCGCGCAGCAGCACCTGGCCGGCAGCCTGTTTCGAGCGCAGACGTTTGAGCGTCGCCAGCGTGTCGGCGATCAATCGATGTGCGCCGCGTGCGGAGTTGCACGCCCCTTTGCGCAGACGCTGCGCGGCGATCACCGGTGCACCCTGCGCGGTGGTGAGGGTGGTGATCGCCGAGTTCAACCCGCGCACGCGGGTGTAGCCGAACCCGGCGCCCTGTTTGGCCGGGCCATGCACTTCGATGATCGAGTCGTCGATGTCGACCATCACCGGCCCGTCGATCCCGGCCAGCACCGGTGTCCGGGCATGCAACCCGGACAACAGGCGAGCGGCGATCGCATCGAGCTGGCGGACATGCCCGAAGGAGAACTCGCGCAGAAACGACCCCAACGTCGACGGGGCATACGGGTGATCGAACACCCGGCCCATCGCCCCGTGCCGCAACATGGTCATGTCATCGATGCTGTCAGCACCGGCGACCATCCCCGCGACCAGCGAGAACACCTTCCGATCAGGGTTGGCGCCTTTGTCGGTCGGCACCGTCAGATGCTCGCGGGCCAACCCTGACAGGCCCGCGCGTTCGGCCAGCGACATCACCGGAACCAACCCTGCCGCTGCGAGGAGATTCGGGTCATCACATGCTGCAGACCTGACCGGATGACTGTGAGACAATCGCATCTACGAGATGCCCTTCTGAGCGCGTGCATGGAACCCTAGACAAGTCCCATCCTCTCACTCAGACAGGGCATTTCGTCTCTCCCGCACCGCCCGCTTCCACACAAATCGGTGGATCGAGGCCAAGAGCACGGCTTAGCTTATCGGGTCATCGTCGGGTTCGGGTTGCATGCTGGCCAGGATCGGCAGGAACCAGGCGATGAGGGGACCGGGCACGCTGTCGAGAGCTTGCACAGCTGACTGGTAGCCCGTGCGGAACCGTCCTGTTCGGCTCTCAGTGGGGACGGGTGCTATCTCGGCGTGCTCACGGGCGTAAGAGTCAGCGCGATCCTTAGCCGCATAGGCAAGGTCACGGCACATGTCGAACAGGGCGGTTCCTCGGGTGTCCTGCATGCGCTGCCATGCCCGGTCTGCGGTTGCGTCCAGCCGTTGTTGGGTGGCGGTGATGGCGTCGTTCATGGGGCACCCCGGCGTAGAGGCCGAAGTGGATGCACACGGTCCACGCCAGGATCGGCAGGGCGTAGAAGCTGATGACCGTGAGGACGGTCAGGGCACCGCCGGCTAGCGCGCGACGGCTGAGGTGGGTGCGATTTGGCACCTTTGATGGGCTGGACATGAGGCTTGTTCCTTCCGGCTTGACCGATTGCCGAAGAGGTCACAAAAGCCCCGGTGAGGACACCCAACTGTTGACGGTCTGCTACACAACACGGGCCGTGTAGCAAGTCCAGAAACAACAAAACCCCTGCTGAACAGGGGTTCCATGGTGCCCTCGGTGAGACTCGAACTCACACTGGACGGGTTTTGAATCCGTGCAAACACGTTTTCCCAGGTCGCGGTATGTGGGCGATTCTAGCGTGTTGGTGACTGTATGTCGGTGAATTGGCCAGGGGCACAACGTAATGACTCGACCAACCGTCACGAACAATCAACAACAACTATCGGCCGGTATCTCGAACGCTGCGAGCAGTCTGCGAGCAGCAACCGCGAGTTTGGACAGTGCGAGATCCGGCCGAATAGCGTTGATGTGTCGGCGTTCCCCGGCGCGCGTTGCGTGACCTCCCCGGTAAACCGGGGGACACTTCCACCCGACAAGGGCACCACCCGCGACGATCTCGCCGGTGGTGCCCTTTCCATATCAGCGGCGCCGGTGCTCGCTCTCGCCGTCCGGCGGTAGGTAGCGCGAGAACCCGTAACGGCGATCCTGTCGACGTAGCCGGGCGTCGACGTCGTGCTCGCGCATCACCGCGGCGTAACCCTGCGGGTTGCGGTCGGGGTCTGGTCGGTCGGTCATCCGCGGCGTCCCATCTTCGACCGGCGCATCTGCCGGTTCTGCATGTCCTGCATGGTCGACATGACTTGATCGGTCGAGGCGCCGGTGTTGATCGTGCCGACCAGCGGCCCGGCGACACCGGACAACAGGGATTCGAGCATCCCCGGCGCTGCTTCGGGCAGATACGACGCGAAGTCCTGCGCGGTCTTGGCTCCCCACTGGGCGAGTGCCTCCCCACTCTGGGCGATAGCCGCGGCCGGGTTGCCCGCGAGGGCCTGACCCCACGCGGGCGCGGCCTTGGCGATACCCCCGGCAATCTCGGCGATGGCGGGTGCCTTCTTCGCGATGGTCGAGACCTGCGGCCCGCCGATGCCGAGCGGGGTGTGAGTGGCAAAGCTCTTTGCGGTGTCGATGCCGAGTTGCTGGTCGGCGGTCAACTGCGTTGCGTTGCCGGTGCCGTCGGTCTTGGGCTTGCCGACGACGGCCTCGAACTGCTCACGCATCCACCGGGACAGCATCGACTCTTCGCTCGCCGTCGTGGTGCTCGCGGGCGGGGTGGTCGTCGACGGCGTGGTGCCGGTCGGCGTCGTGGTCGTGGTGTCCGGGGTGGTGGTGGTCGACGGTGCGGGGGTGACGGTGACCGGATCGGCCGGGGTGCCCGCCGGTGCGGTCCCTGCGCGTTGGATACCGGCACGCAACTTCGCTTCGTCCTCACGGCCGAAGTTCTGCCCGGCACCCGAACCCCACGGCGACCCGCCGGACTTGTTGAAAATGGCCGCGGCGATCTCGGCCTGTTGCTCGGGGGTCGCCTGTCCCGCGGACGGGGCGTACTTGTCGCCGCCGTTGGCCTTCCACGTGCCCAGTGCGATCTGGAAGAGTCCCGACGCTTCGTTGCCCCCACTGTTGGCGTCCTGGACCTGTTGCACGATGTCGGCCTTGCCGCCGGATTCGCGCTGTATCAGCTTGTCCCACTCGGGGTCTGTCGACGAATAGGTGCCGTCGGCGTTCTTCTTCAGCGGGATCGTGTCGACGTTCGACGGCGTCGACGTGGTGGTCGAGGGCGTCGACGTGGTGGTGCTGGCACCCGACGAACCGGTCGAGGTTCCCCCGCTGGTGCCGGTGGTGTCGGCGCTGAAGTTCCACGCGGTCGGCATGTTCACGACGTAGACCTTGGTGAGCTTGGGGTCCTTCATCGCGTCGGCGAGCGACGGCGTGCCCTTCTCGAACTCCGGCGTGAGCTTGCCCGACGTCTTGCCGCTGAACTGCGCGCCGAGTCCCTCGGTCGCGGCTCCCGCTCCCGCGGTGGGGTCGCCGGGCTGCGTTGCGGCGCCGTCGCCGATCGGGCCGGACGCGCGCAGGTGCACGTGATCCTGGTGACCGGCGTAATCCGATGCGAAGTAGCTACCGTCGTCCTTCTGGCGACCGTGCCAACCGAGTTGCTCGCCGGTCTGCGGATTCTGCCAAATGACCTGCTCGATCGCGGTGGTCGAGGGTGCGATGTCGATCAGGTGCGCGGCGAAAGCCTGCATCTTGTCGACCGGGCCCGACCAGTCGATGCCGCGGTTGAGTCCCTGCGGGTTGGCCGCGTAACCGGCCTCGTTGCGGTCGCTTTCCTGGTGGCCGGGGTAGGTCGAGGGCTGGACGCCGTAGGCGGCGCCGAGCTTGGTCACCCAGTCGGGGAAACCGGTGCCGCCGTATCCGATCGACGTCCCGGCGGGGAGGCCGTAGCCGCCGCCGTCGGCGAATCCGGCCCCGCCGACCATCAGGCGCAGGAAGTCCGCGGACGGCACCCACCCGGCCTGTAGCGCAGTGAGCAACGGCATGGTTTCCGGCGTCACGCCCTGCTGCGGGACGACGAACTCACCCTTGTGGACGATGCCTGCGGGCTGGTACTTGCCGCCGTCGCCGGTGTAACCGCCACCGGCGAAGCTCACGTGCGGGATCGCCGAGATATTGACGCCGGGCACCTTGTTGAGTACCGACGTGAAGCTGTTCAGCTTGTCGATTGCCCAGTTCAGCGCGGTCGCAAGGCCGGACTTGATGCCGTCCCAGAGTCCGGACAGGGCCGACGTCACCTTGCCCGGTAGACCCTTCATCAGGTCGACGAACCCGTTCCACTTATCGGTGATCCACTCGATCACGGTGGTGACGCCGCTCTTGACGTCCTCGAACCGGTCGGTCAACCACTTCAGGGCCGGGGTGATCACGTTGTCGACGGCCCACGTGATCGCGGTGGCGATCGCCGAGAACACGGCCGCGATGATCGTTCCGAGCAGGTTGATAGCGGGAATGAGAATCGGCACGATGACGCCGACAAGCTGCACCAGTAGGCCGATGATCTGCACGACGACCGGCAACAGTGCGCCGATGATCTGAACCAGGCTCGGGAACAACTGTTGTCCGACCTGAAGCAAGGGCGGGATGAGCGGCAACAGTGCGCCGAGTAGCTCGCCGATCGCGCCGACGATCTGGGGGAGCAACGGCGCAAGCATGTTCAGGATCGACACCCAGTAGTCGCCGAGCATCGACGCGACCTGTCCCAGCACTGGGACGATGGCGGCGAGTACGGGTGAGAGCGCGTCGACCAACTGCGAGATCACCGGCGCGAGGGCGGTGAAGACCTGCGCAAGCACCGGCGCGAACTGCGCGACCAATTGCCCGATGACCTGACCGACCAGCGGCACCAACGGCGCCGCGGCGGCGATCAGCGCCGAGAACGCTTCGCCGAGCGGGCCGATAGCCGGGGCGAGTCCCTGCACAAGGCCGGTCAGTGCGGTTCCGACGGTCTGAAGCACCGACGACAGCGGGCCCAGTAGCGGGGCGAGTGCGGTTGCGACCGCCGAGATCAACTGTGCCAGAACGGGGAGCACGGGCGCGAGCGCGTTTGCGAGGGTCGCGCCGAGCGCGCCGAGCGGCCCGGCGATCGTCTGAAGCGCGTTGCCGAGTGCCGAGAACAACGGCATGAGCGCGGGCATGACGGCCGTTGCCATCGTGGTCAATGCGGTGAGCAAACCGCCAATCAGCGGCGACAGCGATTGCAAGAACGTGACCAGACCGGAGAAGAACGCCGGGTCGAGGTTGGCGAAGACCGAACCGACCGCGGCGCCGAGCGTGCCGATTGCCATGCCGATCTGTGTCATCAACGGCGCCATGTTCGCGCCGAACGTCGCGAAGCTCGCGAACATCGACGACAGACCGGGTCCCAGTGCCGACACCATGTTCACGGCCCCGCCGAGTGCGCCTTGGATCTGAGGGGTGGCCTCGACCAGGCGTGCCGTGATGTCGTTGAACAAGCCTGACGTCGCCTTTGCGATGCCCTCCATCTGCGGGGTAATCGACCCCATCAGCGTCGACAGCGACGCGAAACCGGCCTTCATGTCGGTCGCGAAAACCGATGACACGCTGGACTTCAGCGCGTCGAACGCCGGTTGCGCGGTCTCGGCGGCTTCTTTGATGCCGTCCATACCGAGCGCGATGGTTCCGGCCATCGCACCGAACGCGATACCGACTCCGGCACCGGCGACCGCGAGTCCGCCGAGTGCGCCACCGGCAAGGCCGATCGCACCGCCGAGACCGGCGACGGCCGACGTGATCAGACCGATCTTTCCCGCGGTCTTCGCGAGTCCTCCCAGGCCGCCGTCGGAGTCGCCACCGGCGCCACTCCCGCCGACGTTGCGGTGTCGGGTGGTGATTGTTGAGGTCTGGTCTTGGGCGAGTGCGCGCAACCGGGCTTGCGTTGCCCGGTAGGCGGCTTCGTCGAGCGACGGCGTCACCGACACCCGTAGATCCATGCGGGACAGTCGCCGGTGCGCGTCGGCCTCGAATCGGCGCCACGCGGCTTCGTCGACGGTGGGCTTGACGTTGACGGTGAACCCGCGGCGAGAGATCCGTTGTTCGGCGTCGCGTAGTGACGTGTCGTTCACGGTCAGCCGGGCTTCGACGGTGAACCGTGAGGCCTTCAGCCGGTCTCGTGTCTCGCGGGCGAACCGCGAGGTATCCGGGCGTAGGTCGACGTCGGTGGTGAGCCGACCGGCGGCGAGTTCGCGCCGTGCGCGGTTGTGGAATCCGGATGAATCCGGAACGAGCTTGACGGCACCTTCGCCGACGCTGAAAGCCTTACCGGCCATGTCGAGGGGTCACCTAACGAACGACGCTTGACCCTCCCCGGTCCTGCGGGCTTTCATTCCCCGCACGTCTCGACCATCATCGCACGGCCTGTCAAAACTCCCGCCGATGGCCGCGGGTCACCCGTTTGTCGATGAGAACCCGAACCCGTTGGTGCCCTTAGTTTTTGAGTTGACGTCAACCGGCCCGTTGCGGTGCCGGGTGCCGATCGCGATGACCGACGCGCGGCGACGGCGTGCCCGGTGAGCACCGGCGGCGATGATTCTGGGCCGCGGTTCGGCGTCTTCGTCGAACACGTCATCACGCCATGCGCCGACGTCGGCCCGCTCGATGTCGGATGACAGCGCGTAATCCGCAAGGTCGACGTCGTCGGGTCCTCCCCGTGAGCACTCGACGGCGACGACCTCGCGGCCGAACAACCGTAGCTCGATCAGCACGCGACACCCCCACGTGCGGCCGACATCGCCGCGCGTATCGCGTCCGTCGACGCGACGGCCTCGGCCCGTCGCTGCGCGGCCCGCTGGCGAGCATCCTTCATTTCGAGTTCGTCGAGTTCGCGGGCGATCCGTGCGCGACTCTCGGCGTCTCGCTGTTCGCGAAGCTCCGGCGTCGGGTCGGGATCACAGAACCCCCAACCGCTCGCGAACACAACGCGCGTCCACCAACGGCCCTGATCCGGCCATGCCTGCCCGTCACGGCCACCCTTGCCGAACTCGCGCGGTTGGCGGGTGAACGCGGTCTCGTCGAGCAGGCCGTCGGGCACGACGGCGTCACGGCCCCAGTGGGCGCGGTAGCAGTCGGCGCGCAGGCACCGGAGACACTCGAACCCGACGGGTGCGGTCCCGCGCGGGCCTCCGCTAGACACGCGGATATGCGTTGTGCGGGGCGTCAATTCGTGCCCACGGGGGCACTCGGCGGGCACGTCCAATCGGTCGTCGGTCATGCGGCCAACCATCGCCGGTGCGCGAGATCCTGGCGCCAATGGGGCCACGGCACCCGCTCGGATGGCGACAACGGCCGTTCGTATCCGTCGGCGAACGGGTTGCACTCACACGCGCCGGTCGCCACACACCGCCGCGTGTGCCCGTCGTAGGCCGCGGCGAACTCCGCGTCGGTCTTCGGTTCGGCAGGTATCGCGGCGAGGAACTCGGCCTCGGTCCGCGGTTGGGGCTTCGGTGCCGATGCGGTCGGCGCCGTGGTGGTCCCCGCGGGTGGGGTGCTGCGTTTGCGTGCCATACGGCTACGTCCGTTTCTTCGGTCGGGTGCGCGAGGGCTTGCGGGCGATGCTCACCGCGTCGTCGGTGCCGGTCTTGTTGTCGTACTGCCCGCGCACGGTGAACGGCGCCACCCCGCCGGTATGGGCCGGGGTGCCGCTGGCCGCATCGGAGATCCGGCGGTCGAGGGTGTGAATCAACTTCGCCGCAAGCTCGGTTTGCCCGCGCAGGGCGGGCAATGTCGGGTTGGGCTTCTCGGCGCCGGTTTCCGGCGTGACGACGACCGCGCCGACGCGGGCAATGCTCGCTTCGAGGTCACGCGCGGTGTCGGTGACGACGGCCAACCGCTCGATGAGCGCGTGATCGGACGGGTCGAGGTCGACACCCTCACTCGCTGCCCACTCGGTGTAGTGCTTGCGCAGCGCGGCGCCGGTGGTCCCGGTCGCCGCGGTCTTGCGTGCTCGCGGCGGCACTACGCACCCGCGTTCTGTGCCGCTGCTGCGATCTGGGCGTGAACGGTCGCGACGGTCAACTGTCGTTCGCCGGTGGCGATGGCGTGCGGGGTGCCCTTCTCGAACGCGGCCTCGGCCTCGGTGAGGGCGGTCTCTGCGGCGGTGATGTGTGCGGCGGCGGTTGCCATGCTCGGCTCCTGTGTTCGTGGGGTCCCCGGATGCACCCATGATCGCATCCCTTGTCAAAACTCACGCCGATGAGTTCGGTTGTGGCGCAACCGTGTTCGTTCGGGTTGACGTCAAACGTGACAACTGCGCGTGGGTGTCCCCGCGGTGGGGCGAGAGCGTCGTCGAGGGGTCCGGCGTCCGGTCGGGTCGCTGTGCGGCCGTCGTTCCTGCGGCCTCATTCGCGCTGTGACGGCCGATCGGCCCGTTCGGGCGTGGTGGTGGGGTCCGGGGTGTCTGCGGGGCTCTGCGGGCCGCGAGGGCGACGGCCGGGCCACCCCGCGAGGGGCCGGGGGCGGCGGTGGGGCGGTAGCGGTTCCGTTATGGTTTGCCGAAAATGTCTCGGCGACAACGTGTTTCGCGCTGCGGGCCGCCGGTGGCCGCGGTCGTGCTCCCCGCGGTGGTGGGGCGGCTCTGGGGCTTTCGGGGCGTATATGCGCAGGTCAGGGCCGATTATGCAGGCCTGCATAGTGCCCTTATGGATGTCTCACGTGGATTCTGGCAGTACGGGGCGGGGCCCTGGGCGATCGGACCGGGGAGGGGTCCCACCCCCACCCCTCACGCGATGCCCTACACCGGCCCCACGTCCTCGCTGACGCTCCTACGACGCCCGACGTCCGTCGGCTCACCCTCGACGGTCCGGCGCCACACGGGCGATCTGACACCCTCCGTGTCGCTCGCTCGCCCTCCCCCTATAGGGGTTCCGGTGGGCGGGCGAAAGACGCCCGCCCCCTCCCACGTGGACCATTCGCCCATTGCTCGCCCAATGATGGGCGAGAGACAAAACATGCTTTGAACTGCACATATGAGGCTACTTGTTGGTGTGTCTCGCCCAACTGTCGAGGTTTGGGCGGGCGAGGCGATCAACGACGTTTCGGCGATGGTCTCTCGCCCAACGATGGGCGAGTGAACGAAACAGGTCCTTGACCTGCGCATATGCCTGGACCCCTACCCCTCGCACTACCTGTCACGGTTAACGCTCAAATAGGGACCCCTACCAACGTAGTTCGCACGGTTGGTGGGTAACCGTGACAGACCCCTACCCGTGCGCAGATACGACAACGGCCCTCACACCCGAAGGTGCAAGGGCCGTGATGGTCGTCGAGGCTATGCGCGGGTGCGCTTGGGGGTGAAGATGATCCCGACGGTGCTGCCGGGAAAGTGGTCGCTTCGGGGCGAGATCGCGACCTCGATGCCGTCGGCGCTGCACGCACGGATTAGGTCGAGGAACGTGTCGTCGAGGGTCACCGACCCGTAGGGCTGCCAGAGCATCGCACGCGAACCGTCGTCGAGCTTGACCCGCCGGGGGTGGTCGATGTACTCCCTCACCGGCCCGCGGTTGCGGTCGCAATAACACGGCGCCTTGCCACGCTCGCCGTACGGGTTGCGGCACCGCTTGCCGACAACCCACCGCGGGCACGTCTCGGGGAAGCCGGACAATTCGACGGACACGATGCTCTGGCCGTTGATAGACGTGAGGCTCGCGTCGGTGGGGGCGTTCGGCCTGACGTTGCGCCGGATCGCGGGGGTGGTGGTGGTCACTGGTCGTTCTCGCTCTCTGCGCTCTCGCGCTGGTTGGCCTTGATGGTGTACTTCTTGGGTCGCTCGCGCAGTTGGTAGACCTCGACCGAATACGGCCGACCACTCTTGTTGAGTCGCTCGACTTTGGTCTTGCGCACCTGCGCGACGTCGAGTCTCACAAGGCTGTTCAGAATCGCCCGGATGGTCTGCCGGTTGCCGGTGATCTCGTCGTGGTCTTCGATCTCTCCGGCCGTGAGACCGTCGGGCGCACCCTCGGGGAATCCACTCAACGCGGCCTTGATCTCGCGGGCGATACGCGCGCCGGTGTCCTCGCCCTTGTCGGCCCGGTCGGCGGCTTCGGCCTCGTCGAGGTCGCGCAGCTCCCACGTCACGGCGCCGACGTGACCGGCCTCGTCGGGGTGCGGGGGTGCGGTGATGTCGAGGGCATATTCTCGCCCGCCGTAGCGGTTGCCGAACTCGACTTCGAGGGCCGCGCGCTTGTTGTTCTTGTCGAACGGCTTGCGGTGACGCTGAAGAACCCACGAATCGACCCACTCGCCGACACCGGCCATGCTGATGTTGTGGAGGTCGAGCGATCCGGTCGACTTCTTGAAGTGGTCGACGATGATCAACGCGCACTTGTCGCGCACCAACTCTGAGAGATCAGAGAGCATCTTTCCCCGCTGGTACAGGTTCGAGGTCTCGACCCCCTCGGCGTGGACGTTGTAGAGCGAATCGACGATGAGTAGACCGGGCTTGTGCTCGTCGAGCTTCGCCGTCACGTTCTCCCGGAACTCAATCGTGTTGATCGGTGCGCGGTTGTGGGTCACGTGGAAGTGCCCTCGCAACTCTGCGCGTTGCTCGGGGCTCCGAATCCCGTACCCGTTGCACACTTCCTGGAAACGTAGCTGGAACTGATCAGAGCCACCCTCAGCGGCCATGTAGACCACCGGTGCGCGGGTGACCTTGAACCGGCCCAAGTAGTCGACACCCGCGGCGACGGCGACGGCGAGCAACAGTGCGTTGTAGCTCTTGAAGGTCTTCTTTTCCCCGGCCATCGCGCCGTAGCTGAGATCAGGCCATAGACCCTCGACCAACCAATTACGCTTCGGGAGCGGGGCGAACAGATCGTCGACCCCTCGCCACTCCCACCGCGGGGCATCACTGACTAGCGCGTCGTCCCAGTCGTTCGCGTCATCGTCGACGTCGGGAACTACGGTCAACTCTGCTCGCGTTGCGCGCGTTGACGTTTCGGCCTCGATCATGGCCTCTTCCATCTCTTCTTGGGTGTCGTATTCGACGCCGTCATACTCGAACCCGCACGGGTCGTCACCGGTACTCACGCGACCACCGCACCCCGGACGGCACCGGTCAGTGACCGTGTGACTTCGCCCTTGGCCTCGCTGCTCGCGGGGATACGACCACCGGCCTCACGTGCGCGTCGGCCCGCGGGGGTGACCTCGACCAAGTACGCCTCGATGATCCGCATGACGGCGCGGTAGACGCCGGGACACCCACCGCGGCAACCGTCCTCGGCGCGGCCGGTGCCGAACCGGACGGCCTTCCAAATGAGGCTGTTCATCGTGGGGTAGGCGTTGCCGCGCATGGCGAAGTGAAGCGACACCGGGTCGCCGATGTCGGCCATGTGCTCGCACGGCGCAGACTTCGCACCGGGGAGCGTGGCGACCAACTGCCGCCACTCTCGCGGACCGACGTCCTCGCCGGAGAACACGAACGCCGACCACTCTTCGGGCACCGCGGCCCGGCGTGAACGGCGCTCGGTGACCTTCAGGCCGTCGACCCACTCGGCCGGTAGCTCGGGGAGATCGGCGATATTCGGCACGGCGCAGGGTTCGAGGTCCGGGCCGAACCACCGATAGACGCGGGGCGGATCGACCCGGCCCTTGTCGTCCCACGTGACCACCGACGGAGCGACCACTGCGTAACGGTGGTGTGCCTGGATGATCTCGACCGCGGGGCGAATCTCCCCGCGCAGCTTGGTCCCGGCGGGCACCCGAAAGTAGTAGATGCCCGAACCGCTCTCGGGGTCGCGCGAGGTCGACATGTAGGTGTCGGGGAGTGGGCCCCACTCGGCGACCTTGGCTCGCATGGTCTGGTCACCATGCTTGTCTCCGTAAACATCGACGTCGATGCCGACCACGCCGTCGGCCATGCGCAGGCACATGTTGCCGTCGTGGTCGTCGAGCAACGCGAGGGCCTCGTCGGTGGTGGGCCGGGGATTCTTGCCGCCGGTGGTGTCCTTCGGCGGGGGCTTTTTGCGGCCCTCGGGCAACGGCAACGGGGTGCCGAGACCGGATGCGATCAGTTCGCGTGCCGCGCATTGCGTGTCGCGTCGGTCGTCGGTGCTACGATGAGAGTCGTTCTCATCGTAGTGGGATCGCCCGGCCAAACCCTCGCCCTTGTCGGCGGGGGTTTTGTCGTTGGGGGACATGCGTTCTCAATTCTGCGTAGTGGGTGTGGGGTGTCTGCGCGGGGCATCGGAGACAACCACCACTGCCGCGGTGCCACCCGCGACGTCTTCAGCCTACCGGTCAGATCGCCCGCGACACGCCGAACGGCGTTGCTATGCAACAGAACTCGACCGATTGACGTCAACCAAGCGAACAGACGGCCGGGGTGCGACGTAGGCAACGAACACGTCACGCTGCACGTCACTGCCGGGCCGGATCGCCTTGCATCGCTGGCGCTGGTGGGCGATCGGCCCGCCGGTGCGGCGGCGCTCGACGAAGATCTCGCCACGTCGGAGCACCGCCGACACCTTCCAGCACGTCCGGCACACCGGCATGTCGGCGCCGTCCGGGTCGTAGAACTTGGCCTCGCGGCGACGGTTGGCGATCATGCCGCGTCCCCGTCGTCCGGTCCGAACTCATCGGCCCACTTCTCTTCGATCATCGCGGCGTCGTCGGCGAGCGGGTCGACGGGCCGACCGTTGCGGTCATAGGTCGCCGTCCCGGCCTTCTGCGCGTCGCGGATACGGGCCCGGCGCTGGGCCGCAAGCTGCGAACGCTTCTCGTTGGCCGCGTCCTGCGACCCGTCGATGTGACGACCGAATCCCTTGCGGTAGCCGGGCGACCGGCGGCGCTGGGCGGTGGTCGGTTCACCGGTGAGGTACTGCCCGAACCCGCTCACTTGGCACCGCCGGTCATCAGGGCCCGCGCAGCGTCGGACACGTCGAGGCGTTCGAGGATCTCGTCGACAACCTCCCACGTGCGGGCCGACGTGTGCCGGTCATCGTTGCCCGTCGGCCACGCATCGACCCGGCCGGTCGCGTCGACGACGAACCCGCGGTCGGCGCGCTTGCGCACCCAGTGAAGCGAGCACGCGGCGGCGAGCGTGCGGTCGCGGACAAGGTCGCGAGTCTGCCACGCGCTGACCGCGGCCTGACCCTTGCCGATCGCGTCCTCGGCCGTGGTGGCGCCGTCGAGGGCCTCGACGACCTGCTCGGCGAGCTTCGCGAGATCCGCGAGGTCGGCGGCGACCGCTGAGACCAGGTCCCGGCGCATCCCGCGGACGTCGGCGGTGAGGGCCCGCGAGGTCTGACGGCCGACCTCGACCCGCGCAGCGGCGAGCGCGTCGGCGTCGGTCCGGCGCCGGTGGAAGTCGACCAGCGCGGCGACGTGTGCGCCGTCCGGGTCCACGGGCTCCCCGGCCTCACCCGCGGCGCGCATCGCCTCGACGATCCGCGCGGTCGGGTCTGCGGTGTCCGGCACGGTGAGCGCACCGACGGCGCGCTGGTGACCACGCAAGGCACGCTTGATCACAGGTGCCGCCAATTCCTCGGCGCGGCCGGACAGGACCGGGCGCAGCGACGGCCGCGGTCGGTCCTCACCCCGCCGGGCGGCGGCGATGGATTCCGACATGCGCTCGGTCTCGATCTGCAACCGGCGGTCGCTGGCCTGCTCGGCGAGCGTGGGCCGGTGCGGTTCGTCCGGGAACGTGGGCGGGGTCGTGGTGATGTCGTCGATGGTCATCGGTTCGTGTTCTCCTCGGTGAGTTCGATCAGATTGCCGTCGGCGTCCTCGGTGAGTTCGATCGGCGGCTCGTCGTCGTAGGTGTAGACCAGCGCGCTACCGTCGAACTTCGGCGTGAGCGGTCGGGTCTGTAATCGGTTCTGCGCGTGCATTTTCGGACCTCTGGTTAGGTAGGTCCTCCCCGGTCACCGACGGGCGTCGGTGTCTTACTGCGTCGGCGCGGGGCACACGGCGACGGTCATTCGGCGGTGCTGGCGAGCTTTTCGAGAATCGGAATCCACTCGGCCCCGGCCGCGGTGATCTCGGCGTCGAGACGTTCCATCGCGGCTTCGGCACCCTCCGGGGCGAAGTTCGCCGCGCTGACGCCGACGAACGCGAAGAGCGACACGGCGATAGCGCGGGCGGCTGCGCCGTCGAGGTACATGCTTTCGCCGCCGTGGGTGAGCTTGATCAGATCGCCGAGTAGCTCGACGGTGGGCGCAGCGGTGTCAGGCATCGGTGGTGTTCCCCTCGAACTCGGCCGGGTCGCGGAACTGGTCGGCGAGTTCCCCGCGTGCGCTCTTCGCCTTCTGCGACTCGACCCACCGGGCGAAGTCCGGTTCGTCGCACACAAGGCGCTTGCCCAAGATGTACATGACGGGCCCGCGACCGTACTTGTGCATTTCGCGGACACCTGCGGGCGACGTGCCGATGATGTTCGCGACCTCGTCGAGGGTGAATCGTCGAATCTCGACGTTCGTGGTGGTCATTTTGTCTCCGGTTTCTTCGGTGTTTCTGACACCCAAAGAATGACCAACCGAAAACGCATCGTCAAGCCTCTGAACTGCGGAAATAGATCGTCAATTGACGCTAACTGTTACAACTTGGGTTGATTGTATGGGTGACCAGCAATGATTAATTGACGCATTTAATCGTCAATCGTGACAGCTTGTGAGGCAGATCACATGAGCGTAGGTGCTGCTCGCAATGGTCTACGAACCCGTACAGTCGAGGCATGACGACGACGGATGAACAACAACCACCGAAGCGCGGGCGCCGCGGCGGGGTCGAGGACCGATGGCACACCCGCGCGAAGGACCCCGTCACCGGGCGCCGTAAGCGATCGACCAAGTACGGCAAGGGCAACCGGTGGCAAGGCCGGTTCGTCGACGCTGACGGCCACGAACACATGAAAACCTTTGCGCTGAAGGATGACGCGCAACAGTGGGTCGACCAGAACACGGCCGATCTGGTCACCGGCCGGTTCGTGCGCAAGGCAGCGGGGGAGCGCACCGTCGGCGAGGTCGCCGAGCAATGGATCGACGCGAAGGCCGCACGCAAACCGAAAACCGTTGCCGGGTACCGGTCACTACTCGACACCTGCGTTCTCCCGACGTGGCGCGATACCCCGCTGGCCGGTGTCGACTTCGCCGGTGTCCGGGCGTGGGTGCTGGCGATGCAAGCGGGAGAACACGCGGTGCCCGAAGGTGCCCGCCGTCGCAAGCTCTCGGCGTCGCGCGTGATCCAAGCGCATCAGGTCCTACGTCAGGTCCTCGGCGACGCGGTGCGCCTTCAGCTACTCCCATCGAATCCGGCTGACGGCGTCGAGTTGCCACGCAAGGCCGAAGCACCGAAGCGGTTCCTAGATCACGCGCAGGTCGAGGCGCTCGCCGACGCGATGCCCTCACCCGCCGATCGGGTCATGGTGTACGTGCTCGCGTATGCCGGTCTGCGCTACGGCGAAGCGGTCGCGCTGCGCCGGGTCGACGTGAACCTCGACGACGGGCGCCTCGACGTTGCCCGGTCGGTGACGTGGGTACGTGGGCAAGGCGCCGTCGAGGGCACGACAAAGGGTCACGAATCGCGCTCGGTGCCGGTCCCCGCGTTCCTGGTCGACATGCTGCGCGAGCACCTGGACACCGTGCCGAAGGCGACCGGCACTCTCGTGTTCGGTGGCCGTGACGGATGGATGACGCCGGGTGAGTTCCGATGGCGATTCGATCCGGCCGCGACCGCTGCCGGTGTCGAGGGCCTCACACCCCACGAACTGCGCCACACCGCGGCGTCGCTGGCGATCCGGTCGGGTGCGAACGTGAAGGTCGTGCAACGGATGCTTGGGCACAAGTCGGCGACGCTCACCCTCGACCGATACGGGCATCTCTTCAGCGACGAACTCGACGCGCTGGCAACGGCCCTGAACGACGCGAGGACGGCCGCGCTGAAGCCTGCCGAGAACGCGCCGGACATCGCGCAGATTGTGGCGATGCTCGACCTCTCAGCGGACCAAATATCGAGGCTTTCGGACCTGCTCGCGAGCACCTGAGCGGGCGCTACTGCGAGCAGTTGCGAGCAGTTGAGGCGCTACCCCCGATGGGTATGTGGTCGAAAACCTGCCCTGACCTGGTCTTTCTGTGCCCTCGGTGAGACTCGAACTCACACTGGACGGGTTTTGAATCCGTTGCCTCTGCCAATTGGGCTACGAGGGCATGCTGCCGTGCGGGGGCTGCAGCAGACAAGTCTAGATGATCAGCCGGAGACGGTGACAGCCGGTACGCTTCGGTGCATCACCCGCCGAGTGCGGGGGGTGCGACCTGGTGTTTTCGGGTGTTGAACTCAATGCGGAGGAGGGGATGGTGACGGTGGTTGACAGTGCGTCGGTGACGCCGGCCGAACAGCAGACAACACATAAGGTGCTTGTCGCGGAGGATGACTCTCTCATCCGGATGGACCTCATCGAGATGTTGCGCGAGGAGGGATACGAGGTCGTCGGCGAGGCGCCGAACGGTCAGACCGCGGTCGACCTCACCGAGAAGCTGTCCCCGGATCTGGTGATCATGGACATCAAGATGCCGGTCCGCGACGGGATCGACGCGGCCGCCGAGATCGCGAGCAAACGTCTGGCACCGGTGGTGATGCTGACCGCGTTCAGTCAGCGTGACTTCATCGAGAAGGCCCGAGAGGCCGGGGCGATGGCCTATCTGGTCAAGCCCTTCACGAAGGCCGATCTGGTCCCGGCGATCGAGGTGGCGGTCAGTCGCTACCAGGAACTGCGGGAGCTGGAGAAGGAAGTCGCGTCGATGGCCGACCGACTGGAGACCCGCAAACTCGTCGAACGGGCCAAGGGCCTCCTGATGGAGAAGCAGTCTCTCTCGGAACCCGAGGCATTCAAGTGGATTCAGCGGGCTGCGATGGATCGTCGTACCACGATGAAGGCTGTCGCGCAGGTCGTGGTGGAGACGTTGGGTCCGCAGGAGTGAGCCAGACCGGTTGATGAATCGGGTTGCGATCACACGAGTTTCACGATCTTTACGTCGTGGCAATACGATCGCGTTAGCTTGACCTCAGCGATTCGCGGTTCCTGCGTCGTTGCGACGCACTGCATCGCAGACAACAGAATCACAAGGAGAGCATTGATGTCTTTTCGCTTTGTGAGAAGCGGTGCGGTGGTGTTCACCGCGGCTGCGGCACTTGCGGTGGCCGGCTGTAGTAGCTCCAGCTCGGATTCATCGGAGGGTGCCACGTCCTCGAGCACCACGGCCCAGTGCGACAACCCGCCGCAGGCCACACCCGGTCCGGTGAGTACGAGCGCGCTCAAGATCGGCACGCTTCTGCCCGAGACCGGCAGCCTCGCCTTCCTCGGGCCACCCATGATCGCCGGCACCAAACTCGCCGTCAAGGACGTCAATGCCGCGGGCGGTGTCCTGGACAAACCGGTACAGCTGGTGACCGGCGACTCGGGTGACACCACCACAGACACCGCCAACGCGACCGTCGACCGCGAGTTGGCAGCCGGAACGCAGGTCATCGTTGGTGCGGCATCATCCTCGGTGTCGTTGAAGGTCATCGACAAGATCGCCAACGCCGGTGTGGTGATGTTCTCTCCGGCCAACACCTCCGATCAGTTCACCTGCTACGCGGACAAGGGCATGTACTTCCGCACCGCACCGCCGGACGTCCTTCAGGCGCAGGCGCTCTCGCAGACGATGGCAGGCGACGGTGTGCAGCGCGTGTCGATTCTGGCCCTCAACGATCCGTACGGAACCGGTCTGGCCGATAACACCGTGAAGGACCTCGAGGCCGCGGGCATTCCGTCCGATCAGATTCAGAAGATCATCTACGATCCCAACGCCCAGTCGTTCAACGCCGAGGTCGACCAGGTCAAGAACTTCGATCCGGACGGCATCGCGGTGATCGGTTTCGACGAGTCGTCGAAGATCCTCACCCGTATGCACGAGGTGGGCATCGGGCCGACGGACGGCAAGAAGGTCTACGGCGTCGACGGAAACATGGGCAACGCGCTCGGCGAGGCCGTCGGTACGGGCCTGCTCGCCGGCATGAAGGGTACGACCCCGCTGACCAAGACCTCCAACGAGTTCCAGGCGGAATTGAAGGTTGTCGATCCTTCGTTGATCGATTTCAACTACGCGGGTGAAAGCTACGACGCGGTCATCATGTCGGCCTTGGCGGCAGCCAAGGCGAAGTCGACCGACGGCAAGGCGATCGCGGCGAACATCAACTCGATCTCCAACGGTACCGACAAGTGCACCACATACCAGCAGTGCCTCGATATGTTGGGGCAGGGCAAGGACATTCGCTACGAGGGTCCGACGGGCAACCTCGCGTTCAGTGCGTCGGGTGAGCCGACCAACGGGTCGTACGGCATTCTGGAGTTCAACGCCCAGAACAAGCTGGTCGAACCGGTCGGCAAATACATCACGGTGTCCGCGAACTGATGTGATCAAAGCCGAGGGCCGGAAGTGCGTTCAGCGCTTCCGGCCCCTCGGACGTTCGCGGTGCGTCTACGTGTCCTGCGCCGCGTGTCGCCCTTGCTGTTTCATCGTTGGCGCAGCGTCCGCCGACGTCTCGGAACTGCCCGCCAGCGTTCCCAAGTAGAGTTCGATGACCTTCGGATCGGACGCCAGGTTCTTTCCGGTGTCGGTGTATGCGTTGCGGCCTTGATCAAGGACATAGCCCCGGTCGCAGATCTGCAGACACCTACGCGCGTTCTGTTCGACCATGATGATCGACACCCCGGTGGCATTGATCGCCTTGCATCGGATGAAGACCTCGTCCTGGAACATCGGTGACAATCCGGCGGACGGCTCGTCGAGGAGCAGCACCGACGGTTCCATCATCAGTGCGCGTCCCATGGCGACCATCTGTCGTTCACCGCCGGAGAGGGCGCCCGCCTTGACCTTCCGACGCTCCGACAGCAGCGGGAACAGTTCGGAGACGACGTCGAACCGCTTACGAAATGTCTTGGGCCGCAGGTACACACCCATTTCGAGGTTCTCTTCGATGGTCAATGCCGAGAAGACGTTCTGGGTTTGCGGAACGTAGCCCACGCCTTTGTTGACCAGGATGTGTGCCTTCGCCGAGGTGATGTCCTCGCCACGCAGTGTGACCGAACCTCGACGGACGGGGATCAACCCGAACAGGGTCTTCAGCAAGGTCGACTTACCGGCGCCGTTGGGGCCGATGATGCCGACGATCTCACCGTCGTCGAGATAGAAATTGCAGCCCTCGAGAATGTTGATTCCCGGCAGGTATCCGGCGGTGATGTCGTCGGCGCGCAGCAGCGCGTTGACCGCGAGCCGCCTGTGTTCCTCGGGTGTCGCCGCGAGTTGGGCCGGCGTCAACGATCCGGTGTCCGGCGCGGGACCGGGGTCAGTGCTCACGAGTTGCCCTTCGTGTCGGTGGCCGGTGTGTCGGTCACGGGGCCCGGCTCGGACAGATCCCCGCCCTCCTCCAAGGTGGTTTCGATCGCGGCCTCGACCTGTTCGGCGATCACCGCGGTTGCGCCGATCGGTCGGCCCCGATCGTCGAACTCCAGCGGTTGATCGTGGTGGCCACCGAGATATGCGTCGACGACCGCCTCGTTGGCCCCGAGCTGGTCGGGAAGGGATTCGGCGATGATCTCGCCTTGCGCCATCACGACCACCCAGTCGCTGATGTCGCGGATGACGTCCATGTCGTGCTCGACGAAGACCACGGTCACACCGTCGTCGCGCAACGACTTGATGTGGCCCAGCAGGCTTTGTGTGAGCGCCGGGTTCACCCCTGCCATCGGCTCGTCGAGCATGACGATCTTCGGGTCGGTCATCAAAGCCCGCGCCATCTCCAGGAGCTTTCGCTGTCCGCCGGACAGGGAGCCAGCCAGATCGTCGGCCTTGGCGTCGAGCTTGAACCGGGCCAGGACCTCGTGGGCGCGTTCGGTGATCTCGCGTTCCTGGGCGCGCCACGTCCACGGCGCCAGCGCGGCCAGGAAGTGCTCTCCGCGTTGGCCGCCGGCCCCGAGTTTCACGTTGTCGAGGACGCTGAGCTTCGACAACGCCTTGGTGAGCTGGAAGGTGCGGACCATGCCGCGTCGTGCGACCTGATGCGGCACCATCCGACCAAGCGATTCACCGTCCAGCGACCACGTTCCGGTATCGGGTTTGTCGAAACCGGTGATGAGATTGAAGAACGTGGTCTTGCCGGCGCCGTTGGGGCCGATCAGACCAGTGATGGCTCCGCGTTGGATCTCAAGGTGATCGACCTGCACGGCCTTCAGCCCGCCGAAGGTCCGCGTGATGTGGTCGACGACGATGATCGGGTCGGGCTTGGCGCAACCCGGAGCCGGGTCGACGCTGCCGAAGATGTGCGCGCGTTGGTCGGCCGAGAGCGACTTGAGGTTGCTGCGTGCAGCCGCGGTGCGGTCGTGGGTGTCAGGCATCGAGTTGCACCTCCCGCTTGTTTCCGAGAATGCCCTGTGGTCGGAAGACCATCATCAGCATGATGGCGAGGCCGAGGATGACGTAGCGTACGGCGCCCACCTGTTGTTCCGACATCGACAACAGCGGGTGATCACCCGCGGTGGCCTGCCGGAGGAGAACGTCGGGGACGGCGAGCAGGAACCAGAACAGCATGGCGCCCAGCACCGGGCCGAACACTGTCGCGGCACCGCCGAGGATCAGCGCGCCGTAGGCGAAGAACGTCTGTGCCGTCGAGTAGAAATCAGGGTTGATCGACTGCGTGGCCAGCGAGTTGAAGACACCGGCAAGTGCGCCGATACAACCACCGAGAATCAGTGCCTGCATCTTGAAGAAATACGCGTTCTTCCCCAATGCGCGTGCGGCGTCTTCGTCCTCGCGTACCGCCTTGAGGACCCTGCCCCAGGGGCTGTGGGCCAGCAGGTAGACAACGAGGCAGAGTAGGGCGACGACGGTCCACCCGATCACCATGGCCCACAGATCGCCGCCGATGAACTTCACACCGAGGAACGAATACTGCTTGCCGTTGTCGAACGGGCTGGCGGCAAAGAAGGGGCCGCCATACCCGTAGATCCCGTTGGTCGAATGCGTGAAGTCGTCGGTAGAGGTCGATCGAAAGATCAGCCGGAGGATCTCCGAGGCCGCGATGGTGACGATGGCGAGGTAGTCGGCGCGCAGTCGCAGTGTCGGGAACCCGAGTAGCACGGCCAACAGTGCGGCAGCGGCGATGCCGACGATCGCACCGAGCCACAAGGGCTGGTCGTAGTTGACCGCCATGATCCCGACGCCGTAGCCGCCGAGAAGCGCGAACCCGATCTGACCGAAGTTGAGCAGGCCTGCGTACCCGAAGTGCAGGTTCAACCCGATCGCCAGGAGTGCGTAGAAGATCGCCGACGGCCCGATGAGCTGCGCGAAGGAAATCTGAAATGCGGAGATGATGTCCATGTCAGCCGATCCTCGCTCGCGATCCGAGAATGCCCTGAGGCCTGATGGTCAAAATGATGATCAGGATGAGCAGGCCACCGACGTACTTCAGGTCGGGGCTGAGCCAGTACGTCGACAATTGCACGACGAGGCCGACGATCACGCAACCGAGAAGTGCGCCATAGGCGGTTCCCAGACCGCCCAACGTGATGCCTGCGAACATCAGCAGCAGGAGTTTGAAACCCATCTCCCATTGCACTCGTCCGCCGAGTTCGGAGAGCCCGAGTAGGACGCCACCCAGGGTGGCCAACCCCCCCGCAAGCGCCCAGACGAACAGGATCACCCGGTCGACGTTGATTCCCGACGATGCGGCGAGATCGCGGTTGTCGGCGACTGCCCGCATCGCCTTGCCGATCCGTGTTTTCTGCAGCATCAGCGCCACCGCCAACAAGGTGACCAGACTGATGATGATGCATGCCAGGTTGATCGGGGTGATGGCGAAGGCCCCAGAACCGATCTGCGTCTGGACCTGATAGTCGACGAATGCCTCGGAGCGGTCGGAGAAGAAGATCAGGATCAGATAGCGCATCACCAATGCGAGCCCGATCGAGACGACGAGCATTGCCACGAGGCCAGTTCGCCGCCTTCGCAGCGGACGCCAGATCCCCAGCTCGTTGACGACGCCGACACCGATCCCGATGACGACCGCGATGACGGTCGCGGCGATCAGCTGAATCCCGAACTTGACGTTGAGCACCCACGCGATCACCGCTCCGAGAGTGACCAGCTCACCGTGGGCGAAGTTCGTCAGTCCCGTGGTGCCGAAGATGAGACTCAGGCCGACCCCGCTGATGGCGATGATGAGACCGAAACGCAGGCCGTCGATGGTCAGACGGGTGAACTTGGCCAGCGGCGATACCTCGGCACTCGATCGTTTGGCGCCGAAGGAGAAGATCACCGGGCGAGCGGTGCCGGAGCTGACGTCGACGGGCAGCTCCTCCTTCTGCACCTCGATTCCTTCCGGCAGGCTGCTCTTCTCGATTGCGATCGTGTAGTTACCGGGTGGCACCATGAGTTGCCACGTTCCGGTCGCCGACGAGGTGGCGGTGGCCACGACCTTGCCGCCGGAGTCGGTCGCCGTGACCTTCACGCCGGCGATCTTCTCCGAACCGTTGCGCAACGTACCGAACACCTGGACGTCGTTGGGTGCGGCTGTGGCGGTGCTGGCACCGATCACTCCGCCCAGCAGCGACGCCGCGAGCGCGAGGAAGAGGATGATCGTGACTCTGCGGATGCGGGGCGGTGTGGACGCCGCGTGCCTTTCGGGTCTGGCGCCGACAAGAATCCCACCCGGCCCACCACCCTCAAAAGACATCTGCCGATCGGGCTCGGACATCGACTGGTTTACCTCCCAGGTGGATCGGATGGTGCCGGCGCGTATGCCGACCGCACGCGCACCTGCCGGAGAGTAGCCTCACCGCCTTCGCGAGATGACGACATCGAGGTTTCCCAGATGTAACATCTGCATACCGCGAGTTCAGGACGTTGCGTGCGACCGCACAGGTTGGTGTCCGAGCCCATCACTAGACTCGCAGGGGTGAGTCCCGCGACCAACGTTTCCCGCATTCCGGACAAGTCCGCCTCGGAAAAGACCGCCCCCCAGACGAAGACGCGCGCCAAGGCCGACACACAACCGGTGTTGATGTTGCTCGACGGGCATTCGTTGGCCTACCGTGCCTTCTTCGCGCTGCCCGCGGAGAACTTCCGGACCGAGACCGGCCAGCACACCAACGCGGTGTACGGCTTCACCTCGATGTTGATCAACCTGCTGCGCGACGAGGAACCGACGCACATCGCGGCCGCGTTCGATGTGTCCCGCAAGACCTTCCGCTCCGACATGTACCCCGAGTACAAGGCGCAGCGGTCGAAGTCGCCGGACGAGTTCAACGGTCAGGTCGACGTGACCAAGGAGGTCCTCGACGCGCTGGGTATCCAGGTCATGGCCATCGAGGGCTACGAGGCCGACGACATCATCGCCACCCTGGCCACCGAGGCCGAGGCGCAGGGTTTCAAGGTTCTCGTCGTCACCGGTGACCGTGACTCGCTGCAACTCGTCGACGACTCGGTCACCGTGCTCTACCCCAAGAAGGGTGTGTCCGAGCTGACCCGCTTCACTCCCGAAGAGGTGGAGAAGAAGTACGGTCTGACGCCTGCGCAATACCCCGACTATGCGGCGCTGCGCGGTGACCCCAGTGACAACCTGCCGGGTATTCCCGGCGTGGGGGAGAAGACCGCCTCCAAGTGGATTCGCCAGTATGGTTCGCTGGCCTCCCTCGTCGATCACGTCGACGAGGTGAAGGGCAAGGTCGGAGACGCGCTGCGGGCCAACCTGGCATCGGTGCAGACCAATCGACAGCTCACCGAACTGATTCGTGACATGCAGCTGCCGGCCGGGCCGCAGGATCTGGCCCGGGTCGGCTGGGACCGCGATCGCATCCACCAGCTCTTCGACGATCTGGAATTCCGCGTCCTGCGCGATCGGCTGTTCTCGACCCTGAGCTCGGTGGTGCCCGAGGCCGAGTCCGGGTTCGATCTCGACGGTTCGGTCCTCGGCGCCGGTGAGGTCGGTGGATGGCTGAGCGAGCATGCCCGCACCGGGCGGGCCGGACTGACCATCACCGCCCCGCACACCGTCGTCGGTACCGACGTCAACGGCATCGCGATCGCCGCGGCCGACGGTGTCTCGGCATATGTGGACATCACCCAGCTCGACCCGGCCGACGAGAAGGCCCTCGGTGAGTGGCTCGGTGACACCGGCATCGCCAAGGCTCTCCACGAGACCAAATGGGCCATCCACGCATTGCGATCCCGGGGGTGGGTGCTGCGTGGGGTCACCAGCGACACCGCGCTCGCGGCCTATCTCGTCCGTCCCGGACAGCGCACCTTCAACCTCGACGACCTCGCACTGCGGTACCTGCGGCGCGAATTGCGTGCCGACGACGGTTCCGGGGATGCGCAACTGTCGCTGCTCGATGACGACGGCGGGCTGGGCGAGCAGGCCGAACATCACATGCTCGAGGCACGAGCGGTCGCCGAACTCGCCGACGTCCTCGACACCGAACTCGACCGCATCGACTCTCGCGCACTGCTCACCGAGATGGAACTGCCGCTGTTGTTCGTCCTCGCCGATCTCGAGGCCGCCGGGATCGCCGTCGACGTCGAGCATTTCGGTGACCTCGAGGAAGAGTTCGCCGAGCGGATCCGCACCGCCGCCGAGGCCGCCTACGAGGTGATCGGGGAGCAGATCAATCTCGGCTCACCCAAGCAACTGCAGACGGTGCTGTTCGACAAGCTCGACATGCCGAAGACCAAGAAGACCAAGACCGGCTACACCACCGATGCCGACGCCCTGCAGACCCTGTACGAGAAGACCGAGCATCCGTTCCTGGCGCATCTGCTCGAACACCGTGATGCGACCCGGCTCAAGGTGACCGTCGACGGGCTGCTGAAGTCGGTGGCCGACGACGGTCGCATTCACACCACCTTCAATCAGACGGTGGCCGCGACCGGGCGGCTCTCGTCGACCGAACCGAATCTGCAGAACATCCCCGTTCGCACCGATGCCGGGCGCCAGATCCGGCGCGGTTTTGTGGTCGGTGCCGGGAGCGGAGCGAGCGGGCCGGGTGGAAGCGGTGAGGGTTTCGACGATCTGATGACGGCCGACTACAGCCAGATCGAGATGCGCATCATGGCGCATCTGTCGGAGGACGCCGGTCTGATCGAGGCGTTCAACACCGGTGAGGATCTGCACAACTTCGTCGGGTCCCGTGCGTTCGGGGTGCCCATCGACGAGGTGACCACCGAGATGCGGCATCGTGTCAAAGCGATGTCGTACGGACTTGCCTACGGGCTCAGCGCCTTTGGGCTCGCCGCCCAACTACGGATCAGTCGTGACGAGGCCAAGGAACAGATGGAGGCCTACTTCGCCCGGTTCGGCGGAGTGCGTGACTACCTCCGCGACGTCGTCTCCGAGGCACGTCGCAACGAGTACACCGCAACGCTGTTCGGGCGTCGCCGCTACCTGCCCGACCTCAACAGCGACAATTGGCAGCGCCGCCAATCGGCCGAACGGATGGCCCTCAACGCGCCCATCCAGGGCACCGCCGCCGACATCATCAAGGTGGCCATGATCAACGTGCACAAGCGGCTTGCGGCCGAAGGGCTGCGGTCGCGCATGCTGCTGCAGGTGCACGACGAACTCGTCGTCGAGGTCGTCGACGCCGAACGTGAGCAGGTCGAGGCGGCGGTCCGCGAGGAGATGGGGTCGGCGATCACCCTGTCGGTGCCACTGGAGGTGTCCGTCGGGTACGGCCGGTCCTGGGACGATGCCGCGCACTGAGGGCTGATTCTTGAGAATGGACGGCTACGACGAACCGCCGCGGCAACGATCACCCTGGGTGATCCCCGTCATCGTGGGAGTGGTGGTCGGGGTGATCGTCGTCGGCGCGGTCATTGTCGGCGTGAAATTATCACGGGGACAATGGAACTCGGTGGAAGCCGAGTCCGATTCGGGATCGACCACGAGCACCGTCGTGATCACCGAGACCGCCCCCGCGACCACGCCGACCACCGCCGAGACCAGCCGACCCTCGTCGACTGAGGACTTGGACGATTCCGGTGGTGGGGCCGATTCCGGTGGTCCGGACGGCGATGACACAGGCACCCCCGACCTGCCCGTGCCGCCGATTGCCGACACCGAGTGGTACGCACAGTTCGGCGCGTTCGATGACTACGGCGGCGCGGAGGCCGTACGCGACGAACACTACGGTTCGCTGATCCTGCCGGGTGAGATGGTGGGCTCGTCAAGCCGTTACGTGGTGGCCCGGCCGACCCGGTCGCGCGGTGACGCGGAGGACGTGTGCGCGCAGTTCTCCGACGGTGCGTGCATCGTCAAACACAGGAGCTGACACGACGTGACGGTACGTATCGGAGTCCTCAACGGCGACGGCATCGGCCCGGAGATCGTGCCGGTCGCGGTGGCCGTCGCCGATGCCGCGGCGGCGCATGAGGGATTCGAATTCGATTGGCTGTCCTTGCCTTTGGGGCGAGGGGCGATCGAGTCCCACGGCACGCCGATACCCCAACAGACCCTGGAGGCGCTCGATGCGCTCGACATCTGGGTACTCGGCCCACACGATTCGGCGGGCTACCCCGAACGCTTCGCCGGCGATCTGACACCCGGCGCGGTGATCCGGAAACGCTACGGCCTCTACGCCAACCTGCGCCCGTGCCGCGGCCTTCCGGGCGTGGGCGCGCTCGCACCCGAGATCGACGTCGTCATCGCCCGGGAGAACTCCGAAGGGCTCTACGCCGACCGCAACATGGCGGTCGGGTCGGGGGAATTCATGCCGACCCCGGACATCGCGTTGGCGGTCGGGGTGATCACACGGGCCGCAACCGAACGCATCGCACGGCAGGCGTGTGAGTTGGCCACGGAGAGATCGGGCCGGTTGACGATCGTGCACAAGGCCAACGTGCTGACGATGACCACCGGACTGTTCCGCGACGTGTGCCGGGAGGTCGCCGCCGGATACCCCGACCTGACGGTGACCGACGCGCACGTCGACGCCATGGCCGCCCTGCTGGTGCGCCGGCCCGGCGACTTCGACGTGATCGTCACCGAGAACCTCTTCGGCGACATCCTGTCCGACCTCGCCGGTGAACTCGCCGGGTCGCTCGGCATGGCCGGCTCGATCAACTGCTCGGACACCGTCGTTATGGCGCAGGCATCGCACGGCGCGGCGCCCGACATCGCAGGGCGCGGCGTCGCCAACCCGATCGCGATCATCTCGTCCACCTCGATGGCGTTGCGGTGGTACGGCAGGCGCACCACCGACGAGAGATTGACACGCGCCGCCGACGCGATCGATGCGGCGGTCACAGCGGCACTTGCCGACGGTGCGCTCACTCCCGATCTGGGTGGTTCGGCGACGACGGTGCAGGTGGGCGAGCGGGTGATCGCTCACCTGGACGGTCAGATCGGCTCAGCCGGTTAATCTTTCGTAACCAACCGGTGAAGTGGCCGTTCAGGCAGTAAGTTCAGACGCCGGGGGACACGGCAGTTTCGATTGGTTCAAACCTGCTCCGATGTCGGGGCGTGAAGGGGATGTGTGATGCGCGAGCGTTCAATCCGATCAGCAGCGATGCGGCTGCCGGGGATTCTCACGTTGTTGCTGGCGGTGATCGCGCTGGTGGTGGCGGGTTGCTCGAACGACGAGTCGACCGAGGGGAGCGGCGGTACCACCGCAATCCAACCCATCACCGTCGACGTGGCGAAGCAAGCCGACATCGCAGCGCTTCTGCCCGCCGAGATCGCGCAGTCAGGACAGCTGATCGTCGGTGTGAACGTTCCGTACGCACCCAATGAGTTCAAGGACAGCAGCGGAAAGATCATCGGCTTCGACGTCGACCTGATGAACGCCATCACCAAGGTCCTCGGCCTCACCCCGGTCTACAAGGAAGCCGACTTCGACAAGATCATCCCGTCGATCCAGGCAGGAACCTTCAACATCGGTATGTCCTCGTTCACCGACAACCTCGAGCGGCAGCAACAGGTCGACTTCGTCACCTACTTCAACGCCGGCACTCAGTGGGCGCAGCAGGCCGGTGGGAACATCGACCCGAACAATGCCT
The DNA here is from genome assembly GCF_053587995.1 of Gordonia sp. NPDC003504. NCBI lineage: Bacteria > Bacillati > Actinomycetota > Actinomycetes > Mycobacteriales > Gordoniaceae > Gordonia > Gordonia sp. NPDC003504. The sequence goes on from NZ_JBSFPC010000009.1 coordinate 167,048, forward strand.
GCGGCAAGAGGGTCGCGGTGCAGGCCACGACCGTGCAGGACACCGACGAGATCCCGGCCAAGAGCAAGGCGTGCACCGATGCGGGTAAGCCGGCCATCGAGAAGGTGAAGTTCACCGATCAGTCCGAGGCCACCAACGCTCTCGTGCTGGGCCGCGTGGACGCGATGTCGGCGGATTCGCCGGTCACCGCGTACGCGATCAAACAGGCCGGCGGCAAGATCGAAGCGGCCGGTGGGGTTTTCGACTCGGCGCCCTACGGTTACCCGATCGCCAAGGGATCGCAGCTCGCGCAGGCCGTACAGAAGGCCGTTCAGTACCTGATCGACAACGGCCAGTACAAGACCATCACCGAGCATTGGGGCGTAGAGGCCGGAGCCATTCCGACCGCGGTCATCAACGGCGCAACGAGCTGACCGGGGTGAGCTCACCGGCAACCGGTCCGATCGGTGTGGGTTCTGACGATTCGTCAGGACCCGCACCGATCAAGGCGGTACCACTCAAGCATCCGGGGCAGTGGGTTGCCGCGGCGATCGTCCTCGTCCTGCTGTTCTTGTTCGTCTACGGCGCCGCCACCAACAGTGCCTACGGATGGAGCACCTACGCGAAGTACCTCTTCGACACCCGCATCCTCGAAGGTGTCGGGTACACCCTCGCGTTGACCGTGCTGTCGATGGTGATCGCCATCGTGCTCGGCGTGTTGCTGGCGGTCATGAGACTGTCGCCGAACCTTGTTCTGCGATCGGTGTCCTGGGTGTATCTCTGGATCTTCCGCGGCACGCCGGTGTACGTGCAGTTGGTGTTCTGGGGGCTCTTCCCGGCGCTGTACAAACAGATCGATCTCGGAATCCCGTTCGTCTACCAGTTCGCCCACTTCGACATCCAGTCACTCAACGCGGCATTCACCTTCGCGATGATCGGTCTGGCGCTCAACGAATCCGCCTACATGGCAGAGATCGTGCGCGCCGGTATCTCCTCGGTGGGCGAGGGGCAGACCGAGGCCTCGGTGGCGCTGGGGATGTCGTGGACCCAGACGATGCGGCGCACGGTGCTCCCTCAGGCCATGCGGGTCATCATCCCGCCGACCGGCAACGAGGTCATCAGCATGCTGAAGACCACCAGCCTGGTGACCGCCGTTCCGTTCAGCCTCGAGCTCTACGGCGTCGCGCACGATATTTCGGGTGTGAATTTCGAGCCGATTCCACTCCTGCTGGTCGCCTCGAGCTGGTATCTCGCGGTCACCAGCATTTTGATGGTCGGCCAGTTCTATCTCGAGCGTTACTACGCGAGAGGTGCCTCGAGGCAACTCACGGCCCGGCAGTTGAAGGCAATGGCGGCAGCGCAGAACAAGGTCGTCGTCGATGAGGAGAGCGATGAGCGTCGGTGACGTGAAGACGCAGCCCATGGTGCTGGCGGACCGCGTGTGCAAGAGTTTTGGGACTCTCCAGGTGCTCAAGGGCATCACTCTGGAGGTCGCGAAGGGCGAGGTCCTCTGCCTGATCGGCCCGTCCGGTTCGGGCAAGTCGACCTTCCTGCGCTGCGTCAATCACCTCGAGGTGGTCAACGCCGGACGCCTGTACGTCGACGGTGACCTCATCGGCTATCGGGAGCGTGGCGACAAACTCTACGAGATGAGCCCGAAGGATGCGGCCAAGCAACGTCGGGACATCGGGATGGTGTTTCAGCACTTCAACCTGTTCCCGCATCGGACGGCGCTGGAGAACGTGATCGAGGCGCCGACGCAGGTCAAGAAGCAGTCCAAGGACAAGGCCATCGCGAGGGCAAAAGAGCTACTCGACCGGGTGGGGTTGGCGGACAAGGCCGACACCTACCCGGCGCAACTGTCCGGTGGCCAGCAGCAACGTGTGGCGATCGCACGGGCGCTCGCAATGGACCCGAAACTGATGCTCTTCGACGAGCCCACCTCGGCGCTCGATCCCGAACTGGTAGGCGAGGTGCTCGGGGTGATGCGTGAACTCGCGGCATCGGGGATGACGATGGTTGTGGTCACCCACGAGATGGGTTTCGCCCGTGAGGTTGCCGATCAACTCGTCTTCATGGACGGTGGCGTCGTCGTCGAAAAGGGTGTTCCGCGCGAGGTTCTCGGAAATCCACAGCATGAACGGACAAAGGGTTTCCTGTCGAAGCTGTTATAAGAAATGGGTTGATTTCCATAACCGGGGAAGAGTGGCCGGGAAGCCCTGTTCCTTCGTTTGAATAACTATGTGCAGTACATTCTTTGGTGGTAAATGAGGGTGAACCGCCACCATTGTTCATGACTCTTCGCTACCGTGTTGATCGCGCTGATCGTCGCTTTTCTGCGCCTGGCGCGTCCACACGGAGGTAGATCATGCCACTCGAAACGGGTGCTGAATTCGCAGGCTATCGGGTCGTGCGTGCGCTGGGGTCGGGCGGGATGGGGGACGTCTACCTTGTCGAACATCCCCACCTGGGCCGGTTGGAGGCACTGAAACTCATATCTGCGCGTGGCGATGAGTCTTTCCAGCAGCGGTTCACCCGCGAGGCGCAAACGGCAGCATCTCTCAAACATCCCAGCATCGTCACCATCTATCACTACGGGGTTACCGACCAGGTTCCCTGGTTCACCATGGAATATATTGCAGGGGAGGATCTTTCACGTCATCAGCCGCTGCGTCCAGGCGACATCGGCACGATAGTCACGGCCACCGCGTCGGCGTTGGACTACGCGCACCAGCGAGATGTCGTTCACCGCGACGTCAAGCCGGGCAACATCATGATCACCCGCGACGGTCCGGGCACCGCGATCGAGCAGGTGACGCTGCTCGATTTCGGTATCGCCCGCCTCATCACCTCCAGCGCCCACTTGACAGCGACAGCCGCCTTTATCGGCACCCTGCACTACGCCGCACCGGAAATCCTCGACGGGAGTTCAGCCTCCGGCCGCTCTGATCAATACGCGTTGGGATGCACGGTTTTCGAGCTCTTGGCCGGACACCCCCCATTTGCCGGGGAACATCCCGGGGCCATCATGGCTGCGCACTGGAACTCGCCGCCGCCGCGATTGAGCGATGTGATTGCCGATTTTGCGCCTCTCGACGCTGCATTGGCCAGGGCGATGGCGAAGCGGCCGCCAGACCGCTACGCGTCATGTGGTGAATTCGCCGACGACATCCGAACCGGCCTCGCCCGACTGAACCCGAGCGTCCGTGACGCGACGACGGTCGTACGGCAGATCGGAGTCGCCGCGGTTGCGCCGATGGCCTCAGAAGCGACGTCGGCAACTCAGATTGTCTCGCGGCCCGCTCCGAGTAGTCGCCCCGTAACCGCTCCCCGGGTGGCGCCGCCGATCTCGAACCCTGGCATGCCGCCGATCTCGAACCCTGGCATGTCACCACTCTCGAATCCTGGAATGATCGACCCGAGGGGCAATTCCCCGTTCGCCAATTCCCCGTTCGGGCCGCCGAATCCGGCGAGCGGAGCGGTGTCCGGCGAATCGGGTCGCCCCACCGACGCACGTCGGGCGAGGCGTCGGCGAGTCATGATGATCGGCGTCCCGGTACTGGTCCTTCTCGTGGTCGCTGCGGTGGTGGCGGGGCTGGTCCTGTGGCCCGACGGCGAGTCGTCCGCTGACTCGATCGCCGGCGCGAATGCCGCACCCGTCGAACCAACACGTGTGTCCGAGATCATCCAGGTGTCGTTGGACGGGGTGCCGGTGGCGCACAACGCCTCTGACTCCACGCTGGACCCGGCGGGCGATGGGAAGGCGGTCTGCGGCTCATCGACGAAACTGGCGCTCATGGCGCCGTTGAGCGGGGCCCGCGCCGAAACCGCCAGTACCCTGCCGAACAGTGTTCGGATGGCGATCGATGCGCATAACTCGGCGAACCCCGAATGCCAGGTGGGCATCGCCCAGTTCGACACGCAGGCATCGGCCGACACCGCTGCCCGGGTGGCTCAGACCGCCGCCGCCGATCCGTCGATCATCGGCCTGATCGGCCCGTGGTCATCTGCAGAGTCTGCGGCGACGGGCCCTGTACTTGCGCCGGTGGGGCTTGCATTTGCGAGCCCGTCGGCAACGAGAAGCGTGCTCCTCGAGCAGAACTGGGGCAACTTCTTCATGGGCGCCGCGTACGAGGGGGTCCTCAACCGGGCAATCGCCCTCTATCTCCGGGGCGAGGGGTACCGCCGCGTATGTGTGGTCAGTGACGACGACGCGTACACCGCCGCCGCGGCGCGGATGTTCGCATCGAACCTCGGTGCCGCGGCCGACAACTCCTGTGTGATCACCGTGCCGGTGGGTAGTGAACAGTTTCCACAGCAGGTGCAGCAGGTCAAGAGTCAGGCACCAGACGCCGTCTTCTACCTCGGAGTGACCGACGAGGCGGCGCCATTCGTCGATCAACTACGCTCCGCGGGCCTGGCGGCGCCGATCTACGCCGGCGGCGACGGAGTGGTGAACCGATCGTTCTTCGCCATCACCGGACCGCAGGGATCGGGGGTACGCCTCACCTGTGAATGTGGCCCGGCCGCACCCGCATTCGTCAGTGACTACCGGGAGCGATATGGGCGGGAACCGCACTTCTTCGCCGCCGAGAGCTACGATCTGACGGCCATCATGCTCAAGGCGATCGATTCCGGGGTTCGTGACCGCGCGAGGATGGTGAACTTTCTGCGCAACTTTCACGGCGCCGGGATGGCCCGCGATTACGAATGGTTGGGCACCGGTGCGTTATCGCAGCCCACCGCGTGGATTTACCAGATCAGGTGAGGTGTGACCGGGATCAGTCGGGCTTCGTGCAGCAGAAGATCGCTGTACCCGGAAAGTAGCTGCCGCGCAACGGACTCCACTGTCCCCATTCGCGTTCCAGGTCGTCGGGCCACTCGGGTTCCACGATGTCGTCGAGAATCATTCCAGCCGAACGGATCTCGCGGACTCGATCACCGATCGTCCGATGATGCTCGACATAGGTGATCGTGCCGTCTGCGTCGACCTCCGAGTACGGCGTCCGGTTGAAGTAGGGGATGGCCACGGTCAGACCGTCCGGGCCGGGGTCGTCGGGGAACATCCAGCGCATCGGGTGATTGATCGAAAAGACCCACCGCCCACCGGGAATGAGGATGCGGGCGACCTCGGCCATCACGGTCGCGGAGTCGGCGACGAAGGGGACGGCCCCGAACGAGGAGAAGGCGATGTCGAACGAGGTGTCGGCAAAGGGCAGCGATTCGGCGTTGGCCTGAACCAGCGGCACCCGTTGCTCGCCGAAGAGTTCCATCGCGGCGATGCCGTAGCCCAGCATGCCGCGGGACAGATCGGTGGCCACGACGTGTGCGCCGCGGGTCGCGAGCCACCGCGAGCACGGCGCCGAACCGCATCCCACTTCCAGCACGGTGCGTCCCCGAACGTCGCCGAGAAGGTGCGCATCGGCCTCGTGCAGATTCTCCGGACACCACACGAAGTCGCCGCCGGCCACATCGGCGCCGAGGAAATCCCCGTGCTCGCGGTGATACTCACGGCTTTCCAGATCCCACCACGAGCGGTTGGCCCGCTCGCTGACCGCCGAGTCGATGTCACCGAGGATCCGCGGTTGGTGTGGTGAATCGGGCGTCGACGGATCAGGAGAGTTCACGCAGCGAGTGTAGAGCGGGATCGGCCACAGGCGGTTACGCCGTCAACTCGTAGAAGCGGAACAACGAGAAGCCATCGATCGGCAACACTGTCATGTCGTGGAATCCGGCGTTCATCGCGTAGGTGCGGAGAGTGTCGGGTCGCATCACCGTGCCGGTGGCCGCCGACGGCGTCGACGACATGCCGTCGGGCAGGCAGATGAACAGCGAGAAGCCGTACATCAGGCGGTCGACCTCGGAGGCCGGCCCGGCAAACGCGGGGGAGACGGCCTCGTCCATGACGATCATCGAACCGCCGGGCGCGAGTGCCTGCCGCACCGCGCGGAGGACCTCCACCGGTCGGGGCATGTCGTGGACGCACTCGAAGGCGAAGGCCAGATCGAAGGGCTCGCCGCCGGCGAGGGTCGCGGCGTCGGCGACCTCGAAGCGAACCCGTGCGGCCATCCCGGCCTCGTCGGCATTGCCGCGGGCCGCGTCCACCGATTTCTCGTCGACGTCGAGTCCGACGAGGGTGCTCTCGGGGTAGGCGGCCGCGAGGGCGATCGTGGACCACCCGAAACCGCATCCGATGTCGGCGACCCGGGCACCCGGGCGGCGCAGCCGCCGGTCCACCTCGGGGACTGACGCCAACGCCGGCGCCAGCGCGCGCTCGAACCAGGGACGGTTCAACGCCGACTGGCACTCGCGTGCGTCGGCGCCGAACCGATGCCAGCTGACGCCGCCACCGCCGCGGTAGGCGTCGAGGAGTTCGGGGAGGCGGCCGAAGGCGGCGGCGAAGATCCGGGGCAGTTCCCCGAGATAGGCGAGACTGTGCCGGTCGAGCAGGACTTCCGCTGCGCCCGGCGACAGGGCGAATCGCGGCGGGGTGGTCCCGAGGTCGACGCTCACCAGCTCGTAGGCGGCCTGCATCTCCAGCCACTCGCGGGCGTAGCGCGGATCGGTGCCGGTGCGTTGTGCCAGATCGGCTGACGTCGTCGGGCCGTGGTCGGCGAGATCGGCGTACCAGCCCATCCGTTCCCCGATGTACACGCTCATGAACTCCGAGACGTGCAGGGCGTCGACGAAGAGTCGTTCGGCGACGGAGTCGGCGTCGGCCATCGCGAGGCTGTCGGCGGCAGGCGCATCGAGGGGACTGGGGTCGGTCATGGTCCCAGGGTCCGCTTGCCGCCACCGATAGTCGACCGTTTTGTCCGATCGATATACGACTCAGCAGGGCAACCGACTCAGCAGGCCCGGCCGCCGACGATGTGCTCGGAGACCGTGTCGGGATCCCAGCGGCGCAGCGCGGTGATCGTCGTCGGTGCGTCCGGCGGCGCCGCGACCGTCCCGAGTACCCGCAGGACATCGGGGATCGCCTCGACCTCGACGCGACGGGCCAACGTCACGTGCGGCGTCCAGTGGCCCGGCCGGCAGTGGTCGAACAGTCCGGACTCATGCCCGTCCGACGTCGCGTGCTCGGACCCGAGGCGGACGATCGCCGAGTGCATCGACAGAAGTTCCGTCGTCGGCACCACCAGGCGGGCGACGACGCGTCGGTGTCCGTCGCCGAAGACCACGATGCCGCCGAGCGACGCCGGAAACGGCAGCCGCATCGCGACCGTGGACAGTGCTGCGTCGATGCCGGAGGCGATGTGACCGGCGGCGATGGCGGTGACGTGTGGGCGGTTGGTCGACGACCGGATCGAGGCCTGGTTGGGTAGTCCGGCGTCGGCCAGGGCGGCCCATTGGTGCCGGATTCGCTGGTCAGAGGTGTCGTCGAGGAGGAATTCCACCGAGTGCGCCACCGTTGCACCTCTCGTCGTCGCTCGGGAGACCTGACGCCTCGGGCGCTCCGGAGGGCATTTGCCCAGCACAACGCCGCTGGAGTACCCTTATCGACGCGCGTGTGCTGTATCTCGCGCGGTTGCGTCTGCCCTCAGGTGAGGGCACGCCCCCCAAGCACGACCAAAACTGTACCTACTACATACCTGTCCGGAGCAACTCACCAATATGCCGTCCTCCACCATCACCTCGCCGCAAGTAGCCGTCAACGACATCGGCTCGGCTGAGGACTTTCTCGCCGCCATCGACTCCACGATCAAGTACTTCAACGACGGCGACATCGTCGAAGGCACCATCGTCAAGGTCGACCGCGACGAGGTTCTGCTCGACATCGGTTACAAGACCGAAGGCGTGATCCCCTCACGCGAACTCTCGATCAAGCACGACGTCGACCCCAATGAGGTCGTCAACGTCGGCGACGAGGTCGAGGCCCTGGTTCTGACCAAGGAAGACAAAGAGGGTCGGCTGATCCTGTCCAAGAAGCGCGCACAGTACGAGCGCGCCTGGGGCACGATCGAGGAGCTCAAGGAGAAGGACGAGGCCGTCAAGGGCACCGTCATCGAGGTCGTCAAGGGCGGCCTGATCCTCGACATCGGCCTGCGTGGCTTCCTCCCGGCATCGCTGGTGGAGATGCGTCGCGTGCGCGATCTGCAGCCGTACATCGGCAAGGAGATCGAGGCCAAGATCATCGAGCTCGACAAGAACCGCAACAACGTGGTGCTCTCGCGCCGCGCGTGGCTCGAGCAGACCCAGTCCGAGGTCCGCAGCGAGTTCCTGCACCAGCTGCAGAAGGGACAGGTCCGCAAGGGCGTCGTCTCCTCGATCGTCAACTTCGGTGCGTTCGTCGATCTCGGCGGCGTCGACGGTCTGGTGCACGTCTCCGAGCTGTCCTGGAAGCACATCGATCATCCGTCCGAGGTCGTCACCGTCGGTGACGAGGTCACCGTCGAGGTTCTCGACGTCGATCTCGACCGTGAGCGGGTCTCGTTGTCGCTCAAGGCGACTCAGGAAGATCCGTGGCGTCAGTTCGCCCGTACCCACGCGATCGGTCAGATCGTTCCGGGCAAGGTCACCAAGCTGGTGCCGTTCGGTGCGTTCGTCCGCGTCGACGAGGGCATCGAGGGCCTGGTGCACATCTCCGAGCTGGCCGAGCGCCACGTCGAGGTCCCGGACCAGGTTGTCGCCGTCGGCGACGACGCGATGGTCAAGGTCATCGACATCGACCTCGAGCGTCGCCGGATCTCGCTGAGCCTCAAGCAGGCCAACGAGGATTACACCGAGGAGTTCGACCCGTCGAAGTACGGCATGGCCGACAGCTACGACGAGCAGGGCAACTACATCTTCCCCGAGGGCTTCGACGCCGAGACCAACGAATGGCTCGAAGGCTTCGAGAAGCAGCGTGAGGCATGGGAGGCCCGGTACGCCGAGGCCGAGCGTCGCCACAAGATGCACACCGCCCAGATCGAGAAGTTCGCCGCAGCCGCGGCCGAGGCTGAGAAGGCCCCGTCGGACTACTCGTCGGCATCGGAGAGCCGTAGCGCGTCGACCTCGTCGTCGTCCTCGTCCTCGTCGTCGGCCGGTGGTTCGCTCGCCAGCGACGAGCAGCTCGCCGCGCTTCGCGAGAAGCTGTCGGGCAACGCCTGATCGCGCCCTGACGTAAGTCAACTGAACTCCCCGGCCCGGGTTTGGGCCGGGGAGTTCTGTCTTACCGGGACATCGGACACATTGTCTTTTGACAATAATTTTCATTACCGGGTTGACTGTCCGTTGTGTATGCGAAACCGACAATTCCGACCAAGATCATTGCCCTGGCATCGGTGGCCTCGTTCGCGCTGGTCGCCTGCGGAACGGACTCTTCCTCCTCCGAGGACACCTCGCCCGCGGCGTCGTCGCCGGTGGCCACCGAACAGGACAGTGCGACACCGCGACTCGCGCTGTCGTATGACGGGGGTGTGTTGATCCTCGACGCGAACTCGCTCGACCAGGTCGCCGACATCCCGGTCGAGGGCTTCACCCGACTCAACTCGGCCGGCAACGGCCGCAACGTGTTCGTGTCCACGAGCGACGGATTCCAGGTGCTGGACATGGGTACCTGGACGGAATCCCATGGCGACCACGGACACTCCTACACGGCCACGCCGGCCATGACGGACATGCGATTCGGTGGCACAAAGCCCGGCCACGTCGTGCCGCACGACGGGCGGATCACGTTGTTCTCCGACGGCACCGGCGAAGTCGACATCGTCGACCCCGATGCGCTCGCCGAGGGGAGAGCCGAATCGACGAGCCATACCGTGCCCGAACCCCACCACGGTGTCGCGGTGGCGCGCGCAGACAACACGCTCGTCGTGTCGGTCGGCAATGAGGACGAGCGCAGCGGGATCGCCATTCTGGATGGTGACCGCCAGGAGATCGCCCGTAACGACCAATGCCCCGGCATTCACGGCGAATCCGGCGCCGCCGACGGAGTACTCACCTTCGGCTGCGAGGACGGCATCCTGATCGTGCGCGGCAACGAGATTCAGAAGGTGCAGAGCCCCGATGCATACGGCCGCATCGGCAACCAGGCCGGTGACGAATCGTCGCCGATCTCGTTCGGCGACTACAAGAAGGAGCAGGACGCCGAACTCGAGCGCCCGCAACAGTTCTCGCTGACCGACACCCGCAACGGCACGATCCGGATCGTGCCGATCGCCACCAGCTACAGCTTCCGGTCGCTGGAACGGGGCCCCAACGGTGAGGCGGTACTCCTCGGCACCGACGGCGCGATCCACGTCTTCGACGTGAACACCGGCGCCGAGATCAGGTCCATTCCGGCGATCGGCGCCTGGACCGAACCCGATGAATGGCAGTCACCGATGCCGAACATGGTCGTGCAGAACGGGGTGGCCTATGTCAGCGACCCGAATGCGAAGACGATCACCGCGTTCGATCTCGCCGACGGGAAGCAGAAGGATCAGGCGCAGTTGCCGCAGGCGACCATTGAGTTGACGGGCGTGACCGGCTGAGGCGGCGAGACTGCTCGCGGATCGTACGGGCCACGCCGATTCCTCGGAGTCAGTTCAGCGCCAACACCACTCGACCGGCCGGACTCCCGTTCTCGACCGTCTGATGGGCTTGCACGATGGCGTCGAGGGTGAGTTCGTCGGAGACCCCGATGGTGAGTGACCCGTCGACCAACGCCGCGGTGAGCTCGAGCGCGGCAGCATGTTTGACCTCCGGTGCAAAATCGTCACTGCCCAGGAGTCGAAGGGTGGTATCGGCGAATCCGAGTTTCCAATACGGGATCTCGGGCCGGTCGGCGCTGCTGTAGTAGGCGCTGATGGTGCCGCCGACGGCGACGACATCGGGCATCGAGGTCGATGTGACGTGCGAAGTCGACGTCGGCGATGCGGTGCGCCCCGTCGGGAGCAATGTCACGTATCCGGGCGGACAGGTCGGGATCGGAGTACATCAGTGCGTGGTGTGCCCCCAATTGCGTTGCGGTCGAACGCTGCTCAGGATTCCGCACCACCGCGATGACGGTGGCACCGCCGCGCGCCGCCATCTGGGTGGCGACCGATCCGACGCCGCCCGCGGCGCCGTGCACGAGAACGGCCAGCCCGTCCACGGGTCCATCGGCAAAGACCGAGCGATAGCCGGTGATACCGGTGATGCCCAGCACTGCGGCCTGGCGGAGGACTCCGGCGTCTGAGCCGTCCGGTAGCGGCACCGCGAGATCGGCAGGGACAACGGTGAACTCGGCGGCGGTGCCGAACGGTCGATAGGACTGGGCGCCGTACACCCACACAGGTGAGCCGACACTCACGCTGCCGACGCCGTCCCCGAGTGCGTCGACGATTCCGGAACCGTCGCTATGCGGGATGACCCGCGGGTACGGCATCGGCGAGTTCTGCCAGCCGGATCGCTTCTTGACATCGCCAGGGCTGATTCCTGAGTAGGACAACCGGATTCGGACCTCACCCGGTCCCGGATCGGGTACGGGCAATTCGCCGACGTGCAGTACGTCGGCGGCGGGACCACGCTCGTCGTACCAGGCAGCACGCATCGTCGATCTCCTTTCGGTTGTCAGCGTCCGTCGTGGCGAGCCGACGAGTCCACCAGCGCGATCCGCATCTGGGTGAGCAGGGCATCGATCTCGGAACCCGGGGGCCACGTCGTGTCGACCACCTCATGGACCACCGCACGAGCCTCGTGATAGATCTCGACACCGCGTGCGGTGAGTGTGAGGGTGTGGCTGCGCCTGTCTGTGGGGTTGCTGACTCGTTCGAGGAGTCCGTCACGAACCAGGCCGTCGACGATCTTGCTGGCGGCACCGGTGGTGATGGCCAGCGTGGTCGCGATGTCGCCCGGCCGGATGTCGTGCCCACGCGCGACGACGGTGATCGTCTCCACGTAGGCGAGTCGTGGGAGTTGTCGGGCGGCAAGGGCATCGTCGACCTGCCGCCAGAGCCGCGACTCGACCTCTACGAGTAGACGTAGCCGGGTGAGGCCGTCCGAGCTGGTGACGAGTGGTGGACGGGGACTCGATGGAGTGTTTGTCATGCTGGGTCCTGTCGAGTTGGTCATCTTGTGTCGGGCGATGGCTACATCGTCACCACGATCTTGCCCGGCTTCCGTTCGCCGTCGAGCATCGCGTGGATGGTGCGGACGTCGCCGAAACCGAATCGGTAGGCGACCTGGGACGGAATGCGACCGGATTCGACGCCGGCGATGATGTCGGCGAGCGGCTCTCCGTGATCGGTAGCGCGGGAGTCCCGACGAGCTGACTGGGGAAGAACGCCACGGCCACCGCCGGACCGAGGTCGGTCATGATGTTGACGTCGTCGAGGACCGGCGGGCCGGCAAGAAGGCCCACGACCGCGACTTCGCGGAACGGGCGCACCATGGCGGTGCTGTCGACGATGCCGGGTCCACCGATCACGTCGAGTACTCCGTCGACGGCACCTCCGGCCGCCTCGATGACCCGATCGGCGATGGCATCGCCCTCCACCACGACGTGCCGGGCTCCGAACCGCTGGACGTCCGGGATCGTGGATTCGTCACGGACGGTGGCGATCACCCGTGCTCCGACCACATGCGTCGCATACGCGATCGTACTCAGTCCGAGTGCAGCCGTGCCACCGCGCACCACGAGGGTCTCGCCCGCCGAGATCCGCAGTCGCCGCGACACCGCGCCCCATGCGGTGAGGTACGACTGCGGGAGCGCCGCCAGATCTCCCCACGACAGCGATGTCTCGGGCAGGGCCACCACGTTGCTGCGCAGGACGACCACCTCTTCGGCGTAACTGCCGGTGCGGTCGAACTGGAGTCCGCCCATGATGGTGGCCACCGCGGTCCCCGGCGCGAACACCCCCGCCGGGTCGTCGATGATCTCGCCGACGGCCTCGATCCCGGGCACCACCGTTCCGTCGAGCGGTCCCATCACACCGAGCCGACGGTATCGCTCGGCGGCGTTGATTCCGAACGCGCGGACCGCGATCCGGACCTCGTCGGGACCTGCCGTGCGGGTGGGCAGGTCCTGGAGTTCGAGTACTTCGGGTCCGCCGATGGCTGTTGCCACCCATGCCTTCATGTCCTTCACCTCTCCTGCTGATTTCTCGTATGACGGAAGTATCTGTCGAGATGACTACTTCCATGGAAGATATTAACCAGGAAGGAATTGACTGGCAAGTGACGTGCACCGTACATCGTCATCTCGTCGGAGCCGATACCGTCGCGCCGCAGGTGTGCCGGTGGTGTGGTCCGTCGGAGGAGCCCCGTGTCCGGTCAGACGAGGGGGCGGACGTGAACCTCGGAGCGGTTCCGCAGATCCACGTCGAGCAATGCCGTGCCGTCGGCGCGTGCGAGAACGTCGGGATCGACCGCCCCGGTCACCGAATAACGCGTGCCCGGATTCAAGCGGTCGAGTCGGAGGGCGACTCGTCGTGGTCCGGAACCCGGCCGGAGGACGAGTTCCAGGGCGTCGCCGTCGGTGACCGCCTTCGCGACGAGAACCTCCGGGTACGCGGCGGTGGCCAGTCGCGGTCCGGTTCGCCATGCGTCCGGAACGTCGCCCGTCGCAAGGGCTCGCATGCGCCCCGGGCCCGACATCCGGCCGAGTACGTGGGCGCAGTTCACCCAGGTCGAGACCTTCGCCAATTTTGCTGCGCCGGTGGGTGATCGGTCGTAGCCGATGTCGGAGTCGATCTTGTCGGCGATGGCGGTGGCGACCTCGGTGTCGCCCATTTCGCGAGCGGCGATCAGCAGATTGACCCAGGCCCAGCCGTCGCCTCTGCGATATGAGCCCACGTCGAGGTGATCCACCGGGGTCGTCCGCAGGGTGATGCGCTTCTTGCGGTGCAGTATCCGGTTGCGACGCAACGTGTCCCAGGTCTGTTCGGCCAGGTCGGGCATGAGTCCGTTGAGCCAATAGGTCATCACGGCGTCGTTGGCGACCATCGGTGGGAACACCAATCCCAGTGGGCCCCGTCCGAAGACGAAACGGCCGTCGCGTCGGCGATAGTGGTTCTCGCTCATCGACAGGCGCATTTTGTCCGGCAGATCGGCGGTCAGATCCGTGCCGTGCAGGCGGTCGTAGCCACGCAGACCGACCATGGCGACCGCGTTGCACATCGGGTAGATCAGATGCGGCTCACACGGATACATCGTGTGCGGGCTCCGGCGCATGTTCCGCTCGATCGCGTGCGCAATCGCGGTGTAGCTGTAGCGGTACGACTTTCGCGCGTTCCACTGCAGTCGGAGACTGCCGTGATCGTCGAACTCGTGTGCGTCGTTCACGGTCTCGTAGAAGGCGAGCATGGCCGCGAAGAAGCCGGTGTACATCACGTTCCCGAACACCATGGGGTCGGGATTCCATCGGCCGTAGCCGGCCAACTGCTCCGACGCCCAGTAACCCCAGACTCGTTTGTCGCACATCTTGCGGATCAGATTCGCCTGCGCCTCGGCGAGATACCCGCCGAAGGCGGGGGTCCGGGTGAACTGCGCCATCGACAGCGAGTAGCCCGCGTAGCTCAACTGGTAGCGCAGCGCACTGCCGCCGATCTGTTCCAGCCGGGTGAGGCCGGTGAAGTCATCGACCGGCTGCAGCGCGATATCGAGGAGGTAGCGCAGCGCGGCGAGGTCCTCGGGTGACGACTCGACGACGTCGGTGGCCGTGGTGTGCTGCGCGATGGTCGAGTTGGTCATGCAAGACGCTCCGGTCGTGTCGGGGCGGCCACCCGGGCCGCCAGGGCGATGACGATTCCCGCGAGGCATGCGGTCGCCAGGATCGCCGGGAGGGCGATCGTCGCGATCGTCGAGGTCAGACGGAAGAGGCCGACCAGGTGCAGGTCGAGTTGCAGGAACAGCAGCAGGGTGGCGCCGATTGTGGTGGCGGAGATACCCGTCGCCAGTGGCCCGCGCAGGCGCGACGTCCGGCGCCCGATCGCCGCCGACAGTCCGATCGCGGCCACGGTCGCGGCAGCCAGAAGCAGGCTCTGGGTGAGCCATGACCACCGAGCCGCGGAGCCCTCGGCAATACCGAGAGCCATCAACGCCACGCTGAACGGCAGATACAGTGCGCACCCCAACGCCGCGGCCTGCAGCATCGTCGGAACAGCCGACCGCAGACGCGGCGGTGCCGACGGTTCGGTGTGCCGACCGACGATGACATCGAACGGGTCGCGGAAGACCGGGCGCTCGCCGGCGTCGCCGGGTCCGCTCCGCGATGCCGTCGGTGCGAACCCGCCGTCGTCGCGTGCCTCCGTCCACGGCATGAACCGGGCCCCGACACCGAGCAGTACGGCAACCACGATGCAGCACGACATGGTCTCGCTCCTCCTTCGCCCGTCGGCCCCGTGTCGAGGCACCCCCTCGAAGAGACGCTGGTCCGAGTATGTCTCAACGTGTGACGATCTTCACCCGCGGGTCGCGTGACCGGTACTTCGTGGCCGTTTGCCACACTGGGAGTCGTGATCCGAGTAGGGCTGACCGGCGGCATCGGCGCCGGCAAATCGACCGTCGCCACCACACTGATCGAGCGGGGTGGCTACCACATCGACGCGGACAAGATCGCCCGAGAGGTCGTCGAGCCGGGGACTCCCGGCCTCGCGGCCCTCGTCGAGGCGTTCGGCGAGGGCATTCTCGCCGACGACGGCACCCTTGACCGAGCCGCGTTGGCGGCCAAGGCATTCGTCGACGATGAGAGCCGCACCACGCTCAACTCCATCACGCACCCGCTCATCGGGGCGCGCACCCAGGAACTGCTCGAGGCCGCCCCCGACGACGCCATCGTCATCCAGGACATCCCGCTACTGGTGGAGAACCATGGGGCGCCGTTCTTTCATCTGGTCATCATCGTCGGCGCCGACGAAGAGCTGCGGATTCACCGGCTGACCACCCAGCGAGGCCTTCCCGAGGCCGATGCCCGCGCACGCATCGCCGCGCAGGCAACCGACGAGCAGCGTCGCGCGGTGGCCGATGTCTGGTTGGACAACTCCGGCACCCCCGGCGACCTGGCGGGCGCGTCGGCGGCGTTGTGGGATCAGCGTCTGGTTCCGTTCGAGGCCAATGTGCGCCACCGGCGTGCTGCCGAGCCGGATCCGAGACTGATTGCGGCCGAACCGAATCCCGATTCGCTCGGCGCTCGCATCACCAACCGGTTGTGGGCGATCTGTGGGGACAAGGCGACGGCCGTCGTGGTGAGCGCCCCGGCAACCGACGATGCACCCACGGAACTCACCATCTCCGCACGTGACGCCGCGGCGGCGGCGGAACTCGAGTCCCTCCTCCCGCCGGGGGGATTTGCCCGCACCGCACCGGATACATATGCGTCGTCGGACCCCGGCAGGCCCGCACGGGTGCTGGTCGCCGAGGGATAGCGGATCCCGAGGTCGCCGAACGCGTCAGGCGAACTGTGCGGACAGACGCGCGTGCCGGTGCCGGAACAGATGGCCGACGAACCACCGCAACACCGGCGACAGCGACGCAGTGGCAGGCGCGGAAGAAACGCGACCTCGTCGAGTACCTCCGTGGCCTCCGGTGAGTCGGGAGAGGACGGTGAGATCGGCGTGAGTGTGCGATCGTGCCGCCACGACGTCATCGTGAGCATCGATGAGCGTTCCCGAAATCCGATCCCCGGC
Organism: Gordonia sp. NPDC003504; assembly: GCF_053587995.1. Classification (NCBI taxonomy): domain Bacteria; kingdom Bacillati; phylum Actinomycetota; class Actinomycetes; order Mycobacteriales; family Gordoniaceae; genus Gordonia; species Gordonia sp. NPDC003504. The sequence goes on from NZ_JBSFPC010000009.1 coordinate 183,595, forward strand.
CGGAGTTCGGCGATGGTCAGGTCGTCGTAGTCCAGGGGTAAGAAACCACCGTAGAGAAGCCAGACCTTTCCGATCCGCACACCGGGTTCGACGTCGGCGATCGTCTTCCCGCGGTGCCGCCGCGGCAGGACCATCCGCAGGTAGGGCATCAGTTCGGCGTTGATGCCGTCCATACTCGCGACACGTTCCCACACGCGGTCGGGCGCAGCGGCGATCACCGTGCGTCGGGTCACCCGCTGTGGCGCCGTCATGGCCGATCCCGCCACGTCATCCGCGTCCCGGTCACATCGTCGAGCCACGCCTGGACGTCGTGTCCGTGGTCGGCGGCGCCCACCAGTGCGCGCGTCGCGATGTCGACCGCGGTAACGGCATCGGCGAGCGGGAGCAATCCGGCGTCGTGCGCGGCGAACACCTCGTCGATGTCGACGAGGTGCAACGGTGTGCCCGGCACGTCGACGAGATCGAGATACCAGTCCTCGGCGTGCCAGCAACCGGCGTCGTCCGGGCCGCCGAACCGGCCGACGTCGAGGTAGAGGTGTTGGCCATCGCGAAACCCCTCGTCGAAATGGAAGATGTTCGCGCGCAGGCCCAGAGTCGGAAGCAGCCAGGATTCGAGGTAGGAGAATCGGGGATGGCCGGGGGTGGGACGGGCCATGTACAGACCCACGTCGGTGGGCCGGTACGCGTCGACCCGTCGGACGAACCCCTTGTTGTCGGTGTTCGTCATCGCTGCGACATCGAAGATCTCGCGTTTCGGTGGGTGCACGTCGACCTCTGTGGGCATGTCTGAGACCTTACGGCCCGCCTGCGCCGACAGCGCGGAACATCGATGTCATAGGTCGCGTTTACCCTGGTGTCATGGCCTTTGCAGCAGAACGTCCGGTGATCGCGCACTCGGAGTACCGCCCGATCGGTGAGGTCGAGCGGACCGAGGGCCACTTCACGGTGGTCAGTGAGTACGAGCCTGCGGGTGACCAGCCGGCGGCCATCGATGACCTGGAGAAACGCATCACGGCAGGGGAGAAGGACATCGTCCTGCTCGGCGCCACCGGAACCGGCAAATCGGCGACCACGGCGTGGCTCATCGAGCGGGTGCAGCGACCCACCCTGGTGATGGCGCCCAACAAGACCCTCGCCGCGCAACTGGCCAACGAACTGCGGGAGATGCTACCGAACAACGCGGTCGAGTATTTCGTCTCGTACTACGACTACTACCAACCCGAGGCATACATCGCGCAGACCGACACCTACATCGAGAAGGACTCGTCGATCAACGACGACGTGGAGCGGCTTCGTCACTCGGCGACGTCCAATCTGCTGTCCCGGCGGGACGTCGTCGTGGTCGCATCGGTGTCGTGCATCTACGGTCTGGGCACCCCGCAGTCCTACCTCGACCGTTCCGTCGAGGTGAACGTCGGCGACGAGGTCGACCGCGACGCACTGCTGCGGCTGCTCGTCGACGTGCAGTACGCCCGCAACGACGTCGCCTTCAGTCGCGGCACCTTCCGCGTCCGCGGTGACACGGTCGAAATCATCCCCTCCTACGAGGAGCTCGCCGTGCGCATCGAGTTCTTCGGCGACGAGGTCGAGGCGCTGTACTACCTGCATCCGTTGACCGGAGATGTTGTGCGACAGGTTGATTCGCTGCGGATCTTTCCCGCGACGCACTACGTCGCCGGCCCGGACCGGATGGAGAAGGCGATGACGAGTATCGAAGAGGAACTCGAGTCACGCCTGTCCGACCTGGAGGGCAAGGGCAAGCTGCTCGAGGCGCAACGGCTGCGTATGCGCACCACCTACGACCTGGAGATGATGCGTCAGGTCGGTTTCTGCTCGGGGATCGAGAACTACTCGCGCCACATCGACGGCCGACCGGCCGGCAGCGCGCCGGCGACGCTGATCGACTACTTCCCGGAGGACTTCCTGCTGGTCATCGACGAGTCACACGTGACCGTCCCGCAGATCGGCGGTATGTACGAGGGCGACATGTCGCGCAAACGCAACCTCGTCGAATACGGCTTCCGGCTGCCGTCGGCAGTCGACAACCGCCCGCTCACCTGGGATGAGTTCGTCGACCGTATCGGTCAAACCGTCTACCTGTCGGCGACGCCCGGACCGTACGAACTCGGGCAGTCCAACGGCGAGTTCGTCGAGCAGGTGATCCGCCCGACCGGCCTGGTCGATCCGGAGATCGTGGTGAAACCCACCAAGGGGCAGATCGACGACCTCGTCCACGAGATCCGCGAACGGACCGAACGCGACGAGCGGGTACTGGTGACCACCCTGACCAAGAAGATGGCCGAGGATCTCACCGACTACCTCCTCGAACTCGGCATCCGCGTTCGATACCTGCACTCCGAGGTCGACACATTGCGGCGTGTCGAATTGCTTCGGCAGCTACGATCCGGTGATTTCGACGTGCTCGTCGGTATCAATCTGCTGCGAGAGGGGCTCGATCTGCCCGAGGTGTCGCTGGTGGCGATCCTCGACGCGGACAAGGAAGGCTTCCTGCGGTCGACGACGTCGCTGATCCAGACCATCGGCCGCGCCGCGCGCAATGTGTCCGGTGAGGTGCACATGTACGCCGACAAGATCACCGACTCGATGCGCAATGCCATCGACGAGACCGAACGTCGCCGCGAAAAGCAGGTCGCCTACAACACCGAGCACGGAATCGATCCGAAACCGTTGCGCAAGAAGATCGCCGACATCCTCGATCAGGTGTACCGGGAGGCCGAGGACACCTCGGCGGGCGTGGTCGGATCGGGGCGCAGTGCCAGCCGCGGACGACGTGCCCAGGGTGAGGTGTCCAAGGCGGCGAGCGCCGGGGTGATCGAGAAGCGCGACGTCTCGTCGATGCCACGTGCCGAACTGGCCGATCTGGTGGCGCAGCTGACCGAGCAGATGATGTCCGCCGCCCGCGATTTGCAGTTCGAGCTGGCGGGTCGACTGCGCGACGAGATCGCGGACCTGAAAAAGGAGCTCCGCGGAATGGATGCGGCCGGGATCTCGTGACTGCTGCCGCGATCGCGGGACAAAACACCGGGCGTCACACTAGCCTGCTGATCCAGGGCTCCCTAGAGTGTGGGGGATGCATGTGCTCGCCCATACGGGCGGTGCCGAACACGAGGTGGAGGTAGGGATGAGCGCGTATACCACGGTTGTCGTCGGAACCGATGGCTCTGAGTCGTCGATGGCCGCGGTCGATCGTGCGGGGGCCATTGCAGGTGCGAACGCCAAGCTGGTGATCGCATGCGCGTATTTCCCGAACGAGCGGTCCGCGGGTGAAGTCGCCGACGTCCTCAAGGATGAGGCGTACCAGGTGACCGGATCGTCGCCGACCGAGGAGATCTTGCGCCGCGCCAAGGAGCGCGCCACCTCTGCCGGTGCCACGCAGGTCATCCAGCGTGCGGTCAAGGGAGCACCGGTAGACGCATTGCTTCAGCTGGTCACCGATGTCCAGGCCGATCTACTGGTGGTCGGGAACCGCGGACTGAACTCCATCGCCGGTCGACTGCTGGGATCGGTCCCGGCCGACGCCGCCCGTAAGTCCACCTCCGACGTCCTGATCGTTCACACCACATAGGGCGCGCGGACGATCTGCCCGCCGAGACTCACTCGGTGGGCAGATCCGACAGTTCCTCGGGTAGCTCACCGGCATGCACCACGATGAGCCGTTGCGTGCTGCGGGTGAGCGCCACATAGAGGTCACTGTGCCCCCGGGGGGACTGAGCGATCAGCTCGCCGGGCTCGACGACCACGGTGGTGTCGAACTCGAGGCCTTTGCAGGTGGTGACGGTGTGCACTCGAGGCCTGTCCGCCTCGGGACGATCGGCGAGAGCGTCGGCGACAGCGACGCTGAGGGTATCGGGTACGACGATGCCGGTCAGGCCGGTCAGGTCGGCCCGCGTGGCCGTCGCCACAACGGCCGCGACCAGATGATCGGCGTCGATGGGCACGGCGGTCGGCGCAATTCCGTTGGAGCGCAGTGATGTCGGCGCCGACATCTCCGGGTTCACGTGCCGCAGTACCCGGGCGGCATAGGTCATGATCTCGGCCGGGGTCCGGTAGTTGACGGTGAGTTCGCGCAACTGCCAACGCTTTGCGACATAGGGTGTCAACACCTCGTCCCACGAGGTGGTACCGGCGAGATCGCCGGTCTGGGCGGTATCGCCGATGATGGTCATCCACCGATTCGGGATGCGGCGCATCACCATTCGCCACGCCATCGCCGAGAGTTCCTGCGCCTCGTCGACGATCACGTGACCGAAGGTCCAGGTGCGGTCGCCGTATGCGCGTTCGGCGGTGGTCGCCCGGTTGGTCTGGGTCTGACGGGCGGCGAGCTGCTCGGCGTCGATGAGGTCGTAGGCCATCAGGATCTCGGGATCGAGTTCATCCTCGAGGTCCTGTGGGGCCGAACCGGTCAGGATGTCGAGCGCGTCCTGCGCCTCGGCGAGTTGCCGACGCCAGTGGGCGCGCTCCTCCGCCTCGGCCTCCGCGGTTCCGTAGCCGATCAGTTCGGCGAGTTCGTCGAGCAGCGGCACGTCGGCGGGTGTGAGCGTCGAGTCGTCGGCGGCAGCCGCCCGATACAGCGTCGCGCGGTCGGCGTCCGACCATCCCGGAGTGCACTTTCGCAGAGAATTCGTGTCGGCGAACAGGTCTCGCAGCACATCCTGGGGCGTCAGCGTCGGCCAGAATTCGAGCAACACGGCGCGGATGTCGGGATCTCGGGACATGTCGGTGCGGATGTCGGCGATGTCGCCGGCGCTGAGGAGTTGCGATCCGTCGAGCAGACTCGAACCGATGGCCCGGGCATGTCGTTCGGCGAGTCCGTTGAGCGCGGTGCGCAGGAACACCGACTGCGCTTGATTGTGTGCGCGGCGCGACGACCTCGCCTTGCCGCGTGCGGCCTTGATGAGGTCGGCGTCGACCTCGATCCGATAGCCGTCGAAGAACACGGGAATCGGTGTGCGGGGCAACGACTCCCGAGCTCGAACCGCCCGTTTCAGGACGTCGATCATGCCGAGTCTGCCCTTGACCTCACGCGTTGTGCGGGGTTCGTCGGCGGTGGCGTGCACGCCGGGGAACAGCTCGCCGATGGTGGCCAGCAGGACACCCGATTCACCGAGCGACGGCAGCACCTGTCCGATGTAGTCGAGGAAGTCGTTGTTCGGGCCGACGATGAGAATGCCGCTGCGGGAGAGGATCTCACGGTGGGTGTAGAGCAGGTAGGCGGCTCGGTGCAGCGCGACGGCGGTCTTGCCGGTACCCGGCCCGCCCTGGATCACGGTCACGCCGCGATGCGTGGACCGGATGATCAGATCCTGTTCACGTTGGATCGTCTCCACGATGTCGGTCATCTCGCCGGTCCGGGCGGTGTTCATGGCTGCGACGAGCGCCGACTCGTTGACCACATCGCCGTGTCCGAAGTCGTCGGCGATCGCCTCACCTGCGGTCAGCACCTCGTCGTTGACCGCGCGGACCCGGCGATTGCGCGTGCGAATGTGCCTGCGGCGGGCCACATCCTCGGGTGCCGCGGGTGTCGCGAGATAGAACGGTCGGGACAGTGGGGCGCGCCAGTCCAACAGCAGGGTGGTGTCGGCGGCGTCGTCGTCGAGGACGCCGATCCGACCGATCCGGCGGGTCTCCCCATCGTCGAGATCCAATCTGCCGAAGTACAGATTGTGTTCGGCCGCATCGAATTTGGCCAGGTCGTCGACGTACATGCGCTCGTAGGATTCGCGTTCGGACGCAGCCTGCGGTGTGCCGTCGGACTCGCGCAACGTTGCCGAGAGGCGACGCTCGGTGTTGGCCCGCATGCGGTCGAGGCGGGCGTAGACGAGGTCGAGATGTGCCTGCTCCTCCACGGTGTGCGCGTCGTCGCCGGTCTGGATGGAAGACGACGTACTCACCGCGACGGCACTCCGTGGCCGCTCACGCCCGCGGGGAAACGGAGTCCGCGCGTGCGCATCTGGTCCGTGATACTCGCTGCCCGCGTCGGATTGCCGAGCACGTCGCACACGTCGGCGGCAGGGCCGGCCAACCATGGCGCACCGAGTCGGTCGGACAACCAGGCCAGCACGCTGCGCTGGGGCCCGAACGGAATCGGGGTGTCGGGCGAGGAGCCGAGAACGCCGTGCCGGGACACGTAGATGTGGAACGAAAGCGTCAGCGGTTCCGACGCGACGTAGAGGGGAAAGCTGTGGGAATTCACTGTCATTCGTTGATAGTTGGGTTCGGTCTGGTCGAGGGCGGCCAGTTCGGATGCGGTCAGCCAGGCCGCCGAGGTATCGACGCCGCCGCCGGCACTGCGATAGGGCGTCGCGGGAATATACCCGCCCCGGGCGACATGCGCCGAATGAGAGACCGTCATTCCCTCGATCCGCACCGGGAGAATGCGACGACTCAGACCGGTCGGGTCGAGGCCGGCCCGAGCGAACTTCCGGGACAGTACTGCGGGTGACGCGTTCGACCCGACGGCCACGACCATCGCTGTCCCCGGGATCGGCGATCGACGATCACCGACCCCGGAGACGGCACCGTCCTCGCACCACGGATACAGGTGGGGGGCGAAGTCGGACGGGGTGACCGGGGCGGGCCGGGTGTCGTGCAGCGTCAGGACGCGGCCTTCCGCCAGCGCCGACGACCGGCGTCGGCCGTCTCCTGAGCCTTCTCCTGAGCGGTGGCGGCCAGGGACCGCGCCGATTCGGCCAACTCCGGTGCCTTCTCGCCGAGCCGATCGGCAACCTCGGCGGAGCGTTCGCTGATGAGCTCGGCCCACTCGGTCGATCGGTCGCGGGCGGCTTCGGCCAGTTCGGGTGCGCGTTCGCTGATCAGCTCCGCCCACTCGGTCGATCGCTCGCGCGCCAGCTCGGCCAGCTCCGGTGCGCGGTCACGGAGCAGGTCGGCGAACTCCACCGATCGCTCGCGGGCGACCTCGGCGAGTTCCGGCGCGCGATCACGCACCTTCTCGGCCACGTCCTCGGACTTCTCACCGAGAGCGGTGGCGCCGTCGTGTGTGCGTTCGACGAACGAATCCCAGGCCGAGGTACCGGCTTTGGCGCCGAACGGCAGAGCTGCGCTCACGGCGGCGCCGGCCGCATTGGCCTTGCGCTTGCCGCGCCAGGCCAGCGACGGCTTGCCCTCGGTGTCGGCGGCGGCGATCAGCAGGCCACCGGTCAGGCTGATGTTCTTGAAGAACTGGGTGCGTTGCGCGGCCCGCTTGGCGGGATCGGTTTCCTGCCAGAACGGGTGACCCGCGAACGTCGTCGGTACCAGCGAACCCGCGAGCGCGATGGCGGCCACACGAGGGAACTTTCCGGTGGCCAGCAGTGCGGCGCCACCCACCTGGATGGCGCCGTTGATCCGGACGAGCGTCGCCGGATCACTGGGGAGAGTGGCGGAGACGTTGGGCGGCAGTGCGTTGAGCGAACTCTCGATGAAGTCGCCGGCCATCTCGGCGCGTCCGGCCGGTTTGCGCACGGCGTCGATACCCGAGGCGAAGAAGACGGTGGCGAGCATGGGACGTGCGATACGGCGAAGAATCATCGGTGATACTGCCCTTCGTTCGGTCTGCTGGTGGAACCGGAACCGCGGCACTCGGACACCCGGCTGTTGGAGTGGACGATGTCGATCCGGCGCCTTATCGAGGCTACCCGTCGGTGCGCGGTCCGGTGGTTCGTGTGGTCGCCCCGCCGCGTCCGCGCCGCCGACGGCCGAGCATGTCAGCGGTTCCGTCCGCGCGGGTGGCCGGGCCGGCTCGAGCCCGGGGGCGAGTGCCGTGCCGATGCTCCACCCCTGTTGGAGGAACCGGGTCTCACCAGCCGCGCTCGCGCCACTCCGGCAGCGCGGGGCGTTCGGTACCCAGGGTGGTGTCCTTGCCGTGCCCCGGATAGACCACGGTGGAGTCGGGGAAACGATCGAAGATCTTCGTCGAGACATCGTCGATGAGGCGATCGAAATCACCTGGCTCCCAAGTTTTTCCGACGCCACCGGGAAAGAGTGAGTCGCCGGTGAAGAGATGGACGACACCATCGGCGGGATCGGTGAGTGCCAACGCGATCGAGCCCGGGGTATGACCCACCAGATGGATTGCGGTGAAGGTGAGGTCGCTGACCGTGAGAACGTCGCCGTCGTCGACGAGGAGATCGGGGGTGATGGGTAACTCGTCGGCATCGAAGCGTCCGGCCGCGGTCGGTGCACCGGTGGCGGCGGCGACCTGTTCGAGTGCCTGCCAGTGGTCGAAGTGTCGATGGGTGGTGACGATGAGCTTCGGCGTACCACCCAACTGGGCGAGGACCGCCAGGATGGTGTCGGCGTCGTTGGCGGCGTCGATGATGAGCTGGTCGCCGGTGGCGGTTGAGGTGACGATGTAGGCGTTGTTGTCCATCGGACCGACCGACACCTTGACGATCGTGGCGTTGGACAGGGTTCGTCGCTGTGGACCCGATTCGGACAGGTCGCCGGTGTAGTTGTCGGTGATGGTGATCTCGGCTGAGGACATGAAAACCAAGCGTAGCCCCGACGGCTGCGTGATCCGGCGGCGTCGCAGGGATCGACATCGGAGCAGGTCGACGATGCCGCGTATCGTGGGATGCCGGTGCGCTGATGGGTTCGGCGCCGCAGAAGCTTGTTTCTCACCGGATTGTCGGTGGCCCTCGCTACGGTGATCCGCGCGGGGTGCCGCAAGCCCCGACAGCCGAGTTCGTAGATAGGAATGTAGTGGTTGATCGCCTGATCGTCCGCGGAGCGCGTGAGCACAATTTGCGCGGAGTCGACGTGGACCTCCCGCGTGACAGTCTGATCGTTTTCACCGGTCTGTCCGGGTCGGGGAAGTCGTCCCTCGCGTTCGACACGATCTTCGCCGAGGGACAGCGTCGGTACGTCGAGTCGCTCTCGGCCTACGCCCGCCAGTTCCTGGGCCAGATGGACAAGCCCGACGTCGACTTCATCGAGGGACTCTCACCCGCGGTGTCGATCGATCAGAAGTCCACCAACCGCAACCCACGCTCGACGGTCGGCACCATCACCGAGGTGTACGACTATCTGCGTCTGCTCTACGCGCGCGCAGGGAAGGCGCACTGCCCGGTGTGTGGTGCCGAGATCGCCAAGCAGACGCCGCAGCAGATCGTCGATCAGGTCCTCGAGATGTCGGAGGGCACCCGATTCCAGGTGCTCGCGCCGGTCGTCCGCACCCGCAAGGGGGAATTCGTCGATCTGTTCGCCGAACTGCAAACGCAGGGCTTCTCCCGTGCGCGTGTGGACGGCGTGGTGCATCAACTGTCCGATCCGCCGAAGCTGAAGAAGCAGGAGAAGCACGACATCGAGGTGGTCGTCGACCGCCTGGCGGTCAAGCCGAGTGCCAAGCAGCGACTGACGGACTCGGTGGAGACCGCATTGCGGCTCGCCGACGGGATCATCGTGCTCGACTTCGTCGATCTGGAAGAGGACGACCCGCATCGTGAACGGCGGTTCTCCGAGCGGATGGCGTGCCCCAACGGGCACCCGATCGCCATCGACGACCTCGAGCCGCGGTCGTTCTCCTTCAACTCGCCCTATGGCGCCTGCCCGGAATGCGATGGCCTCGGCATCCGCAAGGAGATCGACGAGGATCTCGTCGTCCCCGATCCGGACCTGTCGCTGACCGACGGTGCGATCGCCCCGTGGTCGTCGGGTCACAACGCCGACTACTTCGTGCGTCTGATCAGTGGTCTTGCCGATCAGATGAACTTCGACATGGACACGCCGTGGAAGAAGTTGCCCGCGAAGGCGCGCAACGCGCTGCTCAACGGCAGCGACCATCAGGTGCACGTGAAGTTCCGTAACCGCTACGGCCGGACGCGCTCGTACTACACCGAGTTCGAAGGCGTGATGGCCTTCCTCAACCGCCGGATGGACCAGACCGAGTCCGAGCAGATGAAGGAACGCTATGAGGGGTACATGCGGGACGTGCCCTGTCCGGTCTGCGAGGGAGCCCGACTGCGCCCGGAGATCCTCTCGGTGACTCTCGACCACCCGACCGCGGGTGAGATGTCGATCGCCCAGGTGTGCGCGCTGTCGGTGGCCGACTGCGCGGTGTACCTCGACGGTCTGGCCCTCGATGAACGCCAGAAGGCGATCGCCGGCCGGGTGCTGAAGGAGGTGCAGGCCCGCATCCGTTTCCTGCTCGACGTCGGACTTGACTACCTGTCGCTGGCCCGGGCCGCGGGCTCGCTGTCGGGCGGTGAGGCACAACGCATCCGGCTGGCCACGCAGATCGGCTCCGGCCTTGCCGGCGTCCTCTACGTGCTCGACGAACCGTCGATCGGTCTGCATCAGCGCGACAACCGCCGACTCATCGACACCCTGACCCGGCTGCGCGATCTGGGGAACACCCTCATCGTCGTCGAGCACGACGAGGACACGATCCGCTCGGCCGACTGGATTGTCGACATCGGCCCACGGGCCGGTGAACATGGCGGTCAGGTGGTGCACTCCGGCAGTTACAAGGACCTGCTCAAGAACCGCAAGTCGCTGACCGGTAACTACCTGGCCGGGCGGGACACCCTGCCGGTGCCGGCCATTCGACGGCCGATCACCAAGAATCGGCAGCTCACCGTTGTCGGTGCGCGTGAGCACAACCTCCGCGGCATCGACGTGTCATTCCCGCTCGGTGTGCTGACCGCGGTCACCGGGGTGTCCGGCTCGGGCAAGTCGACGCTGGTCAACGACATCCTCGCCACGGTGCTGGCCAACAAGCTCAACGGCGCACGTCAGGTTCCGGGCCGTCACACGCGGGTGAACGGGCTCGGGAATCTGGACAAGCTGGTCCAGGTCGACCAGTCGCCGATCGGACGGACACCGCGTTCCAATCCGGCCACCTACACCGGGGTGTTCGACAAGATCCGCACGCTGTTCGCCGCCACGACCGAGGCCAAGGTGCGTGGTTACCAGCCCGGCCGATTCTCGTTCAACGTCAAGGGCGGTCGGTGTGAGGCGTGCACCGGTGAGGGCACCATCAAGATCGAGATGAACTTCCTGCCGGACGTGTACGTGCCGTGCGAGGTGTGCCACGGTGCCCGCTACAACCGAGAAACCCTCGAGGTGCACTACAAGGGCAAGACGATCTCCGAGGTCCTCGACATGCCAATCGAGGAGGCCTGCGAGTTCTTCGAACCCGTCACCTCGATTCACCGCTACCTCAGGACACTCGTCGACGTCGGACTCGGTTATGTCCGGCTCGGGCAGCCTGCGCCGACGTTGTCCGGCGGTGAGGCGCAGCGCGTCAAACTGTCGGCCGAACTGCAGAAACGATCCTCTGGCCGGACGGTGTACATCCTTGACGAGCCGACGACCGGTCTGCATTTCGAGGACATCAAGAAACTTCTCGATGTGATCAACGGACTTGTCGACAAGGGCAACACGGTCATCGTCATCGAGCACAACCTCGACGTCATCAAGACCGCGGACTGGGTCATCGACATGGGTCCCGAAGGGGGCGTCGGTGGTGGCACGGTGGTCGCCGAGGGAACGCCCGAGGACATAGCGGACACCCCGGAGAGCCATACCGGCAAGTTCCTAGCCGAGATCCTCGCCGACGAACGGGTCGCCTCCGCGGGCTGACAGGCGCACGAGGTTGCCGGAGGCGTGTGGTTCTCCGACCGGTGCGGCCGAGGATGTGCACCATGGACAGCGCGACGACCACTCGTGACGGTTTCCCCATTCCCGGTTCGCGTCTGTTGACGGTGCGCGATCTGGAGAGGATGCCCGATGACGGTCACCGGTACGAACTCATTGACGGGGTCTTGATCGTGACCCCCGCACTGGGATTCGGCACCAGCAGATCGTCGTCAAACTCGCCGGCGTGCTCGATGCCGTATGCCCGCGCAGATTGGCCGTCATGACGGCACCGTTCGCGGTTCGCGCCGGCGACAGTGTCGAGTTGCGGTCCGACGTTCTGGTGGGCCGGGTCGAGGAGTCCACCGATCGAGACCTGCCCGCGGCCCCGGTTCTCGTGGTCGAGGTGGCATCACCGAGCACCGCGCTACACCACCTCAACACGAAGAAGGCGGCGTACGAACGGCTCAGAGTCCCCAGTTACTGGGTCATCGACCCCGAACGGGTGGCGCTGACGGTGTACGAACTCCGTGAGGACCGCTACCACGAGTCGGCAACGGTGGTCGGCGATCAGCTGTTCGACGCAACCAGGCCGTACCCAGTGCAGGTGATTCCCGCGCGACTCCCTCGGTCAGTTCGCCTGAGCGGCCCACCCAACGGGGGTTCAGGTGCCGGAGCTCCCCATCGACCTGCGGATCTCCTCCAGGCGTTTCTTGGCCGCCTCATCGCGCTCGCGCATCATCTCGTCGACCTGCTGACCCTCAGGCGTGGACTCGGCCAACTCCTGTGAACCGATCGCCGTGGCGATGCGATTCTCGATCTTGTCGCGCACGAAGTCGAACGATGGAACGCCGGCTTCGGAGTAGTCCGGATCGGGGAGCGGCGGAGTCGACGGAGCGGCCGGCGGACTCACGATCTCCGCGTCGATCACGTCATCGACCGGAGATGTGGGCTCGGTCGGAGTGGGGTCCTCGGGTGCGGTCATGCGACCAGCGTAGGTTCCCACGTCGGGCGGCGGCGCAGATGTCACGAGGGAAGTGCAACTCGCACGATTGCAGCGTCATCGACCCCAATGTCAGACTGGCGCGCCCGACGGGCGAGGGCTACATCCGTACCGCCGGGTTGTTCGGCGATCATCTCGGAACTCGGAACCGAACTTGCCGCCGCCGGCGTCGCACCCGGCGCATATGCCGTGGCCGAATTGCCGGTCCGCTCACACCGGTGAGAGCTACCGCCGCCGATCACGCACCGGGCCGGTGTACTTCTCACCGGGGCCCTCACCCGGCTCATCCGGGTAGGCGCTCGCATCGCGAAAGGCGAGCTGCAGTTGCTTGAGGGCTTCCCGGACCGGTGCGGCATGGATGCCGAGGTCCGGCTTCGCCGCGTCGACGAGCCCGGCGAGCGCGGTGATCAGGCGCCGCGCCTCGTCGAGGTCGACGTCGGACCCACCGGCACCCAACTTCTCCGCAGCCGCGCTCATCAGCATGAACGCGGCCTTGGTGATCACCTCGATCGCCGGAATATCGGCCAGGTCGCGGACGTTCTCGTCGATGGCATTGGAAGTGTTCTCGGCGGTCCGGCCGTCACCTGGATTCTCGTCGACAACCCCGCTACCAGCGGCGTCGTCGGAGGGCGAATAGGTATTTCCGGTCATGACTGTTAGACTTCCATAGCACGACCGCCCTGGTACGCCGGGGTAGCAAGTGGAGTTCGGCTCCCACCGCTACGACGCGATCCCGCAGAAGCGATTCTGACAGACGCAGTTGTACGGTCCGGTCCAGCGGTTTCACCGCGCGTTGAGCGTGAATGTAATCGTCCGATGCTGTCATCGGTGGACCGGTCGGTGATGGAGCCCTGCCGACGATCCGTGAGGATCGCGAGCGGGGCTTTTTGCTGAGGCGAATTCCTCCTGCGCCCGACACACCCGCGGCGGCCGACCTATTCGGAATTATCAAGGAGGCCCCATCAGCACTGAGACCCGCATCAACGAGCGCATCCGCGTCCCGGAGGTCCGACTCGTCGGACCGAATTCGGAGCAGGTGGGCATCGTGCGTGTTGAAGATGCGCTCCGCCTGGCCTACGAGGCCGATCTGGATCTGGTCGAGGTCGCACCCGACGCCCGTCCGCCGGTGTGCAAGATCATGGACTACGGCAAGTTCAAGTACGAAGCCGCTCAGAAACAGCGCGAGGCGCGTCGCAATCAGCAGATGACCGTCATCAAGGAGCAGAAGCTCCGCCCGAAGATCGACGACCACGATTACGAGACCAAGAAGGGTCACGTCATCCGGTTCCTGAAGGACGGGTCCAAGGTGAAGGTCACCATCATGTTCCGCGGTCGTGAGCAGTCACGCCCCGAACTCGGATTCCGGCTCCTGCAGCGACTCGGCAACGACGTCGCCGACTACGGGTTCATCGAGACCTCGGCCAAGCAGGACGGACGGAACATGACGATGGTCCTCGCCCCCCACAAGGGTGCGAAGACCCGCGTCAAGGCGCAGCAGCAGTCCCAGCGTCCCGCCCGGGAAGCCAAGGACGCCGCCGCACCCGACGCCGCGAGCTAGTCGATACCGATCGCCGGCCGCGTCCGCAGGCCGGCGACGGCCAGACCACTGCGAACGTGAGCACACCCGCCGACGCGGGTGGCTCCCGCTCGCTCGAATGAAGGAAAGACATGCCAAAGAGCAAGACCCACAAGGGCACCGCGAAGCGTTTCAAGGTGACCGGCAGCGGCAAGATCGTGCGCCAGAAGGCCAACCGTCGCCACCTGCTGGAGCACAAGTCCTCGCGTCGTACGCGTCGCCTCGACGGCACCACCGTCGTGAGCGAGAACGATGCGCCGCGCATCAAGCGCCTGCTGAACCGCTGACGCTGCGCCCAGACCACTACCGAAGAAGAGGATTGACCAATGGCACGCGTAAAAAGGGCCGTCAACGCCCAGAAGAAGCGTCGTTCAACCCTGGAGGCATCCAAGGGTTACCGCGGACAGCGTTCGCGCCTGTACCGCAAGGCCAAGGAGCAGCAGCTCCACTCGCTGACCTACGCCTACCGGGACCGTCGCGCCCGCAAGGGTGAGTTCCGCAAGCTGTGGATCGCGCGCATCAACGCCGCGGCCCGCGCCAACGACATCACCTACAACCGCTTCATCCAGGGCCTCAAGGCAGCTGGTGTCGAGGTGGACCGCAAGGTGCTCGCCGACATCGCCGTGACCGACCCGGAGGCCTTCACCGGTCTCGTCGAAGTTGCTCGCAAGGCGCTGCCCGCCGACGTCAACGCGCCGGCTGCCTGATCAGCCACCGCGCAACCGACACCGACCCGCGAGAGATCGACGGACGACTCTGATGGAGATCCTGTCCGAACGATCCTCGCGGGTCGTGTCGTATGCCAAGTTGCATCGTTCCGCGGTGCGTCGCGCCGAGCAGCGATTCCTCGTGGAGGGTGCCAATGCGGTTGTCGCTGCGCTCGACACCGATCGAGCAGATCAGATCCTGGTGCGCGATTCCGACGAGGACCGATTCTCCGACATCCTGATTCGCGCTCGCGGCGCCGGAATCCCGACCGCCGGGTTGACCGAACGCGCCGCACAGAAGCTGTCGGAGACCACCACGCCGCCGGGCATCTTCGCCGTGTCCAGGCTCCTCGACGCCGATCTCGACGACGTGCTCGCCGGCGCGCCCCGACTGCTCGCGGTCGCCGTCGAACCCCGTGAGCCGGGCAACGCTGGGACGTTGATCCGCACTGCTGATGCCATGGGTGCCGACGCCGTGCTCCTGCTCGGCGACGCCGTCGACCCACATAACGGCAAGTGCGTTCGCGCCAGCGCCGGAAGCGTCTTCCACCTACCCGTCGTGCGGCATCGAGACATCGCCGGGACACTGAAAGCATTGCAGGACAAGGGGATTGTCTTGCTCGCGACGGCCGCCGACGGTGAACTCGCCCTCGACGACGCAGCCGAGGTGCTGCGTGGTGCGGTGGCCTGGCTGTTCGGCAACGAGGCGCACGGCCTGCCCGACGACGTCGCGACGCTCGCCGACCAACGGGTCTTCATCCCAATCCGGGGCCGCGCGGAGAGTCTGAATCTTGCTGCGGCCGCGTCGATCTGCCTCTACGAGGGTGCACGGATCCAGGCGCGTCACCCGTCCTGACGGCCATCGCGGGCGCGCGGCAACTGCGCTGAAATGCGTGTAATCACTCATGCCGTGCGGCTACGGTGTGCCGAGAATCGACCGGGTGAACAGTACGAACATCTCCCGGCAGATGCCCGACGCGAGTGACCTCGACCGACTCTCGGCCGGCCGTGACCGCGTCGTCGATCTGGTCCGGATCGTCTCCCTCGTCGTGGTGATCGTCGGACACTCCTTGATGCTGACCGTCGTCACCGACGCCGGCCGGATCTCGCTGGGCAACACCCTCGCTGCGGTGCCGGTCCTGCAAGCACTCACCTGGGTGCTGCAGATAATGCCGCTGTTCTTTTTCGCCGGTGCTGCGGCCGCGACGTACGGGTGGCGATCCGGTACGACGCCGGGGCAGTGGCTTCTCGGACGTGCGCAACGGCTGCTGCGCCCGCTTGTCTGGTACCTGGCGTTCGCGGGCTCGACGGTCGCGATCCTGCAACTGGCCGGGCTCGACGCCGCCGCCGGGGTGACGGCGGGATTGTCGGTCCAACTCCTGTGGTTCCTCGGTGCCTACCTGCTCGTGCTCGCGGTGGTGCCACTGCTGCAACAGATCACGACCACTCGGCATCTGATCGTGGCGGTCGCCTGCTGTCTGGCCGCGATCGGGACGGTCGACGCCGTGCGGCTCACCGTCGGTCCCGCGTGGCTGGGGTACCTGAACTTTCTGATCGTGTGGATGTTGCCGGCCATCTTCGGCGTCACCTACGCCAAGCGACTGGTGACGAGTCGCTGGGCCGTCGTGGTCGCGGCGATCGCGTTCCTCGCCGACATCGTCCTCGTCGCCGTCGGACCCTATGAACTGTCGATGGTGACGGTGCCGGGGCAGCATCTGTCTAATATGAGCCCGCCGACGCTGCTGCTCGCCGGTCATGCGGTCACTCTGGGTGCCCTGGTCACCGCTCTTCGCGGACCGTTGGCGCGGTTGACCATGCGACCGCGACTGTGGTGGTGGGTCGCCATGGGCAATCGGGGAGCGATGACGCTGTACCTGTGGCACCTTCCGGTGCTGGCCGCGATCATCGCCGGGGGGATCGCGTTGGGTCTGGAGCGTGATCCGTCGAGCCCGACGTTCGTGCCGACGATCATCGCCGAGACCGTGGTGTTGGTGACTCTCATGATCGTGGTGACCGCCGTGCTCAGCCCGCTGGAGAACCGGCGGCTGCCGTGGTGGGATGCCACCCTGGAACGCTCGGCGTCGGCCGGTCGTGATCTCGCGATGCTGCTGTGCCTCGTGGTCGTCGCCGCGTCACTATTGCTGCTCGCCCACGACGGCATTCTCATCGGGTGGTACTGGATCGCGGTGGCGGTGGCGGCGGCAATCGGTGCGCGCTCGCTCGCGATCCTGCGTTCCCCTCGCGAGTTCGCGCCGATCTCCTGAGCGGATCCCTGCAGGTCGTCCCGATCGGCGGGTCGACTACCCTCGAAGGGAATCATCGCAGCCGCTGACGGTGTGTTTCGCCCGTACGCAAGCGATCGAGGAGTCTGTCCGACACGCGATACGAGGAGTCCGCCAGCCGTGGCACCTTCCGGCAAAGAGCAGGGAAAGTCCGAGCAACCGACCACCGATCTCCGTTTTCCCGAGCAGCACGAGCTCGATGACGCGGCCGCATCAGCGATCGCTGCGTTTGATGCGGCCGCGGACCTCGATGCGATCGCGGCGGCCAAGACCGCTCATCTCGGAGATCGGTCGGCGATTGCACTCGCCCGGCGCGCGCTGGGCAGCCTCCCCAAGGATCAGCGATCGGCCGCGGGCAAGCTCGTCAACGAGGTGCGCGGTCGCGTGAGCTCCGCACTCGACGCCCGGATCGTCGTCCTGGAGGCCGAGCGTGACACCGCGGTCCTCGTCGCCGAGTCGGTGGATGTCACCCTGCCGTCGCGGCGTCGCCCCGCCGGTGCCCGCCACCCGATCACGGTGATCGCCGAGCAGGTGGCCGACGTGTTTGTCGGTATGGGGTGGGAGATCGCCGAAGGCCCGGAGGTCGAGACCGAGCATTACAATTTCGACGCCCTCAACTTCCTTCCGGATCATCCGGCCCGGTCGATGCAGGACACCTTCTACATCGCACCCGAGGGATCCCGTCAGGTGCTGCGCACCCACACCTCGCCGGTCCAGGTGCGCTCGATGCTCAACCGCGAGGTGCCGATCTACGTGGCGTGCCCGGGACGCACCTTCCGCACCGACGAACTCGACGCCACCCACACGCCGGTGTTCCACCAGATCGAGGGGCTCGCCGTCGACAAAGGCCTCACCCTCGCCAATCTGCGCGGCACCCTGGAGGTGTTCGCGCGGGCCCTGTTCGGCCCCGAAACCACCACCCGCATGCGCGCGAGCTACTTCCCGTTCACCGAGCCGTCGGCCGAGGTCGACGTGTGGTTCCCCGGCAAGAAGGGCGGGCCCGGCTGGGTCGAATGGGGTGGCTGCGGCATGGTGAACCCGAATGTGTTGCGCGCCAGCGGAATCGACCCTGACGTCTACTCCGGCTTCGCGTTCGGCATGGGCCTCGAACGCACCCTGCAGTTCCGTAACGACATCTCCGACATGCGGGACATGGTCGAGGGGGACATCCGTTTCTCCCTCCCGTTCGGCCCTGCGGCCTGAGCCGCTTCTCCCACCGCCCAACGATCGATGAAAGCAGCTGACTGACGTGCGTGCCCCACAGTCCTGGTACACCGAGGTGCTTCGCGCCGGCGACCCGACCTGGTCGGCGACCACCGAGCAGATCGACGCAGGCTTCGTCCGCGTCGGATTCGAGATCGAGGACATCGATCCGTTCCCGGAGATCACCGGACCGCTGGTGATCGGCCGGGTGCAGACGATCACCGAACTGACCGAGTTCAAGAAACCCATCCGCTACTGCATGGTCGAGGTCGGTGAGGCCGAGCCACGCGGGATCATCTGTGGTGCACGGAATTTCGCCGAAGGTGACCTGATCGTCGCGGCATTGCCCGGAACCGTGCTGCCGGGTCCGTTCGAGATCACCGCGCGCAAGACCTACGGACACACCTCCGACGGGATGATCTGTTCGGTTTCCGAGATGGGTATCGGCACCGACCATGCGGGCATCCTCGTCCTCGCCCCCGGCACCGCCGAGCCCGGTGCCGACGCGCGTGAGGTCCTCGGCCTCGACGACGCCGCCATCGACGTCAACGTCACCCCCGACCGCGGCTACGCCTTCTCCATCCGTGGACTCGGTCGCGAACTCGCCGGCGCCTTCTCGGTGCCGTTCGTCGACGTCGGACTCCCCGGCGAGCCGCTCGCGGCCGGCGACGACGAGCCCTGGCCGGTGGCGATCGATGCGGCGTCGCAGGCCACCCGCTACACCGCGCGCCTGCTCACCGGCGTGGACGCCCGCTCGGTGTCACCGTGGTGGGTACAGAAACGACTCATGGTCGCCGGTGTGCGACCGATCTCGGCAATCGTCGACGTCACCAACTACGTGATGCTCGAACTCGGACAACCGCTGCACGCGTTCGACGCCGACAAACTCACCGGCACGATCACCGTCCGCAACGCTGTCGCGGGGGAGAAGCTGACCACCCTCGACGGCGTCGTGCGTGAGCTCGATCCGGAGGATGTCGTCATCGCCGACGACAGTGGTCCCATCGCGCTGGCCGGACTCATGGGTGGAGAGGCCACCGAGGTGGGTCCCGAGACCACCCGGGTGCTACTGGAATCGGCCACCTTCGATCCGGTTCGGGTGTTCCGTACCGGCAAACGCCACAAGCTGACCTCGGAGGCCACCAAGCGCTTCGAGCGGTCGGTCGATCCGGAGGTCACCGTCGTCGCGTCCGACCGCGGTGCATCGCTCATCGTCGACCTCGCCGGCGGTCGGGTTGCCGGACCGTTGTCGGAGGCCCGCGTGGACATCCCCGCGCCCGCGCCGATCGACATCGCCGCCGACGAACCCGACCGCACCGCGGGCATCCCGTATCCGGTGGGCACCACCGAGGCCCGGCTGACCGAGGTCGGTTGCGTCGTCACCGGCACCGATCGGCTCTCGGTGACGCCGCCCTCCTGGCGACCGGACCTGCGTCAACGCGCGGATCTCGTGGAGGAGGTGCTGCGTCTCCAGGGTCTGGAGGACATCCCGGCCATCCCGCCGCGCGCGCCGGCTGCCGGGACCGGCCTGACGCCGCAACAGCAGCGTCGTCGCAGTATCGGTCGCACCCTGGCCCTCGACGGCTACGTCGAGGTGTTGCCTTACCCGTTCATGCCGGCCGGTGTGTTCGATGTGTGGGATCTGCCCGCCGACGACGAGCGTCGCAAGACGGTGAAGGTGCTCAATCCGCTCGAGGCAGACCGGCCCGAGCTGAATACCACCTTGTTGCCGGGGTTGCTGGAGATGGCCGGACGCAACATCGCCCGCGGGCAGCGGGATCTGGCATTGTTCACCGTGGGTCAGGTCGTCATCGCCGGTGACCATGTCGCCCCGGTCGGCGCGCTCGATGTGACGCGACGCCCGACCGAGGAGGAGATCGCCGCACTCGACGCCTCCCTCCCGCTTCAGCCGCTGCACGTCGCCGCAGTGCTGGTGGGTCAGCGTGATCCGGCCGGACCATGGGGTCCGGGTCGTCCGGCCGACTACCTTGACGCGTTCGAGGCCGCCCGTGCCGTCGGCCGTGCCGCGGGCGTGACCGTCGACCTGTCCGCAGCCGATGAGCGCCCATGGCATCCGGGCCGCTGCGCTCGGCTCACCGTTGACGGCGTGACCGTCGGCTTCGCCGGTGAACTCCATCCGGCCGTACTCGAACGCTCCGGACTGCCCAAGCGGACCTGTGCGGTCGAGGTCGACGTCGATGCCCTCCCGCTGGGCGTGGTACTTCCGGCACCTCGCGTCAGTGTGTTCCCGGCGGTACTGCAGGACGTCGCGGTCGTCGTGGCCGCCGATGTTCCGGCCGGGGTGGTCGCCGAGGCGCTCCGGTCCGGTGCCGGAGATCTGCTCGAGTCCATCGAACTCTTCGATGTCTTCACCGGCAGCCAGGTCGGCGAGGGTCACAAGTCGCTGACCTTCGCCCTGCGATTCCGTGCGCAGGACCGTACGCTCACCGAAGACGAGGCCAACGCAGCCAAACTCGCCGCGGTGGAGAACGCCGGCGATCAGGTGGGAGCGCGCTTGCGCTGAGGCGCCCCTACCCCTGGTGAATTGATTTGCAGCGTCATGCATAATGATTGCATGACGATCAAGGTGGCGGTCGCCGGTGCGAGTGGCTACGCGGGCGGGGAGATCCTGCGCCTGCTGTGCGGACATCCCCGACTGCATTCCCGGGACCTCGAGATCGGCGCGTTGACCGCCGGCGGCAACGCGGGCAGCACGCTCGGCTCACAGCATCCACACCTGCTTCCGTTGGCCGATCGGGTGCTCGAGGAGACCACCCCGGAGATCCTCGCCGGACACGACGTGGTGTTCCTCGGGTTGCCGCATGGCACCTCCGCGGCGATCGCCGACGCACTGCCGCCGACCACCCTGGTCATCGACTGCGGTGCCGATTTCCGGCTGCGTGACCCGGCCGACTGGACGACGTACTACGGCGGCGATCACGCCGGTACCTGGCCGTACGGTCTGCCGGAGCTCCCGGGCAACCGGGAGGTGCTGCGCGACGCAAGTCGTATCGCGGTGCCCGGCTGCTATCCGACGATCTCGATCCTGTCGCTGCTGCCCGCCGTGGCCGCGGGACTGATCGAACCGGCCGTCACCGTCGTCGCGGTGAGCGGAACCTCCGGCGCCGGCCGTGCGCCGAAGGTCGACCTGCTGGCCTCCGAGGTCATCGGATCGGCCCGGGCCTACGGCGTCGGCGGAGTCCATCGGCACACCCCGGAGATCGCTCAGGCCTTGTCGGCGGCCGCGGACATCCCGGTCAGCGTGTCCTTCACCCCCGTCCTCGTACCGATGTCCCGCGGCATCCTCGCCACCTGCACCGCCCGCACGGGCGCGAGCGCCGACGAGGTCCGTGCCGCGTACGACAAGGCTTACACCGACGAACATTTCATCCACGTCCTGCCCGCCGGATCGTTGCCGACGACCGGTTCGGTGATCGGCTCCAATGCGGTTCAGCTGGCCGTGACGGTCGACGAACGGGCGGGCACGCTCGTCGCCGTGGGTGCGGTGGACAACCTGACCAAGGGCACCGGCGGCGCCGCCGTGCAATCGATGAACCTGGCGTTGGGCTGGGATGAGGCAGAAGGGCTGAGCACCGTGGGGGTGGCACCGTGACCACATCGGACGACCGGATCGTCGGGGGAGCACCGATCGAAGGCCCGCGGTTGCTGCGTGAACAGGGGGTCACCGCGCCGCTCGGCTTCCGGGCCGCCGGTATCGCGGCCGGGATCAAGGCGTCGGGCAAGGCCGATCTCGCGCTCGTGTTCAACGAGGGCCCCGACTACTCCGCCGCGGGAGTTTTCACCCGCAATCAGGTGAAGGCCGCACCGGTGTTGTGGTCGCAGCAGGTACTGACCACCGGACGTCTGCGCGCGGTGATCCTCAATTCCGGTGGAGCGAACGCATGTACGGGTCCGGGCGGTTTCCAGGACACCCATGCCACCGCCGAGGCCGTGGCCGACGCCTTGAGCAACTGGGGTACCGATACCGGTGCGGTCGAGGTTGCGGTCTGCTCGACCGGCCTCATCGGTGATCGCCTGCCCATGGACAAGGTCCTCGCCGGGGTCACCGAGATCGTCCACGAGATGGGTGGTGGGCTCTCCGGCGGAACCGACGCCGCTTACGCCATCATGACCACCGACACGGTGCCCAAACAGGCTGCGCTGCATCATCCGCAGGGGTGGAACGTCGGTGGGATGGCCAAGGGCGCCGGCATGATGGCGCCGTCGCTGGCGACGATGCTGTGCGTGCTCACCACCGATGCCCGCGCCAGCGCCGAACAACTCGACACCGCACTGCGGCGCGCCACCGCAGCAACGTTCGACCGACTCGACATCGATGGTTCGACCTCGACGAATGACACTGTGCTACTGCTCAGTTCGGGTGCCAGCCAGATCCCGGTCGAGCAGGACGACCTCGATGCCGCCGTCCTGGCCGTCTGCGATGATCTTGCGGCACAACTCATGGCCGACGCCGAGGGCGTCACCAAGCGGATCCTGATCACGGTCGCCGGGGCGCGCACTGAGGACGACGCGATCACCATTGCCCGGGTCGTCGCCCGGGATTCGCTGGTGAAGACCGCACTGTTCGGTTCCGATCCCAACTGGGGCCGGGTACTGGCGGCCGTCGGCATCGCGCCGGTCCCGATCGAGCCGGACCGTATCTCGGTGTCGTTCAACGGACATGCGGTGTGTGTCGACGGAACCGGTGCCGAGGGTGCACGCGACGTCGATCTGTCGGCTGTCGATGTCAACGTCCGGATCGAACTGGGGCTCGGTGAGGCGAGTGCCACCATCCGCACCACCGACCTCTCGCACGCCTACGTCGAAGAGAACTCGGCGTACTCCTCATGAGCGACAACGGGATCGATCACTCCGACCTGCCGGCCATCGACAAGGCGACCGTGTTGGCAGAGGCTCTTCCGGCCCTGCAGGCGCTGGCCGGCGCGACCGTCGTCGTCAAGTACGGCGGCAACGCGATGGTCGACGAGGATCTCAAACGCGCCTTCGCCGCCGACATGGTGTTCCTCCGCGCGTGCGGTATGCATCCGGTGGTCGTTCACGGTGGGGGGCCGCAGATCTCGGCGATGCTCTCCCGATTGGGTCTGTCCGGCGAATTCCGGGGCGGCTTCCGCGTCACCACACCCGAGGTGATGGATGTCGCCCGGATGGTGCTCTTCGGTCAGGTCGGGCGTGAACTGGTCGGACTGATCAACGCACACGGTCCGTATGCGGTGGGGTTGACCGGTGAGGACGCGCACCTGTTCACCGCGACCCGCCGCAGCGTCCTCGTCGAGGGTGTGGCCACCGACATCGGTCTGGTCGGTGACATCACCTCGGTGAACACCTCGGCTGTACTCGATCTCGTTGCGGCCGGCCGGATTCCCGTGGTCTCCACGATCGCACCCGATCGCGACGGCGTGGTCCACAACATCAACGCCGACACCGCCGCCGGCGCCCTCGCCGAGGCTCTCGGCGCGTCGCGACTGGTGATGCTCACCGACGTCGAGGGGCTCTACACCGACTGGCCGGACCGTTCGTCGCTGGTCTCGCAGATCGGCACCGACGCCCTGACGCGACTCCTGCCAAGCCTGGATTCGGGCATGGTTCCCAAGATGGAGGCCTGCCTGCGGGCCGTCGCCGGTGGGGTGAGCCGCGCCCACGTCATCGACGGGCGGGTACCCCACGCGGTCCTCGCGGAACTGCTCACATCGAGCTCCGCGGGCACCACCGTTGTGCCCGGTGACGTCGACTCCGATTCTCCCACAGCAACTCTCACCCAAACCGGAACGAAGGCCGAGCACTCATGACCACCCCATGGCAGCAGCGCTGGACCTCGGCGTTGATGAACAACTACGGCACCCCGCCGATCACACTCGAACGGGGTGAGGGCGCCTACGTGTGGGACGCCGACGGCCGGCGCTACCTCGACTTGCTGGGTGGTATCGCGGTCAACGCACTCGGCCACGCCCACCCGGCCATCATCGACGCGGTGTCGACGCAGTTGCAGACGCTCGGGCATGTCTCCAACCTCTATGTGAACGAGCGGGTGGTCGAACTCGCCGAAGCCCTGCTCGACAGGTTCGGGCATCCGGGCCGGGTGTTCTTCTGCAACTCGGGCACCGAGGCCAACGAGGCCGCGTTCAAGCTCGCGCGCCGCACCGGCCGTCGGCAGATCATCGCCGCCGAGAAGGCATTTCACGGCCGGACCATGGGCGCCCTGGCGATGACCGGGCAACCCGCCAAACGCGAACCGTTCGAGCCGATGCCCCCGGGGGTCGACTTCGTGCCCTACGGCGACGTCGCGGCACTCAAGGCGGCCGTCGGCGAACAGACCGCGGCGGTCATTCTCGAGCCGATCCTGGGGGAGGCGGGCGTGGTGGTTCCCCCCGCCGATTACCTCGCGCACGCCCGCCGGATCACCGCGGAACACGGGGCCTTGCTGATCCTCGACGAGGTGCAGACCGGGATCGCCCGCACCGGAACCTTCTTTGCACATCAGCAGGTGGGTGTGGTGCCGGACGTGATGACCTTGGCGAAAGGGCTCGGCGGCGGGTTGCCGATCGGTGCGTGCGTGGCCACCGGTCCGGCAGCCGAGTTGTTCACTCCCGGCCAGCACGGCACCACGTTCGGAGGCAATCCCGTCTCGGCCGCCGCCGCGCTCGCGGTCCTGGGTGAGATCGAGAAGCAGGGTCTCGTCGATCACGTTGCGGCCGTCGGGAAATCGATTGCCACCGGCATCGAGGATCTGGGCCATCCGCAGATCTCGCACGTGCGGGGTGCGGGACTGCTGCTCGGAATCGTGCTCAACGCGCCGCTGGCCGCCGGCACCGAGGCGGCGGCCCGGGACGGTGGATACCTCATCAACGCGCCGGCACCCGACGTGCTGCGACTGGCTCCACCGCTGATTCTCACCGAACAGCAGGGCGCCGATTTCGTCGCCGCCCTGCCCGGTTTCCTGGACACCGCGGCGGCCGCCGCCGACCGGAAGGAGCAGTCGTGACCCGGCACTTCCTGCGCGATGACGACGTGACACCCGACGAGCAGGCGCAGATCCTGGCGATCGCCGCCGAGGTGAAGGCCAACCCGTACGCCTTCCGGCCGCTGGAAGGACCGCGCGGGGTCGGCGTCATTTTCGACAAGAACTCCACCCGCACCCGGTTCTCCTTCGAGATGGGCGTCGCGCAGCTCGGTGGACACGCCGTCGTCGTCGACGGCCGGACCACCCAACTGGGCCGCGACGAGTCCCTCGCGGATACCGGTCGGGTGTTGTCTCGATTTGTCGAGGCCGTCGTGTGGCGGACCTTCGGACACGAACGTCTCGAGGAGATGGCCGCCACCGCGACCGTCCCGGTGATCAACGCACTGTCGGACACCTTCCACCCCTGCCAGGTGCTGGCCGACCTGCAGACCATCATCGAGCGCAAGGGCCGCACCGCCGGGCTGAAGATGACCTACCTCGGTGACGGCGCCAACAACATGGCGCACTCGCTGGCTCTGGGCGGCGTCACCGCCGGAATGCACGTCACGATCAGTTCGCCGCTCGGCTTCGAACCCGACCCGCAGGTGATCGCCGACACCGAGAAGCGTGCCAACGTCACCGGCGGCTCCATCAGCGTGATCGGTGATCCGCAGCGGGCGTCCACCGGCGCCGACGTGCTCGTCACCGACACCTGGGTCTCGATGGGGCAGGAGGACGACGGTAAGGACCGCAAGGCGCCCTTCCTGCCGTATCAGATCAACTCCGAACTCCTCGCCGTCGCCGACCCCGAGGCGATCGTGCTGCACTGCCTGCCCGCGCACCGCGGCGACGAGATCACCGACGAGGTCATCGACGGCCCGGCCAGCGTCGTGTTCGACGAGGCGGAGAATCGGTTGCACGCCCAGAAGGCGCTGCTCATCTGGCTGTTGGAGCGATCGTGACGGCCTCCAGCGAACACCACCCGGTGACCCGGCTGGCGTCCACCCGGGCGGGCCGGCACGCGCTGATCGTCGAGATCCTCGCGAAGAATCAGGTGCGCAGTCAGTCCGAACTGCAGCAGCTGCTCTCCGCGCAGGGCATCGACGCCACCCAGGCGACGATCTCCCGCGACCTCGACGAGCTCGGAGCGGTCAAACTCCGCGCGGCCGACGGCGGCGTCGGCGTGTACGTGGTGCCCGAGGACGGATCGCCCTTGCGCGGGGTGTTCGGCGGCACCGACCGTCTCGCGCGGCTCCTGTCGGAGTTGCTCGTCTCGACCGACAGCAGCGGCAACCTGGCGGTGCTGCGGACCCCACCGGGCGCTGCGCACTACCTCGCCAGCGCGATCGACCGCGCCAGCCTGCCCGACGTCGTCGGCACGATCGCCGGCGACGACACGATCTTCGTCTGCGCCCGCGACCCCATCGACGGCGCCGAACTCGCCCGACGAATCGAGGGTCTCGTGTGATCGGCTGACCCAACTCCCGAAACCACCAGACCCCACCTCCGCACCCGAAGACCACATACATCGCGTCCGACGACGGACGCGCACCCACGAAACAGGAGCTCACATCACCATGGCCGATCGCGTCGTACTCGCATACTCAGGCGGACTGGATACCTCGGTCGCCATCAGCTGGATCGCCAAGGAGACCGGCAAGGAGGTCGTCGCCGTCGCGCTCGATCTCGGGCAGGGCGGCGAGGACATGGAGGTCGTGCGCCAGCGTGCCATCGACTGTGGCGCCGTCGAGGCGGTGCTCGTCGATGCCCGCAATGAGTTCGCCGACGACTACTGCCTGCCCGCCATCACCTCCAACGCCCTCTACATGGACCGGTACCCGCTGGTCTCGGCCCTGTCGCGGCCGCTGATCGCCAAGCATCTGGTGACCGCCGCGCGTGACCACGGCGGCACGGTCGTGGCCCACGGCTGCACCGGCAAGGGCAACGATCAGGTGCGCTTCGAGGTCGGATTCGCCTCGCTGGCACCAGAACTCGAGGTCATCGCGCCGGTCCGCGACTACGCGTGGACCCGTGAGAAGGCGATCGCCTTCGCCGAGGAGAACGCCATCCCGATCAACGTGACCAAGAAGTCCCCGTTCTCGATCGACCAGAACGTGTGGGGCCGCGCGGTCGAGACTGGATTCCTCGAGGACCTCTGGAATGCGCCGACCAAGGACGTCTACTCCTACACCGACGACCCGACCATCAACTGGCAGTCGCCCGACGAAGTGATCATCTCCTTCGACAAGGGACGCCCGATCGCGATCGACGGCCGCCCGGTGAGCGTGCTCGATGCCATCGAGGAACTCAATCGACGCGCCGGCGCCCAGGGCGTGGGTCGTCTCGACGTCGTCGAGGACCGGCTCGTCGGCATCAAGAGCCGTGAGGTGTACGAGGCGCCCGGCGCGATGGTGCTCATCACCGCGCACGAGGAACTCGAGCACGTCACCCTTGAACGTGAACTGGGTCGCTACAAGCGGCGTACCGACCAGAAGTGGGCCGAGCTCGTCTACGACGGACTGTGGTTCTCGCCGCTGAAGCGCTCCCTGGACGCCTTTGTCGACTCCACCCAGGAGCACGTCACCGGCGACATCCGGCTCACTCTGCACGGCGGGCACATCGCCGTCAACGGACGTCGCAGCCCCGAATCGCTCTATGACTTCAACCTCGCCACCTACGACGAGGGCGACAGCTTCGACCAGTCCAACGCCCGCGGGTTCGTCGAACTGCACGGACTGTCGTCCAAGATCGCGGCGCGACGGGACCTGATCGGTGAGTGACACCGGAGCCGGCGGCACCAACGAAGGGTCGCTCTGGGGCGGTCGCTTCGCCGACGGCCCGGCCGCGGCGATGGCGGCGCTGAGCAAGTCCACCCAATTCGACTGGGTGCTGGCGCCTTTCGACATCCGGGCGTCCAAGGCACACGCCCGGGTGCTGAACACCGCCGGACTGCTCGGTGACGACGATCTGGCCGCGATGCTCGACGGCCTCGATCGGTTGGCCGCCGACGTCGCCGACGGTTCCTTCGGTCCGGCACCCACCGACGAGGACGTGCACGGAGCCCTCGAACGAGGACTGATCGAGCGTGTCGGCCCGGAACTCGGCGGTCGGTTGCGGGCCGGGCGGTCGCGAAATGACCAGGTGGCGACGCTGTTTCGGATGTGGGTCCGTGACGCCATGACGCGGGTGGCAACCGGCGTGCTCGATGTGGTCGAAGCCCTGATGGGGCAGGCGATCGCGCACCCGGATGCGGTGATGCCCGGCAAGACGCACCTGCAGGCCGCCCAGCCGGTGCTGCTGGCCCACCATCTGCTGGCCCATGCCCAACCGCTGATCCGCGATGTCGACCGACTCGCCGACGCCGATCGTCGAACTGCGGTGTCCCCGTACGGTTCCGGCGCACTGGCCGGATCGTCGCTGGGACTGGACCCGGGCGCCATCGCCATCGAGTTGGGGTTCGACGCCCCCGCCGAGAACTCGATCGACGCCACCTCCTCGCGTGACTTTGCCGCCGAGGCGGCCTTCGTCTTCGCGATGATCGCCGTCGACCTCTCCCGCCTGGCCGAAGAGGTCATCCTCTGGAGCACACCGGAATTCGGTTACGTCACGCTGGCCGATGCGTGGTCGACGGGCAGCTCGATCATGCCGCAGAAGAAGAATCCGGACGTCGCCGAACTCGCCCGCGGTAAGGCCGGGCGCCTGATCGGGGACCTGACCGGACTGATGGCCACACTCAAGGCCCAGCCCTTGGCCTACAACCGTGACCTCCAGGAGGACAAGGAACCGGTCTTCGACGCGGTCGCGCAGCTCGAACTACTGTTGCCCGCGATCACCGGGCTCGTCGCCACACTCGAGTTCCACGAAGACCGCATGGCCGAGCTTGCACCCGCCGGGTTCACCTTGGCCACCGACATCGCCGAATGGCTGGTGCGACAAGGTGTGCCGTTCCGTGTCGCGCATGAGCTCGCCGGGGCGTGTGTGCGTGAGGCGGAGAGTCGGGGAGTGGGTCTCGATGGTCTCGACGACGCGGCGTTCGCCGCCATCGATCCCGCGTTGACGCCCGACGTCCGCGAAGTCTTGTCGGTGCGGGGTTCCATCGAATCCCGCGACGCGCACGGCGGCACCGCCTCCGACCAGGTCCGTCGACAGCTGGGTGTGCTGGGCGATGTGGTGGCCCGGCAACGTGCCGACTGGGCGGGGCGCACCCTCCAGTGATAATCCGCGTTTGTCCACACGCGGTCGAGTAGAGTGAGGGCCACACTGGTGGGCGGTGTCTGTGATGGTGCCCTGGTGATGCCTGATCGGGGGACACGGCACACCTGACGCACGTGCGGGTACCTCCGAATGAGGGGAGGCCGAAGACATGGTCGGTATCGGCGGACTGCCGGATGTCGGCGCGATGGTCGGAAGGGTGGTCGCGACAGCGCAGAACGGACTCGAGGTCCTGCGGCTGGGCGGCCTGGAGACGGGCACGCTGCCGGCACCGTTCGCGGTCGTGGAGACCGAGAAGATGTTCCGGCTCCGCAAATACTTCCCCGACGACACCGGCGGCCCCAACGTGGTGTTGATTCCACCGATGATGGTGTCCGCCAACGTCTATGACGTCACCGAGCGCAATGGTGCGGTATCCATCCTGCATCGACACGGCATTACCCCCTGGGTCATCGACTTCGGCTCGCCAGACTCCGAAGAGGGCGGGATGGAGCGCAACCTCGCCGACCACGTGGTGGCCGTCAGCCGAGCGATCGATCAGATCATCGAGTCGACCGGTAAGGACGTCCACCTCGCCGGCTACTCGCAGGGCGGGATGTTCGCCTACCAGACGGCCGCGTTTCGGCGGTCGCGTGGCCTGGCCAGTCTGATCACGTTCGGGAGTCCGGTCGACGTGCTGGCCGCCCTGCCGTTGGGGCTGCCGGCCGGGTTGGTCGTCCCCGGCGCGGAGATCCTCGCCGATCGCGTGGTCGGCAACCTCTGGGTGCCGGGGTGGTTGGCGCGCTTGGGATTTCAGATGCTCGATCCGGTCAAGACGGCACGAAGCCGCATCGACTTCCTGCGCCAACTGCACGACCGGGACGCGCTGCTGCCCCGGGAGGACCAGCGCCGATTCCTCGAGTCCGACGGATGGGTGGCGTGGTCCGGACCGGCGATCGCGGAGTTGCTGCGCCAATTCGTGGTGCACAACCGGATGGTCTCGGGTGGCTTCGTGATCAACGGAGAGGTGGTCACGCTGTCTGAGATCACCTGTCCCACTTTGGCATTCGTCGGGGAAGCCGATGACATCGGGCAGCCGGCCGCGGTCCGGGGCATCGTGCGGGCCGCTCCGGACTCACGGGTCTATGAATCCCGGGTTCCGGTAGGACATTTCGGGCTCGTCGTCGGTAGCACGGCTGGAGCGCAGACGTGGCCGATCACCGCGGAATGGATCGAGTGGCAGTCCGGACTGCGTGAACAACCCGATCGCATCGAGCCGATGGTGCTCGGCGAACCCGGTCATGGCAGCGGCGTGAGCCTGGCGTCGCGGCTCACGCACGGGCTCGGTGCGGTCGCCGACGCCGGGGCGGGTCTGTCGCGCGACATCGTCGAATTGGCGACGACGTTCCAGCGCTCGTCGCTCGCGGTGGCGCAGGAGTCCGTACGGACGGTGCCACGCTTGTTCCGCCTCGGTCAGATCCAGCCGGGCACCCAGATCTCGCTCGGAAAATTGATGTCGGAGAACACCAAACGAGGTGCCGGCAAGGAACTGTTCCTCTTCGAGAACCGCGTGCTGACACACGCGCAGGTCAACACCCGCATCGACAACGTGGTCGCCGGACTCATCTCATGCGGTATCCGTCCGGGCCAACACGTCGGCGTCCTGATGGCCACACGCCCGAGCGCACTCGTCGTGGTCGCGGCACTGTCGCGGCTGGGGGCGGTCGCGGTGCTGTTGTCGGCCGACGGTGACATCCCCGAGATGCTCCGCCTGACCGACTGCATCGTGGTGATCTCCGATCCGCACCACGTCGACATCGTCGCCGACCATGCCGAGCGCGTCCTGGTGCTCGGTGGCGGTAGCGGCGACTCACGAGTCATCGACGGTGCCGACGGTCGACAGGTGATCGACATGGAGCAGATCGATCCGGAATCGGTGCCGGTACCCGCCTGGTACCGCCCCGATCCTGGACTCGCCGGCGATCTCGCATTCATTCTGTTCACCCGCGCCCAGGGCAATCTGGCGGTGTGGCCGATCACCAACCACCGGTTCGCGATGTCGGCATTCGGCGCCGCGTCGGCGGCCGGATTGACCGACCGCGACACCGTCTACTGCCTACCGCCACTGCACCATGCGTCCGGCCTGCTGACCACCCTCGGCGCGACCGTCGTCGGCCGCTCACGCATCGCGCTGTCCAATGGCATCGATGCGGAGACGTTCAGCACCGAGGTCCGCCGGTACGGCGTCACGGTGGTGTCCTACACCTGGACGATGATGCGCGAAATCGTGCGATCACCGGACTTCCACATCAACGAACACAACCCGATACGCCTGCTCATGGGTTCGGGAATGCCCACCGGACTCTGGAAGGACGTGCTCTCGAGTTTCCCGCGAGCCCGCGTTCTCGAGTTCTTCGCGACGGCGGACGGATCGGCGATCCTGGCCAATGTGTCCGGCGACAAGATCGGATCGATGGGCCGCGCACTCCCCGAGACCAACCCGGTGCAGATCGCCGCGATCGACCTCGACCATCGTCGCCTCGCGGTTGGCGGGAACGGCTTCGTCCGGCGCGCGGAGGTCGGCGAGGTGGGACTTCTGTTGGCGCGCACCCCATCCCGCCTGGACACCTCGGCAACCGTGTTGCGGGACGTCTTCGCATCGCGGGACCGCTGGGAGGTGTCGGGTCACCTGTTCTACCGCGACGCCGACGACGACATGTGGTTCATGGGGTCGACCGACGCCAGGGTGCGCAGCTCCGACGGTGTCGTCTACCTGCCGCCCATCGAGCAGGCACTGTCTCGGATGGAGGCCGTCGACCAGGTTGTCGCCTACGGGGTCGGCGAAGTGGAGAACGGCCTCGCAGTGGCTGCGGTCACCTTGCGAGACGATGCCCGGGCCGACTCGCTCACCGTGACGCAGTTGCGCGTGGCATTGGGCGCTCTGCCTGCGGAGAGTCGGCCGCACCTGATCCACGTCGTGGACGACATTCCCGTGTCCGATTCGTATCGTCCGCTGAGCAACGAGCTTCGACGCGCGGGGGTTCCGCGGCCCGGGCCCA
Source organism: Gordonia sp. NPDC003504 (assembly GCF_053587995.1). NCBI lineage: Bacteria > Bacillati > Actinomycetota > Actinomycetes > Mycobacteriales > Gordoniaceae > Gordonia > Gordonia sp. NPDC003504. The sequence continues at coordinate 216,169 of NZ_JBSFPC010000009.1, forward strand.
AGGTCTGGTATCGCGACGATGATGGCCGGTACCGCAGATACACGAGGTCGGCGGCCGCCAAGGTTCCGTGGGGACGCCGGGACGATGACCGGGCCGGTGCGGGTGCCGGTGCCGAGGTCTCGGCGACCGCGGGGGCATGATTGACGGTGACCGATGGCGCCCGTCCAACGGTGCCGAGGCAAGACGAGAGGACTCACACAGGATGTCGCGTGCGGAGGCGATCAACCCGATCGTGCGGGAACGGCTGGTCTGCCCACAGGATCACGGACCGTTGCTCGACGCGGGAGACGATCTCTACAACCCTCGTCTACGGGTCGCCTATCACATCGATGCGGACGGCATCCCGGTCATGCTGGCCGACGAGGCACGGTCCGTCGACGACGCCGAGCACAACCGACTCACCGCCGGGTCGTGACATCGTCGATGCCCGATGCGGTCGGCCTCGGTGCGGGTGACAAGATCGACGTCGTGAGTGCTGAGAAGTCGCAGACGCCCGCGGTGACCACCGACATCATCGACGAACTGCAGTGGCGCGGGCTCATCGCGCAGTCCACCGATCTGGAGGAACTCAGGTCGGTGTTGTCGGCCGGACCGGTGACGCTGTATGCGGGCTTTGATCCGACCGCGTCGAGCCTGCACGCCGGGCATCTCGTGCCGTTGCTGACTCTGCGGCGGTTTCAGCTCGCCGGGCACCGCCCGCTGGTCCTCGCCGGCGGTGCGACCGGGATGATCGGCGACCCGCGGGACGTCGGCGAGCGGACGATGAACTCCGCCGATGTCGTGCGTGGATGGGCGGACCGGATCGGTGGCCAGCTGCGGCGTTTCGTCACTATCGACGATTCGGCCAACAGCGCCGTACTGGTCAACAATCTCGACTGGACCGCCGAGATGACCGTTATCGACTTCCTCCGCGACCTCGGCAAGCACTTTTCGGTCAACGTGATGCTCGCTCGGGAAACCGTCAAGCGCCGGTTGGAGAGCGACGGCATCAGCTATGCCGAATTCAGCTACATCCTGTTGCAGTCCAATGACTTTCTCGAGCTGCACCGTCGTCACGGTTGTACGTTGCAAATCGGTGGGTCGGATCAGTGGGGCAACATCATCGGCGGGGTCGACCTGGTCCGGCGAGTCGACGGTGATTCGGTGCATGCCATGACGGTGCCGTTGGTGACGTCATCGGACGGCAAGAAGTTCGGCAAGTCCACCGGTGGTGGAAGCCTGTGGCTTAATCCGGAGCTGACCAGTCCTTATGCCTGGTACCAGTACTTCGTGAACACCGCGGATGCCGATGTGGTGCGGTACCTGAGGTGGTTCACGTTCCTCACCCGGGACGAGATCGCCGAGCTCGAGCAGGCGACCGTCGACACGCCGCATCTACGCCTCGCGCAGAAGCGGCTTGCCGCCGAGATGACCACGCTCATCCATGGATCGGCCAACACCGCCGCCGTTGAGCTTGCGAGTCAGGCATTGTTCGGACGCGGCGACCTGCATGAACTCGACGAGGCAACGCTGGCCGCCGCTCTCGGAGAGACCACGATCGCCGAGTACACGGATTCGGCGCCGACGATGGTCGAGCTCCTGGTGGATACCGGTTTGTCCGACAGCAATAAGGCAGCTCGACGTGCCATCGGCGAGGGTGGCGCCTACGTGAACAACACCAAGATCACCGATGCCGACTGGCGCCCGGGTGCCGGCGATGCGTTGCATGGCCGGTGGTTGGTGATTCGGCGCGGCAAGAAGAGCTTCGCCGGTGCGACAATCTCCCTCTGACCAGCTGATTTGACGTGTTGTTCGCGTCTGTGTAACTTTCTTGTTGCACCGCAGAGAGCAACTCCCCCGGGGCCGACAAGGAATCGGGGGGTGTTCAGTGTCTTCCCTCTACGTGAGGGGAGTCGTACTCTGGGATGTAGCCGGAAGCCGGCAGGCGCGACTTGCGCCCGCGGAACATGGCTGGTAGCCTGGAAAAGTTGCCCGAGCGCGGGTGGCAATTCTGGAAATAGAACTGGCTCATCGGTGTTCGCCCTGTGTGGGTGGTGTTGGTGGGTGTGTGTTCTTTGAGAACTCGATAGTGTGTTGGTGGATTGTTTGGTGCCATTTTTTTGAATGGTAGTGAACAAATTTTTGTTTTTGATGCTGCCCTGCGTGTTGTGGGGTGGTGTTTGTGAGTTTGTTTTTTGCCAGTTTTTTGGATTTTTTTGGTCAGGTTCTTTTGTCTCTCT
>NZ_JBSFPC010000010.1:0-187558 GCF_053587995.1 Gordonia sp. NPDC003504
GCGCCCAGTGGACGTCCGAGCTTGCAGGCCCACGCCGCGGTGCTCACCGCCCCGGACCGCGCACCCGCCTCGACCACCAGCACCGCCGCCGACAGGGCCGCGACCAGACGATTGCGCGCCAGGAACCGGTGCCGGGCGGCCGTCGTCCCGGGCGTGTACTCCGACACGATCAGCCCGCTCTCGGCGATCGCAGCCAGCAGCCGCGAATGTGCGGCCGGATAGTCCCGGTCGATGCCACACGCCATCACGGCCATCGTCGCGCCGTCACACGCGAGCGCCGCACGATGAGCGGCGACGTCGACACCGTAGGCCGCACCCGAGACGATGCCCCACCCACGGGACACCAACTGCTCGGTCAGGGTGCCGGTGACGTGGGTGCCGTAGTCCGACGCCGCGCGGGACCCCACCACGGAGATGGATTGCTCGGCGAAGTCGTCCAGTCGCCGAGGACCGCGTACCCACAGCGCCAACGGCATTCCCCCGGCGGATGCCGTGTCCGCCTGATCCAATGCGAGCAGAGAGAATCCCGGCCACTCGTCGTCGTCCGGGGTCACCAGCCGCGCCCCCACGGCGTCGGCGGCCGCCAACGCCTGCTCCGGGTGGACGGCCGCCGCCCGTGATGCGGTCGGCTTGAGCACCGCCCGGTGTGCCGTGGGAACCATTCGGGTGCGGATGGCCTCGGCCGCCGCCTCGGCCCCGACGTCGGCCACCAGTGCACCCACCGCGCGACACGGCGGCTCGGCCACCGCCACCAGATAGGCCCACGCGGCACGTTCGGAATCATTGCGCGTCATCGATGGATTCCTCGGTCACGGTAGTGAAGGGCCTGTGCCACTTCGCTTTCTGCGGGCACGGTCTGCCCGGACAGGTCGGCGAGTGTCCAGGCGACCCGCAACGCGCGGTCGGCACCACGTGCGGTGAGCCGGCCGTCGCGCATCGCCAGTTCGAGGGGCCGCGTCGCCGCCGGCGGGAGACGGAACTCGCGTCGCAGCAGTGGTCCCGGAACCTCGGTGTTGGTGCGAAAGCCACGCCCACTCCACCGCTGGGCCGCCGCTTCCCGGGCGGCCGCGACGCGCGCCCGGATGTCGGCACTCGACTCCCCGGTGTCGGTGGTCAGCGCCGCATTTCCCGGGGGATCCATACGCACCCGGATGTCGACCCGATCCATCAACGGTCCGGACAACTTGCCCAGGTAGCGACGCCGCGTCACCGAACTGCAGACGCACTCGACATCACGGACCGGGGCACACGGACAGGGGTTGGCGGCCAGCACCAGCTGGAATCGCGCCGGATACACCGCGACCCCGTCGCGGCGGGTCACCCGCACCTCGCCCTCCTCGAGCGGTTGACGGAGCGAATCGAGGACCTTGGTGCCCATCTCCGCACACTCGTCGAGGAACAGCACTCCCCGATGCGCCAGCGAGACGACACCCGGGCGGGCCATGCCGGTTCCACCGCCGAGCATCGCTGTGAGCGAGATGCTGTGATGGGGGTCGATGAACGGTGGTTCGACGACCAGCGGCGACCCGGGCGACAAAGCGCCCGCGATGGAATGAATCGCGGTGACCTGCAGGGACTCGTCGGTCGACAGTGGCGGCAGAATCCCCGGCAGCCGGCGCGCCAGCATCGTCTTGCCGATCCCGGGCGGACCGGTCATCAGGACGTGATGCCCTCCGGCGGCGGCGATCTCGAGAGCGTGCCGGGCCTGCGCCTGACCCGCCACATCGGCCATGTCCGCCGGTATCCGCGACGGCGATTGCCGCGTCGTCGAGTCGTCGACGGTGTCGAGCACATGGTTGCCGGCGAGCCATCGCACGACCTCGGCGAGGTTGTGCGCGCCACCCACCTCGATGCCCGAGACCAGGGTCGCCTCGGCGATGTTGGCCATCGGCACCACCACCGCGGCCATGCCCGCCGCGCGCGCCTCGATGACCGCGGGCAGCACGCCCCGCACCGGCCGGAGGCTGCCGTCGAGCGCGAGTTCACCCACCAGCACGGTGCGGCCGAGCCTGGCCGTCGGCGCCCGTTTGATCGCGGCGAGCACCGCGACCGCCATCGCGAGGTCGTAGGTGGAACCCCGTTTGGGCATCTCGGCCGGCGACAGGCTGATCGTCACCTTCATGTCGGGGAACGAGAATCCCGAGTTGTTGATCGCCGAACGGATGCGTTCCTTGGCCTCGCGCAGCGACGAATCCACGCTGCCGGAGATCGTCACGCCGGGCAGGCCGTGCCCGACATTGGCCTGCACCTCGACCGGAGATGCCTCGAAGGCGTTGAGTCCCACCGAGTTCGTGCATCCGAGCATCCGTGAGGACTCCTCATCCTCACGGCGCGATTCGTCCTCACTCCACGATGTTGACATGGTGCCGCACCCGCGCGCCGTCGGCCGACATCGGATGTGCCGGGTCGAGTTGAATGGAGATGATGTCGAATCGGATCTGCTCCCAGTGCCGATCCTGCTGCGTCAGCCACATGCGCGTCAGCCGTCGCATCCGCATCAGTTTGTCGCGGGTCACCGCCGCCACGGGATCGTTGAAGATCCGCGACGCGCGGGTCTTGACCTCGACGACCACCAGTCGGCGTCCGTCGGCGGCGATCAGGTCGAGTTCGCCATACCTGTTGCGCCAGTTGCGATCCAGAATGCTCCAGCCGAGACCCCTGACGTAGTCGGCCGCGAGGTCTTCACCCAAGCTCCCCACCCCGGCCCGGCGATTGGGCCGGCGGTTGGGCCCGGGTCCCACCGATTGTGCTGTCATGTCCGACAGCATCACTCACCACGCCGAGCAGACCGCCCAGATGTCTGCCGGGACGCCCGATACCTGTGGACGACGGCGCTTCTGGGGATCACCGCTGGGATGAGACCCGTGGTTCAGCCGGGGCAGGTGCACCTCCGGCGGACCATCAGACGGTGAAAGCGATACCCCTACACCGACTTTCGTCGCTATCGAGGCGATGTCAGATCACGGTTCGTCGGGCAGCCGCAGTTCGGACTTCTCCAGTTCCTCGATGTTGACGTCCTTGAAGGTCAGCACCCGGACCTGCTTGACGAAACGAGCCGGGCGGTACATGTCCCACACCCACGCATCGCTCATCCGCAGCTCGAAATAGATCTCACCCTCGGGGTTACGCGGCACGACCTCCACCGAGTTGGCGAGATAGAAGCGGCGCTCGGTCTCGACGACGTACGTGAACTGACCGACGATGTCCTTGTACTCGCGGTACAGGGACAACTCCATCTCGGTTTCGTACTTCTCGAGATCCTCAGCACTCATCCTGTAAGCCTATCGCGCGACGTGTCGGCGGATGCGGCAGGAATGTCACGGCTGCGGGCGGCGACGTTGCGATACGACATCCGATGCTGGGACGAGGGTCCGAGTTCGTCCAGGCAGCTCATGTGCAGTGCCGTGCTGTAGCCCTTGTGGATCGAGAAGGCGTACCCCGGCAGTTCGGAGTCCAACGCCACCATGATGCGGTCGCGCGTCACCTTCGCCAGGATGCTGGCCGCGGCGATGCAGGCGGCGGCGCCGTCACCGCCGATCACCGGCAGCGACGGGGCGGTCAGTCCGGGAACCGCGAACCCGTCGGACAGGACGTAGCCCGGAGTCACATCCAGACCGGCCACGGCGCGACGCATTCCCTCGATGTTCGCGACGTGGATGCCGATCCGATCGATCTCGGCGGCGTCGATGATCACCACCGACCAGGCGTCGGCGTATCGCGTCACCGAGCGATAGAGCTTCTCGCGCGTTGACTCGGTGAGTTTCTTGGAGTCGTCGAGTTCGGCCAACGACACGAGCTGGGTGGGTCGCAACACGCACGCGGCCACCACCAGCGGCCCGGCGCACGCGCCGCGCCCGGCCTCGTCGACTCCGGCGACCGGGCCGAGACCACTGCGATGCAGGGCGAACTCGAAGGTGCGCAGGCCCGCCGCGCGGCGGATCGGCAGACGGGGTGGCCAGCGACTCATCGTGGATCTGCTATCGACTCGCGGTCACTGCTGTGGGATCACTGCTGGGGGTTGACGGAGTCCACCCCACCCATCCGGGAGAACGGGAAGATGATGAACTGCGTCTTGCCGCGGATGTCGTCGACGGGGACGGTGCCGTCGCTGGTCTCGGTGATGTGGTAGCGCGAATCCGAGGAACGGGTTCGGTTGTCGCCCATCACGAACACGCTGTTCTCGGGCACCACGATCGGGCCGAAGTCCTTGCCGAGGCAACTGTTGAGCTTGCCGTCCTCGCCGATGGCGGTCGGGGTCGCGGTGCCGTCGGCGAGGTTCTGCTCCTGCAAGGCCATGTCGACGTACGGCTCTTTGAGAACCTTGCCGTTGACCTTCACACCGACGCCGTCGGCGTTGTGGCATTCGATGGTCTGACCGCCGGTGGCGATGATGCGTTTGACGTAGTCATTCTCGTCGGGCGGCGCGAATCCGAACCACGAGAGGCCGTCCTGCAGTCCACGGATCACCGTATTCGAGGATCGGGGTGACACCCATCCGTCCTCGCCCCACGACTCGGGGACCCTGAACACCACGACGTCGCCGGGCGCGGGATCACCGAAGGTATAGGACAGTTTGTCGACGAAGATCCGGTCGTTCGAGCAACCGGTGCAGCCGATCAGTGTCGGCTCCATCGACTCGGACGGAATGACGTATTGCCGACCGATGAAGGTCTGCAGAATCCAGCTGATCAGCAGGACGCAGGCGACGATGATGATCGTCTCCCGCAGCAGGGAGCCCTTCTTCTCCGGCTTGTCGCTCTTGGTGCGCCAGGGGCGGGACGCGGAGTCGGCGTCGACGGAATCGTCGTCGCGCGGGACCCGGTCCTCGCCGGCCTCATCGCCTCGGCGGTCAGTGTCAGCCACGTCGCCAGGGTAGACGCGTCAGCGCTTTTCCTTGATCTTGGCGGCCTTACCGCGCAGATCGCGCAGGTAGTAGAGCTTGGCGCGACGCACATCACCGCGGGTCAGAACGTCGATCTTGGCGATGTTGGGGCTGTGCACCGGGAAGGTACGCTCCACGCCGACGCCGAAGGAGACCTTGCGGACGGTGAAGGTCTCGCGGACGCCACCACCCTGGCGACGGATCACGACGCCCTTGAAGACCTGGACGCGCTCCTTGCTGCCCTCGATGACCTTGACGTGCACGTCGAGGGTGTCGCCGGGTCCGAATGCGGGGATGTCGTCGCGCAGGGACTGCTGGTCGAGGATGTCCAGGGTGTTCATGATGGTTGGTCCTTAGGGTGCTAGCTGCGAACAGAGGAACCTGGCGGCCCTCCCCCACCCGGATCACCCGGGTCGGTGTATGGGTTCGGCCGGTTCGTGCTCCGAGTCATGTGCGCGCCTGCTCGCGACCCCGACCGGGGGCCGTCGTCAGGCAACCCGACTATTGTGCCAGACCGACCCGCGTCCGACGAAATCGCGATCTGACCAGAGGTGACGTCGTCACGTCCGGGTGGGGTCGATGATGATCGAGGTCACCCCGGCCGTCGCCAGGACGGCCCGCGCCGCCGCCGACGGCGTCGACGGTGAGGCCACCGCGATCGGCTCGTATCCGCGGGCGCGGAGGTGGTCGATCACCGCGATCTCCGGTGCCCGCCCGTCACCGGCCAGCTCGTCGGTGGTGCGGACCCGCATCCCGACGCGCAGATAGGGCACCGGATCGCTGGTCCCGACGACCCTCGCGCGTCCCTGGGCCCGATCGTGCCCGATGCCGACGGCCACCTGAACCCAGCCCCCGGCCCGACCGTCGAGGTCGGCGGCCAGAGTCCGGGCGTAGCGCACGAGATCCTCGTGCTCAGCACGGGTGAGCTCGGGCGGTTCGTCGTCGTCGGTACCCGGCTCCCGCCGGTTTCTCCCGGCAGCGGCCGTGGCGCCCACCGCACCCACACCCACCGCACCCACACCCATGGCCCCGAGCCCAGCCATCGGCATCATCCCGCTCGTCGCGGCGGCGGTATGTTGCGGATCGTCGGTGGTCGCGCCGGTGGTCGCGTCGGCTCCGTGTGCCGCGGCCTCGTCCGCGTAGTCGTCGCCGGCAGCCGTCATCGCCGCTCGTCCGGCACTGGCCGCCCGGACGGCCGGCGTGTCGTCGCCGACCGCGGAGCCGATCATCCCGAGTAGCCGATCGCGATCGGCGATCGTCGCCACGACCGCCATCTTCTGCCGCGTCATGGTGGTGAGGTCGGCGAAGGCGGCCAGGGTCGTTGCCGAGACGGCGAGCCCGCCGGCGGTCCGGGTCGCGTCGCCGGCGAGCAGGGCGGCGGTGTCGAGGGCTGCCTGGTCGAAGGCGCCCGAACCGATCCGGTGATCGCGGTGGACGGTCTCAACGGTGTTCGCAACCGCACCCAGTCGCGCCGCGAGCCCGGCGAGTCGCTGCGCGAGCTCACCGATGGCGATGACGTCGGTGGCCGGCCACCGATCGGGTGCGAGTTCCTCGGCGATGCGCCGCAGGCTTTCCGGCCCGCTCATGCGGTCCGGTCCACGCTTCGTCGCACGCCACGGGCGGCGGTGTCCTCGGCGGCCTCGACGCCGAGGACGCCGTGGGCGATCTGTGCGGCGTGGGTGGTCAGGGCATCGGCGATCCGGCCGAGGGCATCGTGCAGCGCGGTGACACCGGGGACGAAGGCGGCGGCGAACGCGGTCGCACCGACATCGTGTCCGAGCGCTTCGGTGAGTTCGTCGATGATGCGACCGAGGTCCGCCCCGACGGCGGTGACCTCGTCGGCGAGTTCGGTCACCTCGCCGACGAGCGTGTGGCCCGCCTCCGGGTCGACCGCGACGCCCTCGGACCCGCTCATGTGCGGTCTCCGGCGGACACGTCGGTGTATCCGGGCGCCGTTCCGGCCACCGCCGCGAGGAGGTGTGCACGCCGGCTGCGCAGCTGCTCGTCGGCCGCGGCGACCAGGTCGGTGATGAGCCCGGACAACACGGGCGCACGGTGGCGGCGCAGGGCCGCCGGTGCGATGTGCAGATCGACGAGCAGGCCACGCGCGTCGACGGTGACCTCGATCAGCCGGTCCGTGCTGACCGCGCGGGCGGTCAGCGTCGCGAGTTGTTCGGCGGCGCGGGCGAGGTCGGTGCGCTGGCGGTCCAATGTCTCGAGCATCGCCGACCAGTGGGAGTCACGCGGCCCGCCCGGATCACGCGTGTCGTGTGCATCGGACCGCTCATCCACCGTCGTTCCCCCTAGTACCCACGTGTGAGGTCGTCAGTACCCGCGTGAGGTCGTCGGACGCGGGTCGAACGAGCGTAGCCCGAACACAGTGCTCCCACCGCGAATGCATCCACAGTGGCGACCCGTCGGTGCGGGGACGGGTCGTTCGCCGCGTCAGTCGCCGCGTCAGTCGCCGCCGTCAGTCGCCGCCGTCAGTCGCCGCCGCCCGGTTCGGTGAGGAGGTCGGGGCGACGCTCGCGCGTACGCTGCAACGACTGCTCGTGGCGGAACTGCGCGACCTTGGCGTGATCGCCGGAGAGCAACACCGGCGGCACGGGCAGCCCCCGCCACGTCTCCGGGCGGGTATAGCTCGGTCCCTCCAGAAGTCCGTCGGAGAACGAATCCTCTTGGTGGGAACGAGGATTGCCGAGGACCCCGGGGATCAACCGCACGGCGGCCTCGATCATCGCGATCGCCGCCACCTCACCCCCGATGAGGACGAAATCACCGAGTGAGACCTCCTCGACGCGCACCCGCCGCGCGGCGTCGTCGAAGACCCGCTGGTCGATGCCCTCGTACCGGCCGCATGCGAACACGAGGTGCTCTTCCGCGCTCCAGCGAACGGCCGTGGCCTGCGTGAAGGGCACCCCGGCCGGTGTGGGAACGATGAGCAACGCCTCGTCCGGGCACACCTCGTCCAGTGCGGGACCCCAGACGTCGGGTTTCATCACCATGCCCGGACCGCCGCCGTACGGGGAATCGTCGACGCTGCGGTGCACGTCGTGGGTCCAGGACCGCAGGTCGTGTATCCCGACCTCGATGACGCCACGGTCGATTGCCTTGCCCAGCAAGGCCACTCGCACCGGCTCGAGGTACTCGGGAAAGATGGTGACGACGTCGACACGCATGTGGGGATCGGTCACGATGCGCCGTCAGGAGTGCCCGTGTCCGCATCGGCGTCGTCGAGTAGACCGATCGGCGGGTCGACGACGACACCGTCGCGCCCGACCACCGGGACGATCTCGCGTACGAACGGGATGAGGATCTCCCGTCCGTCCGGGGCACGCACCGCCAGCACGTCGTTGGCGGGCAGATGCAGCACCGAGGACAGCACACCGACCACCACTCCCTCGAGGGTCGTCACCGGCAGACCCTCGAGTTCATGGTCGTAGAAGGCGTCGGGATCGTCACCGGAATCGACCTGCGAACTGTCGATGAGGAACAACGTCCCCCGCAGTTCGTCGGCGTCGGCCCGCGTGCCGACCTCGGCCAGCGACAGCAACAGCCGCCCGGAATGTTCCCGGGCGGCTGTCACAGTGAAATCCCGTTCGCCGCCACCTCGTGGCAGACGACCGACCAGAGTCGCGCCCGTCGCGAACCGTTGTTCCGGTTCATCGGTACGGACGTCGACGACGACCTCGCCGCGAATGCCGTGCGACTTGATCACACGGCCCACCACGAGCTCCATGGATGTGACGCTCAGCGGTCGGTGTCGACGATGTCGACACGCATGCCGCGGCCGCCGATACCGCTCACGAGGGTGCGCAGTGCGGTGGCGGTGCGGCCGTTGCGGCCGATCACCTTGCCGAGGTCCTCCGGATTCACGTGCACCTCGACGAGGCGCCCACGACGACCGGTGATCAGTTCGACGCGCACGTCATCGGGGTTGGAGACGATCCCGCGAACGAGATGCTCGACGGCGTCGGCGACGACAGCGCTCACGCCTGGGCCTTGTCACCCTCGGCGGCCGCCTCATCGGTGGCGGCCTCGTCTGCGGATGCGGCCGGGGCGTCGTCCTTCTTGGCGGCCTTCTTCTTCGGGGTGGTGGCCTCGGTGACCGGCTCGCTGTCCGCGGCGGCCAGGGCCGCGTTGAACAGGTCCAGCTTGGAGGGCTTCTCGGCGGCGGTCTTCAGGGTTCCCTCGGCGCCGGGCAGGCCCTTGAACTTCTGCCAGTCGCCGGTGACCTTGAGGATCGCGGCGACGGGCTCGGTCGGCTGGGCGCCCACGCCGAGCCAGTACTGCGCGCGCTCGGAGTCGACCTCGATGAGGCTCGGCTCTTCCTTGGGGTGGTACTTGCCGATGGTCTCGATCACCCGGCCGTTGCGGCGGGTGCGGGAATCGGCGACGACGATGCGGTACTGCGGGTTGCGGATCTTGCCGAGCCGTGTGAGCTTGATCTTGACAGCCATGTTCTTCTTCTTTCGTTGGCCACTGCGCAATTCAGCGACCCCGCCGGAATGCGAGGCCCGGTTTTGCGATCGGGTGTGACCGTCGGCCGGTACGTGACCGTGTCCGACGAACCAGCGTTCGATTCTGCCAGAGAGGCGCCCACCGGCCCAAATCACGGCCGATCGACCAGCGCGCATCGCCGCCTCCGATCGACCCGGTACGCTCGTCCGGGCGGTCGGGGGTGACCACCGGGGGCGAGTGCGGCGACCTGACGCCGGGCCGACACCCTCTCACACATCAGCAGTCGACCCACGGCAGCGGTCGACCCACACCAGCAGTCGACACAGTCAGCGAGGAGAGCACCGCACCCCATGCTCAACGCCCTGGCCTACGCCCTCGTCGATGCGGTCAACGTGTTGTTGATCGGCGTCCTGGTCGCGCTCGCGATGATGACCGCACGCGGCCGGTATCGCTCCATCACCATTCTGCTGCTCATCGGCAACTGGCTGGGCGTCATCGGCCTGGCCCTGATCGTCCTGCTCGCCTTCGACGGGTTGGGCACCATCGTCGAGCGGGTCGTCGACTCTCCGGCATTCGGCGCGCTGTTGATCCTCACCGGTGTCGTCACCGCGTTGTGGACGCTGCGCCAGGGCGACGACGGGCCACCCCCGATCGTCGACCGCATCCTCACGCCGGTGCGTACGGCGTCGCCGTTGACCGTGCTGGCCGGTGTGGGTCTCGGCGTGGTGCAGTCGGCCACCTCGGTGCCGTTCTACGCCGGGCTCGCGGTGCTGTCGTCGAGCGGTCTACCGACCGGCGAGCGCTACACCGCGCTGCTGGCCTACGCGACGGTCGCCCTCAGCATCCCGGTGCTGGCCGCGATGGCGCTCGGACTGGTCCGGGTCCGGCCGCGATCGTGGGCCGGACGGCTGTTCGTCACTGCTCGGCGACACCACACACTCGTCGCCCGCGGTGCCGCCTACCTGGTCTCGGCACTGTTGATCGCGATCGGCATCCTGCGACTGCTCTGACGGGTGATCCGAACCCGGAAACGGGATCGGGCATGTGGCTGTCCACCCCGCGAAGGACACCCACATGCCCGCACCTCACCCCGGTGAACATCCCGCCGATCGCACCGCGATGCGGGCGACGAGAAGACTTGTGAACTGATCACGAAGTGGTCAACCTCGCGATGTGACTGTGACCCTACCGAACAGTAAGGATATCGACCAACGGTCAATGGGTGATTTGGCTCACAAAATCGGCCCGTGAGGTGTATAGCGCGGAATAACCCGACCCCTCACTCGACGGCCTCCCGCTCGGCGACCAGCATGCTGTCGCGATCGCGGCGGCGTGATCAGAGGTGCGTGCCCGCGCAGACGATGGCCGCCGGATGACGCAGGATGTTTAGGTTCTCCACCGGGTTCTCCTGAAACACCAGGAAGTCGGCGCGGTCACCGTCGTCGAGAATTCCGGCACCGAGCCAGCGCCGCGGTTCGGTGGTGGCGGCGGCGAGAGCTCCCCGGGCGCCGAGACCGACGCCGGCGAGCCGTTCGACCTCGTCGACGATGCGTCCGTGTTCGACGAATCCACCCGCGTCGGTGCCCGCGAAGATCGTCACTCCGGCTTCGCGTGCCGCGGCGAAGGTGTCCTCGGCGTGCGCGTACAGCTTGCGCATCGTCGCCGCATAGGTAGGGAACCTGTCAGCGCCGGAGGCGATCTGGAGGAAGTTGTCGACCTGGATCAGTGTGGGCACCAAGGCGATCGAGCGCTCGACGAGTGCATCGATGTGCTCGGAGGTCAGGCCGGTACCGTGCTCGATGCAGTCGACGCCGGCGTCGATGAGGTCGCCGAGCGCGTCGGTGCCGAAGACATGCGCGGTGATGCGGGCACCGTTGTCGTGCGCCGCGGTCACCGCCGCGTCGAGCTGGCGCCGGGTCCACAGGGGCGCGAGATCCCCGACCTCCCGGTCGATCCAGTCCCCGACGATCTTCACCCATCCGTCGCCGGCCTTCGCCTGCCGCGCCACCTCGTCGGCCAGTTCGTCCGGATCGTCGAGATCGACACCGTAGTCACGCAGATACCGCTTCGGCCGGGCGATGTGCTTGCCGGAACGGATGAATCGCGGCCCCGCCGGATCGTCGTCGAGTGGGTGGGTGTCCAGCGGGGATCCGACCTCGCGGATCAGCAGGGTGCCGGCGAGGGCGTCCTGACGGGCGAAGTCGCGGGCCTGCTCGATGGTCACACCGAGTCCGGGTGCGATCCCGACATGGTTGTGCGCGTCGACGAGTCCCGGCACGATCCAGCCGTCGGCGACGACGGTGTCGGCCGCGGCCACCGGCTCAGAGGTGATCGTGCCGTCGACCACCCAGAATTCGAGTGGCTCGTCGGTCAGCGGATCCCGACCCCGGTAGTGCTGTGCGGGTGCGGTACCGGATCCACCGCCGACGGTCATCGGCTCACTTCTTCTTCGGCTGCTGGAACTGCGAGACGTCGATGCCCTCGAGGCCCGGCGGGAGTTGATCGAGTCCGGCCGGCATGTTGGACAGGTCCGGGAAGCCGCCGGGCATGCCCGGGAAGCCGCCGCGTACCTTCGGCGGGGTCGGTCCGCGTCCGCGGCTCTTGCCCTTCTTGCCTTTGCCCTTCTTACGGTTGGTCTTTCGGCCCGGGCCCATCATCCGGCCGGACATCTGGGCCATCATCTTGCGGGCCTCGAAGAACCGGTCGACGAGTTGGTTGACCTCGCTGACCGTCACACCCGAACCGTTGGCGATGCGCAGTCGGCGGGAGGCGTTGATGATCTTCGGATTCTCCCGCTCGGCGGGGGTCATGCCACGGATGATCGCCTGCACCCGGTCGAGTTGCTTGTCGTCGACCTGGCTGAGGGCGTCCTTCATCTGGTTGGCGCCGGGCAGCATGCCGAGGATGTTGCCGATCGGCCCCATCTTCCGGATCATCTGCATCTGCTCGAGGAAGTCCTCGAGGGTCAGCTCCCCCTGGGTGATCTTGGCCGCGGCCTCCTCGGCCTGCTGGGCATCCCAGTGCTGTTCGGCCTGTTCGATCAGGGAGAGCACATCGCCCATGCCGAGGATGCGACTGGCCATCCGGTCGGGGTGGAAGACGTCGAAGTCCTCGAGTTTCTCACCCGAGGAGGCGAACATGATCGGTCGGCCGGTCACCTCACGCACCGACAGCGCCGCACCGCCGCGGGCGTCGCCGTCGAGTTTGGTGAGCACCACGCCGGTGAATCCGACACCGTCGGCGAACGCCTCGGCCGTGGAGACCGCGTCCTGACCGATCATGGCGTCGACGACGAAGAGCACCTCGTCGGGCTGGGTGGCGTCGCGGATGTCGGACGCCTGCTTCATCAGTTCGGTGTCGATGCCGAGCCGGCCCGCGGTGTCGATGATGACGACATCGTGGTGGCGTGCACGCGCCTCGTCCACACCGGCCTTGGCCACCGACACCGGGTCACCGGCGGTGACACCCAATGCGTTCACCCCGGTTGGCGACGACTCGCCGGTGATCGAGGTACCCGGATGCGGCGCGAAGACCGGCACGCCGGCACGCTCGCCGACGATCTGCAGCTGGGACACCGCACCCGGGCGTTGCAGGTCACATGCCACCAGCAACGGGGTGTGCCCCTGCTTGATCAGCCACGCACCGAGCTTTCCGGCCAGGGTCGTCTTACCGGCACCTTGCAGACCGGCCAGCATGATGACGGTCGGCGGGGTCTTCGCGAACTGCACCCGCCGGGTCTCGCCGCCGAGGATCGCGACGAGTTCCTCGTTGACGATCTTGACGACCTGCTGGGCCGGGTTGAGCGCACCGGACACCTCCGCGCCCTTGGCACGTTCCTTGATCCGAGCGATGAAGGCACGGACCACGGGCAGCGAGACGTCGGCCTCGAGCAGTGCGAGCCGGATTTCACGACAGGTGCGGTCGATGTCGGCGTCGGAGAGGCGGCCCTTGCCACGCAGGTCCTTCAGCGCACCGGTCAACCGATCGGAGAGGGAGTCGAACATTCCCCCATCTTTCCATGACCGCGCTCGAGGTGACCGCTCGACCACGTCGCCCCGCCCGTGTCGGGGCTCGGGTGAGGCCGAGCGGTCAGCTGATGGGAACCCCGGATCGCGACGACCCGGCGGTCGGCGGGGCCGCGTCGTCGTCGTCCGAACTCGGCCGGATGACCGGACACACCGCCAGAACCGCCTCCTCCAACGCGGCGCGCGTCTCGTCGGTGTCGGTGGGCAGCGTCAGGCAGAACGTGTCGACGACGGTGTTGCCGAGGGTGGCGACCTTGGCCCAGCGCACGGTGACGCCCGACGCCTCGATCACGGAGCTGACCCGGCTGAGCAGTCCCAGACGGTCGTCGGTGCGCAGTTCCATCAGCACCTCGCCCGCGTTGCCGACCTCGGCCCAGAGCACTCGTGAGGGCGCCACCGCGAACAGCGCGGGCACCGCGTTGACGGCGGCCACCGTCGGCATGTCGTCGTCGGTCTCGGTGGTGGCCGCACCCGGCGAGCCGGCGACGGTCCCGATCGTCGGTGTCGGGGATTCGCGCTCCCGTTTGTCGAGCCGGTCGAGCACCTTGATCTTGCCCTCGACCGCCGCGATCAGCTGCTGACGCAACAGACCTGCCTCCGGCGGATCACCGAACGCCGGCACCACCACGAAAGCGTTGACCGCGCGACCGGCGTGGCTCTGCACGGTCGCCGAATGCGACCGAAGTCCGTTGAGCGCCAGCACACCCGCCATCTTCGACAGCAGACCGGGCCGATCGGGGGCCACCATGATCACCGAGAAGGTATGTGGCCCTTCGGTCGGCGAGACCTTCACGGCATACTCTCCGCTCTCGGCGACCGCGATCATCTCGTCGGTGAGCGGCTCCGGCGTGGGCAGTTCGTCACCGTCGAGCAGTCGGGTGGCCCGCCGCACCAGGTCACCGATGAGGGAGGCCTTCCAGTCCCCCCACACGCCCGGGCCGGTGGCCAGCGAGTCCGCCTCGGCCAGCGCGGCGAGCAACTCGAGCAGCACCCGGCTGCGGCCGAGTTTGTCGACCACCTCCTGCGCGGTCGCCGGGTCGTCGAGATCCCGCCTGGTCGCGACGGTCGGCAGGAGCAGGTGATACCGCACCATCTCCGACAGGATCGTCACGTCCTGCGGCCACAATCCGATCCGCGTGCCGACCTGAATGGCGAGGTCGGCGCCGACGATGCTGTGGTCGGCGCCGCGGCCCTTGCCGAGATCGTGGACCAGTGCGCCGAGCAGCAGCAGATCGGGCCGGGTGACACGTGTGGTCATCCGGCTCGCGTTGACCGCGGTCTCCACCAGGTGGCGATCCACCGTCCAGGTGTGCACGGCGTCGCGCGGCGGGAGGTCACGGACCGCACCCCATTCGGGGAGCAGACGCCCCCACAGTCCGGTGCGATCCAGGGCCTCGATGGGCGCCACCATGTGCGGGCCCGAGCCGAGCAGGACCAGTAGGTCGCTGAGGGCCTCGGCGGGCCAGGGTTCGCGCAGTTCCGGGGCGTAGTCGGCCAGCCGCGACAGTGTCGAGGCGCTGATCGGCAGTCCGGTGCGCGCCGACGAGGCCGCCACCCGCAGGATCAGACCCGGGTCCTTGCTCGGAAGTGCATTGCGCGCCAACACGATCTCGCCATTGTGCTCGACGACCCCCTCGTCGAGCGGTCGGCGGATCGGTGACCGCCGCAACTTGGCCAGGCCGCGTCGGGGCAGCGCGTTACCGGCGGTACGCAGCCCCACATCGGTGGAGTAGCTGATGGTGCGTGCGGCGTCGCTGATGACGCGCGCGAGATCGAAACGGTCGCCGATGAGTAACGCGGCGCCGATCTCGTCGGCGTCCTGGGCGCGGACCTGCTCCCGGGGCCGCCCGGCGATCCGATGCAATTCGGTACGGATGTCCAGGAGTCGCTGATAGGCCACCTGGGGGCCGGCGCCCGGCGAGTCGGGCCGCAGGTTGGCCATGCCGTCGGTGAGCTGGGCGATCGACAGTGCGCCCAACAGCTGCACGTCTCGCAGGCCGCCACGGCCGTTCTTGAGATCGGGTTCGGCGCGGTGGGCGATGTCGCCGCTGCGGCGCCAACGATCCCGCGCGTGTTCGACGACCGCACCGAATCGGGTACGGATCTCCGATCGCCACTGTTGGCGCACACCACCGATCAGCAGCGCCGAGAGGTCCTCGTCGCCGGCGATGTGTCGGGCCTCGAGCAGGCCGAGTGCCGCGGTCACGTCGTCGGAGGCGACCTGCAGGGCCTGCGGAACCGTCCGGACACTGTGATCGAGTGGGATGTTGGCGTCCCACAGCGGATACCAGAGTCCGTCGGCGACCTCGGACACCCGCTCCGGTGATTGGTCCTCGTAGAGCAGGATGAGGTCGAGGTCGGAGAACGGCAGGAGTTCGCCCCGGCCGAGTCCGCCGACGGCGACGATCGACAAGCCGCTGCCGGGCCGGATGCCGAGTTCGGCACCCTTGCTGGTCAGCCAGAACTCGTGCAGATCGACGAGCACCTGCCGGAGTCCGGCAGCGTCGAGTCGGTTGGGTCCGGTGGCCTCGGTCAGTTGCCGCCGGGTGGCCGCGAGATCTGTTGCCGCGACCGGTGTCTGGGAAGGACGCGGCCCCGCGCCCGACTCGTCGTCGGATGCGGGGCCGTGACCTGTGCTCACGAAGGGCATCGACCCTCGTTATAGGGCGTCGGAGCCACGCTCACCGGTGCGGACGCGCACGACCGACTCCACCGGCGACACCCATACCTTGCCGTCACCGATCTTGCCGGTGCGGGCGGCCTCGACGATGACGTCGACGACCTTGTCCACGGCGGCGTCGTCGACGACGACCTCCACACGCACCTTGGGAACGAAATCGACGGAATACTCGGCGCCACGGTAGACCTCGGTGTGGCCCTTCTGGCGTCCGTAACCCTGGACCTCACTGACGGTCATGCCCAGGATGCCGGCCTGCTCGAGACCTGCTTTGACGTCTTCGAGCGTGAACGGCTTCACGATCGCGGTGATCAGCTTCATGAATTATCCCTCTCCAAAGGATTCAGCTGTGATTCAGCGTAGTGGTCAACGGTGCCGGATTCACGCCAACTCATACGCTGTCTCCGCGTGTTCTGCCTCGTCGATTCCGCTCTTCTCCTCGTCGGAGGCGACACGCCAGCCGAGCGGCTTGAGAATCAGGGCGATGATGGTGGTCAGAACGCCGGTGAAGGCGAGCGCGAACAGGGCGATGACGACCTGCACGACGAGCTGCTTGTAATCGCCACCCCAGAACAGGCCGGTGTCCTGCGCCAGGAATCCGATACCGACGGTGCCCCAGAGGCCGGCGACGAGGTGAACGCCGACGACGTCGAGGGAGTCGTCGTAACCGAACTTGTTCTTCAGTCCGATGGCCAGCGCCGCGAGGATACCGGCGATCACGCCGAGGATCAGCGACCCGACCGGGGTGAGATTGCCACACGCGGGGGTGATCGCGACGAGACCGGCAACGATTCCCGAGGCCGCGCCGACGCTGGTGGCGTGCTTGTCGCGGATCAATTCCACCGCGAGCCAGCCGAT
This sequence comes from Gordonia sp. NPDC003504, assembly GCF_053587995.1. Taxonomy (NCBI): domain Bacteria; kingdom Bacillati; phylum Actinomycetota; class Actinomycetes; order Mycobacteriales; family Gordoniaceae; genus Gordonia; species Gordonia sp. NPDC003504. Next base: position 16,904 of record NZ_JBSFPC010000010.1, read on the forward strand.
GATCGCCGCAGCGGTGGCGGCGGTCGTGTTGAGCCACACCTTGCCGGCGGTCAGGTCCGCGGCGAGTTCGGAACCGACGTTGAAGCCGAACCAGCCGAACCACAGCAGAGCGGCACCGAGCATGACGAACGGGATGTTGTGCGGACGGTAGGCGGTCTTGCCGAAGCCGACGCGGGCGCCGACGATCAGCGCGAGCACCAGGCCGGCCATACCGGCGTTGATGTGAACCACGGTGCCACCGGCGAAGTCGATGGGCGCGACGTTGGCCTCACCGTCGGTGGTACCGAACATCCACGCAGCGAAGCCGTCCTCGCCGCCACCCATGATGCCGCCGCCGCCGACCAGGCCACCCCACACCATGTGCGACAGCGGGAAGTAGACGATGGTGGCCCACAGCACCGAGAACGCCAACCAGGTCGAGAACTTCACGCGCTCGGCGACCGCGCCCGAGATCAGCGCGACGGTGATCACGGCGAAGGTGAGCTGGAAGCCGAGGAAGACGACCGCCGGAATGGACAACCCTGCGGTGACGACCTTTTCGGTGTCGCCCTCCCCGATCGTGTTCATCAACTGATCGGAGCCGAACAATGCGAACGGATTCGCGAAAATGCCTGCGATGTCACTCTCCCCGGTGATGCCGTCGCTGAACGACATCGAGAAACCCCACAGAACGTAGATGACGCTGACCGTGGCGAGTGCGCCGAACGACATCATCATCATGTTCAGGACGGATTTGCCCCGAGACAAACCCCCATAGAAGAAAGCAAGACCGGGAGTCATCAGCAGCACCAGGCCGGCGGCCGTGATGACCCATGCCGTATCACCGGTGTCGAACTCTCCGAAAACGCTTTCTGGCAGTGCAGAAACCACTGTGAGAAACCTCCCTAGAGTGCGCCGACCGCTCGGCGCCTCCAAAGAGACTGTCGGCACTCGGTTTCAGCCGTGGTGCTCTGACGTTTCCGATATGTGAACCGGTGGCCGGTTTACATTTCGCGCAGGTAACATCCCTGGTCACATATGCACGGCGCCGCATGAAATCCCACAGGCAATTCCACCGATTCCCACATCAGTGTCTGCGTGTCGTCACAGCAACGCGTCGACGAACGCCTCCGGCTCGAAGGGGGCGAGATCGTCGGCCCCCTCACCGAGCCCGACCAGTTTGACCGGAACACCCAGTTCTTCCTGCACGTGAAAGACGATGCCGCCCTTGGCCGTACCGTCGAGCTTGGTCAACACGACGCCGGTGATGTCGACGACCTCCGCGAACACCCGGGCCTGGGTGAGCCCGTTCTGGCCGACAGTGGCGTCGAGAACGAGGAGAACCTCGTCGACCGGGGCCTTCTTCTCGACGACCCGCTTGACCTTGCCCAACTCGTCCATCAGGCCGGTCTTGGTATGCAGGCGCCCGGCGGTGTCGATCATCACCACGTCCACACCGGTGTCGATGCCCTTGGCCACCGCGTCGAAGGCCACCGAGGCCGGATCCGCCTGCTCCTTGCCACGAACGATGTCGGCGCCGACCCGCTCCCCCCAGGTCTGCAGCTGATCGGCGGCCGCGGCACGGAAGGTGTCCGCCGCACCGAGCAACACGCGCCGGCCGTCGGCGACCAGAACCCGCGACAGCTTGCCGGTGGTGGTGGTCTTTCCGGTGCCGTTGACGCCGACCACCAGCACCACGGCGGGACTACCGGCATGCGGCAGCGCCCGGACCGAACGATCCATCTCGGGATGAAGCTGCTCGACGAGGACACGTCGCAGCAGTGCCCGTGCATCGTCGGAGGTGCGGACCGGATTGGTCGCCAACTCGGTCCGCAGTCGTTCGACGACGGCGGTGGTCGACGCGGTACCGAGGTCGGCCATCACCAGCGTGTCCTCGATCTCCTCCCAGGAATCCTCGTCGAGGTCACCCGCGCCGAGCAGGCCGAGCATGCTCTTGCCGATGGCGCCCTGCGACCGCGACAGTCGCCCGCGCAGGCGGCCGAGGCGACCGGCGGTCGGCGCGATCTCCTCCCGCGGGGGCGCCACTTCGGCCGTGGAGGCATCCGTGGGAGCGGTGATCTCGGGTGCCGGAGCGCTGTCGGTGACCTCGGGAGCGGCGTCGGTGACTTCCGGAGCGCTGTCAACGACCTCCGGAGCGCTGTCAGTGACCTCGGGAGCGCTGTCAGTGACTTCCGGAGCGCTGTCAGTGACCTCGGGAGCGCTGTCAGTGACCTCCGGAGCGCTGTCAACGGTGTCGGGAGCGCTGTCAGTGACCTCCGGAGCGCTGTCAACGGTGTCGGTATCGGTGACCGTGTCGGTGTCGGTGTCGGGCAGCGTGATGTCGGTGATCTTGCGCTGCCCGGAGTCGCGTGGGACCGAGGCGTCGTCGCCGACGCCGGGCTGACCGTCGGTCTCGGTGCGTTCCACCAGCGGGCGCACCGGCTCGGGCGGGGGCGCCACGGTCGTCGTCCCACCCTGACTGAAACTGAACCCGGACCCGGCCTGGTAGCCGCCGGATCTGTCCACCTGGGGCTTGCTGCCGTCGATGACCTGCGTATCGGGCTTGTCGCTCAACGAGATCCGTCGCCGCCGGGCGAGGACGATTCCCGCGACGATCAGCGCGAGGATCACGACGACGGCGATGACGACGATGCCGATGATGAGTTGGGTGTCCACTGAGGGGTCCTGTCCTGTTCTCTACACGCTCGTTGGGTCCTGCTGATCCGACCCGGTCGCCGGGTCGGACGCGGCCGGATCGGACGCGGCGGCGACGGGGATCTCCACCCCGCGCAGCCGCTGCGAGATCACCGTGGTGATCCCGTCACCGCGCATGCTCACGCCGTACAGCGCGTCGGCGACCTGCATGGTCGGTTTCTGGTGGGTGATGACGATCAGCTGCGACCGCTCCCGCAACTGTTCGAACAGACTGATCAGTCGTCGCAGATTGGTGTCGTCGAGGGCGGCCTCGACCTCGTCCATGACGTAGAACGGCGACGGCCGGGCACGGAAGATCGCCACCAGCATCGCGACGGCGGTCAACGACTTCTCACCACCGGACAGCAGCGAGAGCCGCTTGACCTTCTTACCGGGCGGTCGCGCCTCCACCTCGACACCGGTGGTCAGCATGTCGCCGGGTTCGGTCAGCACCAGACGGCCCTCGCCGCCGGGGAACAGTGTCGAGAAGACCTGCGCGAACTCGCGTTCGACGTCGGCGTAGGCGTCGGTGAAGACCTGCAGGATGCGGGCGTCGACCTCCTCGACCACCGACAGCAGGTCCTTGCGGGCGGCCTTGACGTCCTCGAGTTGGGCGGAGAGAAAGTTGTAACGCTCCTCCAGCGCCGCAAACTCTTCCAGCGCAAGCGGATTCACCTTGCCGAGGGTGTTCAGATCCTTCTGCGCCTTCTTCGCCCGCGACTCCTGGGTGGCACGGTCGTACGGCATCGGGGCCGGGGCCACCACCTGATCACCACGGGCCTTGGCAGCCTCGTACTCACTCATCTCCAACGCCGACGGCGGCATCGGCACGTCGGGGCCGTATTCGGCAACGAGATCGTCCGGTGTCATCGCGAACGACTCCATCACCTGTTCTTCGAGCTGTTCGATGCGCAGCGATGCCTGGGCGCGGGCGACCTCGTCACGATGTACCGCGTCCTTGAGGGTGCTCAGTCGCTGCGACAGCAGATTCGCACGGCTCTTGAGCTCATCCAGCGCCACCGTTCGGGTGGCCCGGACCTGTTCGAGTTCGTCGCGACCGGCCTGGGCGTCGGCGACGGCACCCACGAGTCGGGTGGAAACCTCGGCGGCCGCGGCGGCAACGGCCGCGGCGACGGTGGCCGCCTGACGGCGCGCCTCGTTCTGCCGTCGGGCCCGTTCACGGGCGTCGCGTTCCCGCGCGGCCGCGCGACGCAGCGATTCCGCGCGCCCCCGCACCGAGGCCAACCGTTCCTCGGCGGTGCGCAGCCCCAGACGCGCCTCCATCTCGGCGGCGCGGGCCACCGCGACCGCCTCGGCGGCCGCCGAACGGTCAGGCGACTCGATGTCGGCGGGTTCGTCGGAACCCTCGTCGCGGGCCAGGGCCAGACGCTGTTCGAGTTCGTGCAGGGAGGTCAGGGTTTCGGCACGACCGGTCTCGACGAAGGTGCGTTGCCGGGTGAGGCGATCGGCGTCGGCCTCCGCGGCGCGGATCTCCTGCCCCAATCGCGCCAGGTGCTCATACGCGCCGCCGACCGCGCTGTCGGACTCGTGCAACGCGGCCAGGGCTTCCTCGGCCGCCTCCCGACGCTGCTGTTGTTCGGTGAGCGCACCCTGCAGGGCGGCACCGATCTCCTCGACGCGGCGTCGGGCCGTCGCCAACTGGGCGGTGGCGGCGTCGATCGCCGAGGTCACCTCCAAGGTCGACGGGCGATGCGAGGAACCACCCTCCAGCGACGCGCGGGTGATGCGATCACCCTCGCGGCTGACCGCGCGCACGCCGAGCGCCGTCGCCACATCGACGCCCCGGGCGGTCGTGTCCACCACGACGGTGTCGGCGAGCAGGTGATCGACCGCGCCCCGGATCGCGTCGTCGCAGGTCACCACGGACGCCGCCCACACCACCCCGTCGGGAAGAGAGTCGGTGCGGGGCGCCGCGGCTTCGGCGAGACCGCCGACGATCAGCGACGCCCGTCCCCCGTCGCCGCCCTTGAGCGCGTCGAGGGCTCGAAGCGCCGCCAGCGAGTCGACCGTCGCGATGGCATCGGCAGCCGAGCCGAGGGCTGCGGCGATGGCCGTTTCCCATCCGGAGGTGACCGTGATCAGCCCCGACATCGGTCCCAGCAGACCGTCGGTGGCGTGCTCGAGCAGCCACGCACCGCCGTCGCCACGTTCCAGTCCCACCGAGAGGGCCTCGATCCGCGCGGTCAGCGACGCGATGCGCTGTTCGGTCGCCCGCTCCTCGGTCTGCAGGGTGGCGACCCGTTCATTGGACAGGTTGAGCGCTGAGACACATCGCTCGTGATGCTCGTCGAGACCCTGTTCGGATGCCTCGAGTTCACCCAACGACTCGGCCACGGCGTCCTGCTGGGTCTGGGCCCGCTGGGCACGCTCGGTGGCCTCGGCGATCGAGGTGGTCATGCGGTCGATCTCGGCGTCGACCGATTCGGCCTTGGTGCGCAGACTCCCGACCTGACCCTCCAGGCGGGCCAGGCCCTCGCGACGATCGGCGACGGCGCGGACCGCGGCCAGGTGGGCGGCCTCGGCGGCACCGGCGGCACGTTCGGCATCGGCCAGGTCGTCGGCCGCTCCCTCGAGGACTTCCGCGGCGCTCTCGACCGCGTAGGTCATCTCGGCCTCGGTCTCGGCGGCCTCATCGGCCTGACGTTCGAGGTCGTCGGGGTCGGGTCCGCCCGTCTCGGCCGCCGGCTCGTCGAGGTAGCGGCTGCGTTCGGCGGCCACCCGGCCGGTCGCGCCCACCCGCTCGGCCAGCGCCGACAACGTGAACCACGCCTGACCGGCGGCTTCGGCGGCGGGCACGACCTGGGCGAGGTGCTCCTCGTGATCGGCGACGTCGGCGCTGACGGTGTCGAGTTCGGCCGACACCTCGTCCTGTTCGCCGCGGATCTGGTCCTCGACGGCGGTGTGTTCGGCCATCTCTTCGCGCCGGCTGACGAGGTCGTCGGCGGCCAGGCGCAGTCGCGCATCACGCAGGTCGGCCTGGATGGTCTGGGCGCGGCGGGCGACCTCGGCCTGCCGACCGAGCGGTTTGAGCTGCCGGCGCAGTTCGGCCGTCAGGTCGGAGAGCCGGTCCAGGTTGGCCTGCATGCCCTGCAGTTTGCGGACGGCCTTCTCTTTGCGTTTTCGATGTTTGAGGACGCCGGCGGCCTCCTCGATGAAGGCGCGACGGTCCTCGGGCCGGGATTCGAGGATCGTCGCGAGACGCCCCTGTCCGACGATGACGTGCATCTCCCGGCCGATACCCGAATCCGACAGCAACTCCTGTACATCCATCAGGCGACACGTACTGCCGTTGATCTCGTATTCGCCGGCACCGTCGCGGAACATCCGCCGGGTGATGGACACCTCGGAGTATTCGATCGGCAGGGCGCCGTCGGAGTTGTCGATGGTCAGGGTCACCTCGGCGCGGCCGAGGGGCGGGCGGCCCGAGGTGCCGGCGAAGATGACATCCTCCATCTTCCCGCCGCGCAGCGCCTTGGCGCCCTGCTCCCCCATCACCCAGGTCAGGGCGTCGACGACGTTCGATTTGCCCGAGCCGTTGGGGCCGACGACGCAGGTGATCCCGGGCTCGAAACGCAGGGTCGTCGCCGACGCGAAGGACTTGAAGCCCTTGAGGGTGAGCGACTTGAGGTGCACGACGGTACAGCCTACCCACCTGGAGATCGTCGGGCGGCCGACACCGCGACGGCGCAGCACTTGTCCACAATCGACCCCGCGTCCACACCCACGGACGGCATCGTCGAGGTGGCCCTACTTCTCGACGAACCCCGTCAGATCCCCGCGCGGCGGATCCAGTCGATCCACCACCAGATCAACCCGCCCGGGGGTCCGGTCCGAGCGCAACGCTTCCACCAGCGCGGACACCGACGAGCGTGGCCCCTCGGCAACCACCAGGACCCGGCCGTCGGGCTGGTTCGCGGCGTAGCCGACGAGGCCCAGCTCCAGGGCACGGGAACGGGTCCACCACCGGAATCCGACGCCCTGCACGTGCCCGTGGACGAACGCGGTCAGGCGGACGGTGGTTGCGGCATCGGACGCGTCGGTCATGACACGCTCATTCCGTGTCGATCCGCAGGTCGACGTCGGTGCCCGCCCGCAGGGTGCGTCCGACGGTGCAGACGGCGTCGATCGCACGCTCGACGACGACGAGAAGCCGTTGTGCCGCTTCGGGTTCCAGCTCCGAGAGGTCCACCTCGAGAACCTCGGAGAGCTTCGGGTACACCTCGTTCTCGCGGTCGGCGGCGCCGCCGACACGGATGGTGGCGTCGTAGTCATCGCCGAGGCGCCGCGACAGCGGGCGATCCGAGGACATGCCGGTGCATGCGGCGAGCGCGATCTTCAGCAACTCACCGGGGGTGAAGACGCCCTCGACATCCTCGGAACCGACGAGCACCTGCGCGCCACGTGAACTGTGCCCGGTGTAGCGACGCGTGCCGGTGCGTTGCACCCACAGTTCGGTGTGCGGCTGCGCCCCTCCGGCGGTGTCGGCGGTGCTCGACCCGGCCTGCGCGTTCTCCTGCTCAACGGTCATCGTGGTGACGGCTCCTTCGTGGCATCTGTCGTGTCGTGTGTGCTCATCATCGTGTGGCTCAACACCGTGTTTGCTCAACACCGTGGCGTTTCCGTGGCTTCCCGCTCGATAACTGTCTACGCCTCGCGCGGCCGTCGCTGGCATTGCGGGCAGGAGAACGAACTGCGGTTCATGAAGTGTTCGCGGCGCATCGTTCGGCCGCATCGTCGGCACGGCTGCCCTTCTCGCCCGTAGGCGTTCAGCGATCGCTCGAAGTAACCGGATTGACCGTTGACGTTGACGTAGAGGGTGTCGAACGACGTCCCACCCACGTCGAGTGCCTCCGACATCACCGCCGTCGCCGCATCGAGGAGTTCCCGTAGCCGTTTCGGGGCGAGGGTGTCGGTCAGTCGGGTGCCGTGCAGCCGGGCTCGCCACAGCGCTTCGTCGGCGTAGATGTTGCCCACCCCGGATATCAGGGACTGATCGAGCAGAGCCCGCTTGATCTCGGTGTGTTTGGCACGCATCGCCGCGACGACGGCCTCGCGGTCGAAGGCGGTCTCGAAGGGATCGGGTGCGATGTGGGCGATCGAGGCGGGCACCTGCCCGGCGCCGCCGAACGGATCGGGGACGTGATCATCGACGTGCCACCCACCGAAGGTGCGCTGATCGACGAATCGCAGTTCGTTGCCGTCGGCGAGCCGGGCCCGAATCCGCAGATGGGTGTGATCGGGCGCGCCCTCACGAGCGATGAGCATCTGGCCACTCATCCCCAGGTGCACCACCAGCGCGGCGTCATCGTCGGCGTCGGCGACGTCGAGCCAGAGGTACTTGCCGCGACGCCGTGCCGCGGTGACCGTCTTGCCGCGCAGACGTGAGCGAAGGTCGGGCGCGCCGCCGGCATGCCGCCGGACGGCCCGTTCGTGCATCACGTCGACATCGGTGATCCGCTGTCCCACAACGTGATCGGCAAGACCGAGGCGAACCGTCTCGACCTCGGGGAGTTCAGGCATCTGTGGGTGCGGGACTCACGAGGCGCCGGCCCGGTCCGACAACGCCTGCCAGGCGAGTGCCGCGGCCTTCTGCTCGGCCTCCTTCTTGGTGCGGCCGGTACCCTCGCCGATGTTCTCGCCGGCCACCACCGCAACGGCGGTGAACTCCTTGTTGTGGTCGGGTCCGGTCGAGGTGATCTGATACTGCGGGGGGCCATAGCCTCGTTCGGCGGTCAGTTCCTGCAGCGACGTCTTCCAGTCCAATCCGGCACCGAGATCGCCTGCGCGATCGATGATCTCGTCGAACAACCCCATGACGACGTTCTGCGAGATCGCCAGGCCGTGCTCGAGATACACGGCGCCGAAGAGGGATTCGAGGCCGTCGGCGAGGATCGAGTCCTTGTCGCGGCCACCGGTCAATTCCTCACCTCGACCCAGGAACAGGAAATGTCCGAGCCCGTCGGGTCCGAGCCCCCGCGCGACGTCGGCGAGCGCATGCATGTTGACGACACTGGCACGGATCTTGGCCAGCTCGCCCTCGGGGCGTTCGGGGAATCGTTTGTAGAGACATTCGGTGATCACCACGCCGAGCACCGAATCCCCGAGGAACTCCAGGCGCTCGTTGGTGGGTAGGCCGCCGTGTTCGTAGGCGTAGGAGCGGTGGGTCAGCGCCAACGTCAGCATCTCATCGGAGATCTCGACGCCGAGCGCACTCAGCAGCGGATCGAACGAGGGCGGTTGATTACCCCGTCGCTTACCGTCGGTCACTTCTCGCCCCGCACCTCGGCATCGGCGTCACCCTTGCCCTCTTCGTCGGATGGTTCACCCAGGGAGCCGAACTTGTCGGCCAGTCCCGCCCACCGCGGATCGATCACCTCGTGTCCGTGATCGGGTTCGGCGACGGCGAGCCGTATTCCGCAGACGCTGCACAGTCCCTGGCAGTCGTCGCGGCACAGCGGCGACATCGGCAGTTCCAGGGCGACGGCGTCGATGATCGACTGTTCGAGATCGATGCGGTCGTCGACGATCCGGTGCACCTCGTCGGCATCGGTGGTCTGTTCGGTCTCGCTGTCGGGGTAGGCGAACAGTTCGGTGAGGAACACCGTCACGGTGCCGTCGAGCGGTTCCAGACAGCGCGAGCACTGCCCCTCGGTCTCACCGGCGACGGTCCCGGTCACCAGGACGCCCTCACTCACCGATTCCAGGCGCAGATCGAGGTCGACGTCCGAGCCCGTCGGGATGGCGATCATCTCGACGCCAATGCGTTCGGGAGTCGCGACGGTGCGATGCACCTCGGTCATGGTGCCGGGGCGGCGTCCCAGGGAACGGATGTCGAGGACGAAAGGATCCCGAACTACTCCGTGTGAATCGGCGCCGGGAGTGGATGCATCCGGCGTCACTGCGTTGTCGGCCACACAAAAACCATACGCTCGGGTCAGAAATTCCTCGAATGACCACTGACCCGTGTCGGCATGGACGCCGGCCGGTCAGACCGCGAGGGGTGACACATCCTCGTCGGCCTCGGCGCGGGCCCGGCCCCGCGCGACGTCCTGATCGACGCTGCGGGGGTATTCGACGTAGTCGTGCATGCCCGCACCGGTGCGCAGCTGGTGACGGCCACGGTTGACCGAACGCAGGGTGTTGGTGAGGACCTCTTCGAACTGCGCGAGCTTCTCGTCGACGTAGACGTCGCAGTCGCCACGCAGGCGGTCGACCTCGGCGTGCGCGGCGTCGATGATCCGCTCGGCTTCGGACTTGGCCGCGGCCACCACCTCGGCCTCGGAGACCAGACGCTGCTGTTCGGCGATGCCGTCGGCGACCGACTTGTCGTAGATGTTGTTCGCGGAATCTATGGTGCGCTGCGCTTCGGCGCGGGCCCGGCCGGTGACGGCCTCGAACTCGCGGGATGCGCTGGCCGACATCCGACGCGCCTCTTCGGTGGCCTCGTCGACCAGGGACTTGCCGTGGTTGCTCGCCTCGTCGACCATGCGATCGGCCTGGGCCTTGGCCTCCGACAGGACGCGGTCGGCCTCGGCACGGGCGTGTGCGAGCACGGCCTCGGATTCCGAGTCGGCGCCGGTGATGACGGTGTCGGCGTGCGAGCGGGCCTCGTTGAGCATCGAGTCCCGGTTGTCGAGCACGTCCTGCGCGTCATCGAGCTCACCGGGGATCGAGTCCTTGATGTCGTCGAGGAGTTCGAGGACATCGCCTCGCGGCACCACGCAACCCGCCGTCATCGGCACGCTCCGCGCCTCCTCGACAATTGCCATGAGTTCGTCGAGTGCTTCGAATACCCGGTACACAGCCACCCCAATCCGGCATCTGCCATTGGTCTCTTGGTGAAACGTCTGTGGCCATTGTGCCGAATGAGATGGTTGTGACTCAGGAGGTGAATGGGGTCGGCGTGTCGGGATGGCACATCGACCCGCCATCCGGGGACCGCGCGCGATACCGCCGCCGAGCCAGGTCACCGCACCCGGCAGCCAGCCGAGACCCGCATTCGCCGGGCGGAGCGCCGGCAGCCGCGTTGAGCTCTGTCGAAACGACGTCCGTGTCCGCCGAGCCGAGCTTGTCCGCCGGGCCGAGCTCGTCGAGGTCGAGGTCGAGGTCGAGCCCGCATCCCGCAGGTCGAGCCCCTCATCCCACCGGCCGAACATCTTTGTCCCGCAAGTCGAGCCGCTAGCCCGCCGGTCGAGCCGGGCGGAGCGCTAGCGGAGCCCGTGTCGAGACCTCGCAAGCCGACTCTAAAAACTCCACCACCCCAACCACATTCACGCATCCACATCCTGTGGATAGAAAACAATTGCGATTGTCGTTGAGATCGGCTATAATAGAACACATACGCCACAACGGCCTTCTCGGGGGAGGTGACATCAGCATGACAGACACAACCGACACTCCCATGTCACGACCACTGCAGCTGATGCACCAACTCTCCGAAATCCTGGACGAGCTGGCGAAGACTCCGATGACCGCCTGCTCCGACCTCGAGGTGGTGGAGGCGGCGAAACTGTCCGAGCAGATCGCCATGCGTACTCACTTCCAAGGCGACCGCGCGATCCTGGAAATCTCTGATCGTGGTGTGCACCGCAAAGTCGGCAAAGTCAGCCTGTCGAATTTCCTGAACTACGATCTGCGGATCGCGCAACCCACCATGCGCATCGCGCATATGAAGGCCACCGCCCGATTCCACGGGCTGACCGGGCAACCCGAGGAACCGAAATACCCCACCCTCTCCAAGGCGTACGAGCAGGGCTTGATCGGTCACACCCACCTGTCCGCGGCGTTGGAAGCCCTGGACAAGATCCCGGGCGCGGTCCCGCACGACAAGAAGGTCGCCGCCGAAGCCACTTTGGGTGAGAAAGCCACCGAACATATTCCGTCGGACATCACCAAAATGGGCGCCCGGATCCTGGCGCACCTCGACCCCGACGGACAGTTGGTGGAGGAGAAAGAACGCCAACAGCGCCGCAACCTGTGGATCAACCAGAACCGGGTCGATGGGATGGCGAAACTCAACGGGCACCTGCCCCCGATCACCCGTGCCCTGTGGGACACCATGCTCGACGCCTGGGCCAAGCCCGGAATGAACAGTCTCAGCGATCCGGAATCGCCGACCGGTGCTATTGGTGACGCCGACCCCGACGTCCTCGCGGCCGCGGTCAAGCGTGACGACCGCAGCCAGGCGCAACGCAATCTTGATGCGATGCACATGTTGTTGGTGTCGGCGATGAAAGAAGGCGTCCTCGGCAAAACTCATCGAGGCCTGCCCGTGGCGTTGATCGCGAAAGCGTCCGTGACGGATCTGCTGGCCGGCGCCGGATATGCCACCACCGCTTCAGGTTCCACCATTCCTATTCCGGATTTGCTGACCGCGTTGGGTGAGGTCACCGACCCCACCGATGTGCAGCAGTTCCTGGCGGTGTTCTCCGACGCCATCGACCTGCCCCTGTATCTCGGGCGGTCCCGACGCCTGGCATCCACCGAGCAGCGGATCGCGTCGTTCTCCCGCACCGGCGGTGAAGTGTGCTCGTTCCCCGGCTGCGGACAACCCGCGTCGCGTTCGGAAATGCACCACGCCAAACAGGACTGGGCCAACGGCGGGAAAACCGACATCACCGACCTTGCGCCGGCATGCGGGCCGCACAACCGGATGGTCGGCCCCAACCCCGGGCAGTACACCACCGGCATCTGCGAAGACGGCCCCCTCGCCGGACGTTGCTGGTGGCAACTCAACGCCGAACCCGGGATGCCGGCAAACCCGAAGATCGTCAACGATCATCCCGACATCACCGCCCTCTACGAGGAGAAACTCGACCAGATCCGCGACCAGATCCACGGCGACACCGTCACCGATTGTGATGCCGGCGCAACCGAACCCGCAGACACCGAGCTGGGTGACGCCGACGTGGTCGACGCCGACACTGTCGATGCCGAAGCGGTTGATGTCGAAGTCGCCGACGCTGAAGCTGACGCGCAGGGTGAGGCCGAGTCGGTCGATACCCACATCGACGAACCGGCAGATTCTGACGCTGGCCACGACCACAAGGACGCGGCACCGACCGTCGAGACCGAAACGTCTTCCGATCGTGGTGTTTCGAAGGATCATCAGGCTCCGGCCGCCGACTCCTCGAGCATCGACGACAGCATCGATATCGCAGACAGCGTCGATCAGGATGACGATCACGATGCCAACATCTGCGATCAGCCAAAACCAGACGTCGACGAATACAATTCAGGCCCAGCCCAATCCGATCCGGTCGAGCCTCAACCACCCGACCAGCGGGACGGGCCCGACGCCGCAGGCGACGAGCACCCCGACAGACCTGGTGTCACCGACATCGGGGACATCGACCTGGTCATCTTCGACGGGGACGGTGTTCCGATCACCGACGATCCCGACGACCCTGCCACCGCTGCCGGGCTCGAACATGCCTCGCGCACCCGCATCAGCCTCCGCGACAAGACCACCGAAGAACAAGCACGCGAGCGCCGCATCCGTGATGGCGGCATCCGTACCAGCGATGCCGACCGGGAACGTCAGCTCGAGGAACTCGCCGCCATCGGCATGAACCCACGCAACAGCCGAATCGAACGAGTCCTGGCCGCCCGGCTCCACTACCGGCTCGACACCTCCTGAACCCACCCCGCGCCCACGGGCCCGAAGTGAGTCGCCTCCCTCGACATAGCAAGCCCCACTTACGGGCTCAGCGCTTGGCGTCGATCACCATCAGGGGATGCGAATGCCTCCGAACGTCAACGTGCGCCGAAGAACGAAGCCGAGTTCCTCGTACAGGCGGATCGCAGTGACATTGGCAGCCGCGGTGTGCAGGAATGGGATTTCGCCCCGGGCACGGATACCCGCGGCGACCGCGAGGACCAGCCGCGTCCCCAACCCCTGCCCCCGGAACGCCTCATCGGTACAGACGGCACTGATCTCCGTCCACCCCACCGGATGGAGACGTTCCCCGGCCATGGCGACCAGCTCTCCCCCACGCCGGATTCCGAGGTAGGTACCCAGCTCGATGGTCCGCGTCAGAAAGGGCCCCGGACGCGTGCGCCCAACCAACGCCAGCATCTCCGGCACGTCGGCGCGCGTCAACACCACCGCCTCGGCGTCTGCCGCGCCCCACACGTTCGTGCCGACCATCTGCACACCCGGGATATTCATCGACACCGCCCACCCGGGCGGGGGCGAGGGCAGATCGCCGGACACCGGCAGATCCGCGCCCGGCCCATAGAGTTCGGCCGCGTCGGCCCAATCCTGCGGAGTCGGGTCCTCGGGGAAATCGCCGAACACCGACACATCGCGGGGGTAGCGGAGCACCCGTCCGCGGCGCTCCGCGAAGTGCGCATGGGGGCCGGTCAGAGCCGAACGCACGGCGTGATCGAGCACCCCGACATCGGCACTGCCGACGGCCGAAACATCCGCTGCCCGGTCTGTTGTCATGTCCTTGTGTGTGGTCACCTCACCCGACTCCTTTCGCCCCCACCTCTCACGGCTCCGTTGGTCATAGTTGGTCGCCGCCGCAGTCAACTCCATTGTTGCCCCCGCACGGCTGTTACTCCGCGCGGCAGTTCACTCTCCGATGAGTCGTGCACCGAGGTGATCAGGAGTCCGAGCGGGGTAGTCCGGGCGGGTTGATCTGGGAGGCAGGCACTGCCTCGGCCGAGAGATTCCATGCGGCAATCCATTTCGCGTATACACCGGTCTCGATCAAGTGATTGATCGCCGCCGCGATCGGAGCGGCGAGCCCGGACCCCTTCTTGGTCGTGGCGGCGATCATGCCCTGCAGGCTCGCACCGGCACCGGAGTAGGTGCCCGCGATGCGGGTGGCCTTGGGAGTGTTCGCGGTCTGCCGGACGTGGTAAGAGATCGAGGGATTGGGCCCGAGATACGTGTCGATCTTGCCGGACGCCAGGGCGAGATTGGTGGCGTTCGAATCCGGGAAGTGGACGACGGTCAGCGTCTTCCCCTCCGAAGCCAAAGCATCACGCCACGCCAACAGGATGCGCTCCTGATTCGTTCCCGAATTCACCGCGACCGTCTTTCCCGCCAGCGTGTGATAGTCGCCGTCGAAGTTCCACGAACTCGACGCCGGCACTTCGAATGCCAGCTGGTCGCGACGGTACGACGCGAAATCGTACTTGTCCTTGCGTTCCTCGGTCACGGTGATGTTGGAGAATCCGACATCGACTCGCCCACTGTCGATTCCGACGAAGAGGTTCTCCCAGGTCGAGTTCTCGATCACCGGTTTCAGTCCGAACACCGATGCCACCAGCCGGCCCAGATCCGGCTCGGCACCGGTCAACGTGTGTTGGTCGGACCCGACAAAGGCCAACGGCGGGTATCCCGACGGGAGTGCGCCGATCCCGATGGACAATTCACCCGAGTCACGGACCTCCTGAGGAAGCTGACCGCGAATCGAATCCACCTGCGGCACAGACAGAGTGACTTCTTTGGCGGCTCCGTTCGAGACGGCACCGACCACCACCGAGCCGGGTGTGGCGGTGTCGTCGGCGGATGCCCCCGCGCACGCGCTGAGTGCGGTCGCGGCGATCACCCCGCCGACAGCGAGGGCGGCGACGCGCCGGACGAACGATCGATGTCGAGACATGACTACTCCTTCAGTGGGTGGGTGTGGGCGGGAACCGAGTGACTGCGGTGCCGGAACGCCGGCCTGGCCGACGGACTCCCGAGCGGCGATGAATCGTCTCCGGCCACGTGCGCCGGATGGTGTTACCGGGCGTGCGTCAGAGGACGCGGCGCAGGAAGTCCTGTGTCCGTGGGTGCGACGGATGATCGAGGACCTGGTCCGGCGTGCCCTGTTCGATGATCTCGCCGTGATCGATGAAGATCACCGAGTCGGCGACCTGACGCGCGAAGCCGATCTCATGGGTCACGATGAGCATCGTGGTACCAGTGGCCGCGAGATCAGCGATCACCGAGAGCACGTCGCCGACCAGTTCGGGGTCGAGTGCCGAGGTCGGCTCGTCGAACAGCAACACTCGCGGCTCGAGCGCAAGAGCACGCGCAATCGCCACACGTTGCTGCTGACCGCCGGACAGTTGCCGCGGATAGGCATCGGCCTTGTCGGACAACCCGACTCGGTCGAGGAGGTCACGGGCCCGCGCCACCGCTGCGGCACGCGACAACACTCCGCTCGCCGTGGGCGCCGCAGCAACGTTGTCCAGGGCGGTGAGATTGGCGAAGAGGTTGAAGTTCTGGAAGACGAAGCCGACGTCACGTCGCTGACGCAGGATGACCCGCTCCGGCAGCTCCTTGAGACGCCCACCCCCGACGCGGCGCACGCCGATCAACTCTCCCCCGATGCTCACATGTCCGGCGTCGAGGCGGTCGAGATGATTGATCGTACGCAGCAAGGTGGACTTTCCCGACCCGGACGGGCCGAGGATCGCCGCGACCCGACCGGGTTCGACCGTGAGATCGATTCCCTTCAGAACATGGAGGTTTCCGTACCAGCGATGGGCGTTGCGCACCTCGACCCGAGCACCGGCGCCGGTGACGCCAGCCAGGTCCGCGGCGTCGATGCCGACTCCCGATGCCGCGTTCATGATGTCCACCTCGATTGCCGGCTGAGTGTCGCCGCGGTCATCCGCAGTCGCTGCAGCGGTGTCGGCGGTAGGGTCCGAACCGCACCACGCGCGAAGTATCGCTCGACATAGAACTGTGCGACCGACACGATGCTGGTCAGGACGATGTACCAGACTGTCGCGACGAGGAGCAGCGGCACCACGTCGCCGGAGTAAGTGGAACTCTGGGTGGAGACGACCCCGAACAGATCCAGCAGCGACACGTAATAGACCAGCGACGTCGCCTTGATCAGACCGATCAGGAGGTTCACATAGGACGGGACGATGGTGCGCAACGCCTGAGGAAGGGTGATGCGGAGAAAGTGATAGTGGCGCGGCAATCCCAGTGCCGCGGCAGCGTCGTGCTGGCCGGCGTCCACCGACAGCACTCCGCCCCGCACGATCTCGGCGGCGAAGGCCGATTCGTGCAGGCTGATCCCGACGATCGCGATGATCAGCGGAGTCGCCAGATCGGCCTCGGAGAAGTGAAAGAACCCGGGCCCGAACGGAATTCCCAGACTCAGCGACTCATACAGCGCACCGAAGTTGTACAAGATCAGCAGCAGCACGATCAGCGGAATGGATCGGAACACCCACACGTAGATCCAACTGACCGCTGCCAGAACGGGACTCCGCGACAGGCGCATGAGGGCCAGGACGATACCCCCGAGCAACCCGAGAACCGCACTGTAGGCCGCCACCTCGAGGGTTACCCAGAGTCCCTCGATCACGACCGGACGAAAGAACCAGTACGCGAAGCGATCCCACTGGAAGAACGGGTTGGTGATCAGCCCGTGGACGATCTGCGCGGCGATCACGGCGACCACTGCCGTGAGCATCCACCGCCCCGGATGACGCAGCGGTATCACCGGATCACGCGACGGCGGCGCGGGTACATCGACCGGCACGGTCGGGTGATCATCGCGGGCCTGCGGCGATTCCGTCAGCGCCACCGAGCCCGCATCGCGGCCCCGAGATGCCGTCATCTCCGGCCCGCCGAACCCTGTGGTCTCGTCGACAACGACGTCGAACGGCATGACACATCCAGCAACATCAATACAACCTCTTCCGGCCACACGGTGGCCATCGCGCTTATCGGTCCGATACCGATCCGGTTGTCACCTGGAGCACCCCACCGCGACGCGAGGGTTGCCGGCCAGCAAGCCAGGGCTTGACGCTGACGCTCATCACCGTGGTCAGAACGCTACTGCGCGAGGATGTTTCGATGTCGGGTTTGCACCCGCGAGAGTTTTTCTCTGTGCAGAGGTGAAGATCTCGTGCCGAACGAGCGGCCGATCAGACCCGCCGCTCGCCCGCGATCTCGGCGAGGAGACGCTGATGGATATGGGCCGACAGGAACGGCGAGACGTCACCGCCCAGTTTCGCGACCTCTTTCACCAACGAACTCGACACATGCGCGTAGCGCGGATCGGTCAGCAGAAAGATCGTCTCGACGTCGGCCAGGTCGCGGTTCATCTGGGCCATCGGCAGTTCGTAATCGAAGTCGACCGCCGACCGCAGACCCTTCACGATCGAATGGATCGAGTTCTCCCGCAGGTAGTCCACCAGCAAGCCGGTCCACCGGTCCACCCGCACATTGGGCAGATCGGCACAGTCCTCGGCGATGAGTTCGAGGCGCTCGTCGACGGTGAACAGTCCCCGTTTGTTCGGATTCACCACGACGGTGACGACGAGTTCGTCGAAACACCTCGCGGCGCGCTCCACCACATAACGGTGCCCACGTGTGAAGGGATCGAAGGAGCCGGGGATCACCGCACTGGTCATGACCGTTGAACCTACCCGTCCCCTGCGGCCCACCGTCGCATGCCCACGTCGACGGCGGTGTCCCCGTACATCTTCGTCAGGATCACCTCGAGGTCCTCCGGCCAGCTCACCGACGTCCGCCGGGCACGTTCGAGAATGATCAATGCATCGGCGGACACCCACCGCTCACCGAGTCGCGCGAGGTCGTCCTCGATCTCAGCCGGGTCGATGGCATACGGCGGGTCGCTGAAGACGAGATCGAACGGCTGTGAGGGCGAGCCGGCCAGGAAGGTCGACACCGACGAGGTGACGACCTGCGCATCGGGGGCGAGGCCCAGCGCCGCGACGTTCGCCGTGATGACACCGCTCGCCTTGCGGCGTGCATCGACGAAGGTCGCCGTCGCTGCACCCCTCGACAGGGCCTCGATGCCGAGGGCACCCGATCCGGCGTACAGATCGAGGACGTGGGCGCCGTCGAGGTCGATGCGGGCGGCGAGCATGCTGAACAGTGCTTCTCGCACCCGGTCCGAGGTCGGTCGGGTGCCGTCGTCGGGGACCTTGAGTCGGCGTCCACCGAACCGGCCGGCAATGATGCGGGTCACCCCGCCATTGTGCCCCAGGGCCGCGCCGACGAAGGGGAGCCCAGCGCGCCCGTGCGACCCCGCTCTGCCGCCCTGCAGATCCCCCGATGTGACTGGCCTCACATGTGCCCGCTGAACTGGGAATTGGTGGGTCATTCCGTGACCGATTTCCGTCGGTGGGTGAATCCGACGACACACATTGTTAACGTCGGATCCGTCATGAGCCCGTCCCACATAAGAACGGCCCCATCCAACACACTCACTCTCGACTACCGCATTCCGACGGTGACCGACGGAACCCGGCTCTGGGAAATCGCCCGCGATTCCCGCGTCCTCGACGTCAACTCGAGTTACGCCTACGTACTGTGGTGCTCCGATTTCGCCGAGACGTCCATCGTTGCCGAAGTCGACGGCCGCGCAGTCGGATTCGTCACCGGCTACCGCCGACCGTCGGACCCGTCGACCCTGATGGTGTGGCAGGTCGCCGTCGACGACGACCATCGCGGCCACGGTATCGCCGCCGCGATGCTAAATCGCCTCTTCGATCGCACCGCAGAACGTGGCGTCGTCGCGATGCACACCACCATCAGCCCGGATAACGTTGCCTCCCAACGGCTTTTCGCGTCCGTGGCAGCGGCCCGCGGCCTTCGGTTCGACCGGCGGGATCTCTTCGCCGCGACGGACTTCCCCGACGCCCACGAGCCCGAGGATCTCTACCTCCTCGAACCCGAGGTCCCCGAACCCTGAGGCACCGCGGAACAGTGTGTTCCGACACCGTGTTCCGGCTGCGCGTCTCGCCGGCATGTCGTCGCCGACCGCGCCTGTGGCCCGACCACGCATGCCGCCCTGTTCCGGCTCCCGTCGACGCCCGAGTGCGGGTGGCCGTTCCGCCGCGCCCGCCACTGTTGTGCCGGCGCGCGTGAGCATTCCACGGGATATGACACTGCGTACGAAACAGCACGGCGTCGGATGTGACATGGCGTCAATGCCCACGATTTCACCTATCGGAGGTTTGTTCATGAGTATGTTCGATACAACTATTGACGATTCGGTCTTCACCCAGCACGAATCCGAGGTCCGCAGCTATTGCCGCAATTGGCCGACGGTATTCGGCCGGGCCCGCGGATCGTGGCTCACCAACACCGACGGCGATCGCTATCTGGATTTCTTCGCCGGCGCCGGATCGCTGAATTACGGTCACAACAATCCGGTCCTCAAGTCCGCACTCCTCGACTACATCAACGAGGACGGCATCACCCACGGACTCGACATGGCCACCGCGGCCAAGGGCCGGTTCCTGGAGACGTTCGCCGACAAGATCCTGACCCCGCGCGGTCTCGACTACAAGGTCCAGTTCCCCGGCCCCACCGGGACCAACGCCGTCGAAGCCGCCCTCAAGCTGGCCCGCAAGGTCACCGGCCGTGAGTCGATCGTCAGTTTCACCAACGCCTTCCACGGCATGACGCTGGGTTCCCTGTCGGTGACCGGCAACTCGATGAAGCGGGCCGGTGCGGGCATTCCGCTGGTGCACGCCACCCCGATGCCGTTCGACAACTACCTCGGCGGCGCCGTCGAGGACTTCAGCTGGTTCGAGCGGGTCCTCGACGACTCCGGCAGCGGCCTCAACCTGCCGGCCGCCGTCATCGTCGAGACCGTGCAGGGTGAGGGTGGCGTCAACGTCGCCCGTGCGGAGTGGCTGCGCGCCCTGGCAGACCTGTGTGCCCGCCGCGACATCCTGCTCATCGTCGACGACGTGCAGATGGGCTGCGGCCGCACCGGCGAGTTCTTCTCGTTCGAGGAGGCCGGGATCACCCCGGACATCGTCACGTTGTCGAAGTCGATCAGTGGATACGGCCTACCGTTGGCACTCACCCTGATCCGCCGTGACCTCGACGTGTGGTCACCCGGCGAACACAACGGCACCTTCCGCGGCAACAACCCGGCCTTCATCACCGCAACGCGGGCCATCGAGCACTACTGGTCCGACGACGCGCTGTCGCGTGACGTGCACATCAAGGGCCGCCAGATCGACGAGGTGCTCACCACCCTCGCGACCCGGCACGAGGGCGTGTCGACCCGCGGCCGGGGTATGGTTCGAGGACTCGTCTTCGACGAGCCCGCCAACGCCGGCAAGGTGTGCGCCACCGCCTTCGGCGCCGGACTGCTCACCGAGACCTCCGGACCGTCCGACGAGGTCGTCAAACTGCTCCCGCCCCTGACCATTTCGCCCGAGGATCTCGACCGCGGTCTGGGAATCCTCGCCGATGCCACCGAGGAGGTACTCGCATGATCGTCCGTACCACTGACGAGATCACCGGAACCGACCGAGATGTCGCCGACCCCAAGGGCAATTGGGTGTCCAAGCGCATCGTGCTCGGCGGAGACGGGGTCGGTTTCTCCTTCCACGAGACCACCATCAACGCCGGCAGCGTCAACGAGTTCCACTACGCCAACCACATCGAGGCGGTGTGGCTGGTGGAGGGCACCGGCACGCTCCTCGACCGCGAGACGGGGCAGACCTACCCGCTCGCCCCCGGCACGATGTATCTGCTCAACGGGCACGAGCGGCACACCGTCACCGCCGACACGCAGATGCGGATGCTGTGCGTGTTCAATCCGCCCGTGGTGGGCACCGAGGTGCACGACGAGAACGGGGTGTATCCCCTGGTCACAGTGCCCGAACAACCCGAGGGTCGGCACGCGGAGCCGGTCGAGGCCTGAGCCGCCCGGCCACCTCGACGCGTGCGCGCCGATACCCTGGATCACGTGCGCACCCGCCTACAGATCGGCTGGACCCCGGCCGAACAGACGCCGCTCGATCCGGATATCGACATCCGGATCGAGCGGCTTCGTGCGTTGACCGACGGTGCGCGGATCTGCGCGCTCACCGGGGCCGGCATCTCGACCGATTCCGGGATTCCCGACTATCGCAGTCCCGGCGCCCCGGTCCGCACGCCGATGACCGCGCAGATGTTCCGATCGTCGCCGCAGTTCCGGCAACACTACTGGGCCCGAAACCATCTCGGCTGGCGCCACATGGACGCCGCGCGTCCCAATGCGGCCCACCGGGCGCTCACCGATCTGCAGGCCGCGGGCCGGCTGACCGGGATCATCACCCAGAACGTCGACATGCTGCACACCAAGGCCGGCACGCGGCGCGTCATCGAACTGCACGGCTGTTACGGCCGGGTACGTTGCCTGCGCTGCGGCGCCATCACCTCGCGGCACCGGCTCGCCGAACGTCTGGAATCGCTGAATCCCGGTTTCGCCGACCGGGTTCTGGGTCGTGGCGCCATCGAGGTGGCCCCCGACGCCGACATGACCGTCGAGCACACCGGCGATTTCGTCGTCGCCGACTGCCCGCGCTGCGGCGGAATCCTCAAACCCGATATCGTGTACTTCGGTGAGAATGCGACGAAGAGTGCTGTGGCACAGTCATTCTCACTCGTCGATGACAGTGACGCCCTGTTGGTCGTGGGTTCTTCGCTCACCGTGATGAGCGGTCTGCGCTTCGCCCGGTATGCGCGACGCACCGGTAAGTTGCTGATCGTGGTGAACCGGGGCGCCACCCGCGCCGACGACATCGCCGACCTCAAGATCGACCACTACTGCGGCGTTGTCCTGCCCGCACTCGCCGCCGACTCCGCGGCGGCCGATCTCGACGCACCCTGACCCGGACCGAACGTCAGACGGTCACCAGATCGTCGGCGTGCACGACCGGCCGGGACAACTCCACCGGCAGTTCCGAGGTGGAGCGGCCCACCATGGCCGCGACGTCGTCGGCGTCATACGACGACACGCCACGCGCACACACCCGCCCCGACGTGCCGACGAGTTCGACGACGTCCCCGTCGGAGAAGCCGCCCCGCACCCCGACCACTCCGGCGGCCAGCAACGACCGGCGACGATGGGACACCGCGGCCACCGCACCGTCGTCGATGACGATCTGACCGTGCGCATCGGCGGCGTGCCGCACCCAGAATCGCCGCGCCGAGAGACGTTCGGGACGCGGCGCGAAGACGGTACCCACCGATGCCGAACTCAACGCCTGGGCGGCATCGGCCGCGGCGGCCAGCAGCACCGGGACGCCACCATCGGCGGCCAATCGCGCCGCCGCGAGCTTGGATGCCATCCCACCGGTGCCCAGCGCCCCGCCCGAACCGGCGATCACCCCGTCGAGATCGTCGGGCCCGTTGACCTCGGAGATGAATTGTGCGACATGGCCGTTCGGGCCGACCTTGCGCGGGTCACCGTCGTAGAGGCCGTCGACATCGGACAGCAGGACGAGGGCGTCGGCACCGGCGAGGTGGGCCACCAGCGCGGCGAGGCGGTCGTTGTCGCCGAAGCGGATCTCGTTGGTCGCCACCGTGTCGTTCTCGTTGACGATCGCCACCGCCCCCAGCGAACGCAGCCGGTCCAGTGTGCGTTGGGCATTCGCGTGGTGGGCGCGATTGGAGATGTCGGACGCGGTCAGCAGGACCTGTCCGACGGTACGCCCGTACCGGTGAAACGACGTGCCCCAGGCGTGCGCGAGAACCAGCTGGCCGACGCTGGCCGCGGCCTGCTTGGTGGCCAGATCGGTCGGCCGCTTCTTCAGGCCCAGCGGGGCGATACCGGCACCGATGGCACCCGAGGACACCACGATCACGTCCGAACCCGACCGCATCCGCGCTTCGAGAGCGTCGGCGAGTCGATCCAGACGCGCCGTGTCGAGTCCGGTGCCGAGGTCGGTCAGCGCCGACGAGCCGATCTTGACGACGATGCTGCGCGCATGGGTGATCGTGTCACGGACATCGCTCATGCCTGATCGCTCATTGCACTCTCGCCGCTCGTTCGTCGCCGTTCATTCGTCGCCGTTCATTCGTCGCTGTCGTCATCGTCGACGAGTCCGCGCCGCAGGCGTCGGGCCTGCTTGCGTTCGGCGGCGCCGATCCGCTCGGAACGGTCGAGTCGCACGTCGGTACCACGACCGGTGATCGGGACGTCCTCGCCCATCGGGGTGGACGGCTCCCAGTCGAAGGTCATGTCGCCGATCGTCACCGAGGCACCGGGTTCGGCCCCCAGACGGGTCAATTCGTCCTCGACGCCGAGGCGGTTGAGTCGGTCGGCGAGATAACCGACGGCCTCGTCGTTGTCGAACTGGGTCTGCGCGATCCAACGCTCGGGTCGGGTACCCCGCACGATGAAGCCGCCGGGGACGGACGGATCCGGCTCGACACTGAACTGCGCCTCGTCGATAGCCTTGGGCCGGATGACCGTTCGCCGGGCCACGGGCTTCGGATGGGCTTCGCGGTAGTCCGCAACCATCCGCGCCAGGGCATTGGTCAGTTCCCGCAGTCCCTGATGGGTCACCGCGGAGATCCGGAACACCGGCCAACCACGTTGCACCAGTTCGGGTTCCACCAGATCCGCCAGTTCCGCGGCATCCGGGACGTCGATCTTGTTGAGGATCACCACGCGCGGGCGTTCGGCGAGATCACCGAGTCCGTGGTCGGCGTCGAGGGCAGGACGGTAGGCCGCCAACTCCGCCTCGAGGGCATCGATGTCGGAGACCGGATCACGGCCGGGTTCCAGCGTCGCGCAATCGACGACGTGGGCCAGCACCGCGCACCGCTCGAGATGACGCAGGAACTCCAGGCCCAGTCCGCGTCCGGTGGACGCCCCGGGAATGAGGCCCGGGACGTCGGCGATGGTGAACACGTCGCCGGCCGACTGCACCACACCGAGATTCGGCGCCAGCGTGGTGAACGGATAGTCCGCGATCTTCGGCTTGGCGGCCGACAGCACCGACACCAGAGACGATTTACCCGCCGACGGGAAGCCGACGAGTCCGACGTCGGCGACCGACTTCAGTTCGAGGACGAGGTCGCGATGCTGTCCTTCTTCACCGAGCAACGCGAAACCCGGTGCCTTGCGGGCCTTCGAGGCCAACGACGCGTTGCCCAGGCCACCCCGGCCACCCTGAGCGGCCTCGAACGTCGTTCCCTCCCCGACCAGATCGGCCAGGATCGTCCCGTTGCCGTTGAGCACCACGGTCCCGTCGGGGACCGCCAGCACCAGGTCCTCGCCGGTCGCGCCGTCCCGGTTGTCACCCATGCCGGGCCGTCCGTTGCTCGCCTTGGCATGCGGGCGGAAATGGAAATCCAGGAGCGTGTGCACCTGCGGATCGACCACGAGGCGCACCGATCCCCCGTTGCCGCCGTTGCCGCCGTCCGGTCCGCCCAGGGGCTTGAACTTCTCCCGATGCACCGACGAACAACCGTGTCCGCCGTTGCCGGCGGCGACGTGAATGGTCACCCGGTCGACGAACCGCGACATGAGGACTTCCTTCCGTTGACGAACTCCCCTACCGGGACGGACGTCTCAAACAAACAGCCATGCCATCGGCACAACCCACAAACGACAACAGAGCGGGCCGGGTGCGTATGCCCCTGCCCGCCCTGTCGAAAAGAGCTCTGGTGGTTCTGGTGAACCGCTCGGTCAGGCCTGAGCGGTTTCCGGAACGATGTTCACGGTCTTGCGGCCGCGCTTGGTGCCGAACTCGACCGCACCCGCCGCGAGGGCGAACAGGGTGTCATCGCCACCGCGTCCGACGTTGACGCCGGGGTGGAACTTGGTGCCGCGCTGGCGGATCAGGATCTCGCCCGCGCTGACCTGCTGACCACCGAAGCGCTTCACGCCGAGGCGCTGGGCGTTGGAATCACGACCGTTGCGCGAGCTGGACGCGCCCTTCTTATGTGCCATTGTCTCGTCCTCCTGGCTTACTTGATACCGGTGACCTTGAGGACCGTCAGCTTCTGACGGTGTCCCTGGCGCTTGTGGTAGCCGGTCTTGTTCTTGAACTTGTGGATACGGATCTTCGGGCCCTTGACGTGCTCGACGACCTCGCCGGTGACGGAGATCTTGGCGAGCTTGTCGGCGTCGGTGGTCAGCGTCGAACCGTCGACGACCAGTGCCACCGGCAGGCTGACGGTGCTGCCCGGCTCGCTGTCGATCTTCTCGACCTTCACAATGTCGCCCTCAGCGACCTTGTACTGCTTACCGCCGGTCTTGACGATCGCGTACGTTGCCATCGAAGCTGTCCTCTTGTTCATCATCTCGGGCCGTGTCAGGCGTTCGCGTGCCACGGAGTGTGTGGGTGTGTGCGTCCGGTGCGGGCCGTGCGAGACCCCGCACAGCGGTGGGGATTCGCTCAGATCGCTCCGAAGGGCCTGCCGGGAAGGATCTCCGATCACCGTTCGCGGTGCATCCGGATGGATACCGCGCACAGCTGGAACCCTTCGCCAGAGGCGACCAATCAAGGTTACGGGAGCCGGTCACGTCAGGTCAAACTCGCTCCGACGAGCGTGGACGACCCCGACCTCCGGCCCCGTGTCCCGTGCTCGGCGTCAGTCCTCCACCGGCGGACCGGCCGGGCGTCCGGCGGCCCGTCGACGGGGGCGTCGGCGTACCGCGACGACCGCCTCGGTGGGCGAGGTGGAGATCGGACCGAACGTCGTCAGCGGCGCTGCGGTGGCCTCGGCGCGGATCACCGTCGGTGCCTCCGTCGTCGTCGGCGATGCCGCACGTCGCGCGGCCCGGCGCCGCGAGCGTCGCTGCCCGGAAGGTGCCTGGTTTCCCGATCCGGCACCGTTCGCACCGTTGGGGTGCACCTCGGCTGCCTGAGCCTCCGGGGTGTCGGCGGATGCCCCTCCCACGTTGTCGGCCCCAGCGTCGTCGGAACCAGCGTCGTCGGAACCAGTGCCGTCGGAACCGGCGCCGTCGACCTCGACCGCGTCGTTGTGCGACCGGCCGGTGTCGGCGTTGGTTCCCTCGGCGGCGGCGGTGCGATCGTCATCAGCGCCACCGTCATCAGCACCACCGTCATCAGCGTTCTGCTCAACCGACACCGGCTCGACGTCGTCGTCGTGCGCGTGTGCCGCCATGGCGCGGAACATCGGGTGTTCGGCCGGGTTGTGCGCGGGCTTCGCGGGGGCCTCGGCGGGCTGGTCGTTCTTGCGCTTGCCGCGGCGTGACCGCTTGGACCCGGACGCATCGCCTCGTCCGGTGTCCTCGGTCTTCACCTCGACCGGCGACGAATGCACGATCACACCGCGACCGCCGCACGACGTGCAGGTGGTCGAAAACGCTTCCAGCAGACCGGTTCCCAGCCGCTTGCGGGTCATCTGAACCAGGCCCAGCGACGTCACCTCGGATACCTGGTGACGGGTGCGGTCCCGTGCCAGCGACTCGGTGAGTCGTCGCAGCACGAGGTCGCGGTTGGATTCGAGGACCATGTCGATGAAGTCGACGATGATCATGCCGCCGATGTCACGCAGGCGCATCTGCCGCACGATCTCCTCGGCGGCCTCCAGATTGTTGCGGGTGACGGTCTCTTCGAGGTTGCCGCCGGAGCCGGTGAACTTGCCGGTGTTGACGTCGATGACGGTCATCGCCTCGGTGTGCTCGATGATCAGCGTGCCGCCCGACGGCAACCACACCTTACGGTCGAGTGCCTTGGCGAGTTGCTCGTCGATGCGGTGCACGGTGAAGGAATCCGGGGCGTCGGCGTGCGTCCGTTCGAACCGTTCGACCCGATCGAGCAGATCCGGCGCGACGGTCTGCACGTAGCCCTCGACCAGACTCCAGGCCTTGTTGCCCTCGATCACCAGCTTGCGGAAGTCCTCGTTGAACAGGTCGCGGACCACCCGCACCAGCAGATCGGGCTCTTCGTACAGTGCCCGGGGGCCGGCCGAGCCATTGCCCTTCTTCGCGTCGGCCACCGAGGCGTCGATGGACTTCCACTTGGATTCCAGCCGCTCGATGTCGGTGCCGAGGTCCTCGGCACTGACACCCTCCGAGGCGGTACGGATGATCACGCCGGCGTCGTCGGGCACCAACTTGGCCAGGACCTGCTTGAGGCGTTTGCGTTCGACGTCGGGCAGTTTGCGGCTGATGCCGGTCGACGATCCGCCCGGCACGTACACCAGGTAGCGACCGGCGAGGGAGATCTGCGTGGTCAGCCGGGCTCCCTTGTGACCCACCGGATCCTTGCTGACCTGCACGACGACGTTGTCGCCGGGCTTCAATGCCTGTTCGATCTTGCGGGAACCGCCGTCGAGTCCGGCGGCATCCCAGTTCACCTCACCGGCGTAGAGCACACCGTTGCGACCACGACCGATGTCGACGAATGCCGCCTCCATCCCGGGCAACACGTTCTGCACGCGGCCGAGGTAGATGTTGCCGACCATCGACGACGACGTCTCCGTGGTGACGAAGTGTTCGACGAGGACGCCGTCCTCGAGCACCGCGACCTGGGTGTAGTCCTCGATCACCGAGTGGTCCGAGTGATCGGATCCGGTGAGCGCGCTGTTGGCGCTGCGCTCACGCACCACCATCACCCGTTCGACCGATTCGCGCCGGGCGAGGAACTCCGATTCGCTCAGGATCGGCGGGCGGCGACGGCCCGCGTCACGTCCGTCGCGGCGACGCTGACGCTTCGCCTCGAGCCGTGTCGATCCGGAGATGCCCTGCACCTCGTCGCGGACCCGCTTGCTGCGCGGCTCCCGCTCGTGCACGACGGTGTTCGGCGGATCGTCCGGCGACGCCTCATCCGGCTCGACGCCGCCCTTGCGACGCCGGCGCCGACGCCGGCGCTTCGAGGTGGGCACCGACGCATCGGCATCATCGTCATCGGATTCCGCGCCCTCGTCGAACTCGGTGTCCTCGGCGGTCCCGGTGGCGTCGGTGTCCGAGTCTTTCTTGGCGTCCGAGTCCTTCTTGGCAGCGGATTTCGTGGCCCCGTCCTTCGCGGCCTCGTCCTTCTTGGCGTCGGACTTCTTGCCCTTCTTCTCGCCCTTCTTGGACTTCTTGCCGCCGCCGGATGCGGCATCGGCGCTGTCCTCGGCCGCGTCGTCGTCGGACGCCGCCGCGACCGAGGTGTCGTCGGAATCCTCCGAATTCGCCGAGTCGTCACCCGAGTCAGACCGTTCGCCCTGGTCGCCACGACCGCGACCGCGACCCCGACGTCCGCGACGACGCCGACGGTTACGACCCGACTCCCCTGAGCCGGCATCGTCGGAGTCCTCGGTCGATGAGTCGGCATCGGTATCGGCCTGATCGGCCGACGATTCGGTCTTCGGTGAGCTGTCGGTCACCGGTGAAGTGTCGGTCTTCGACGAGCTCTCGGTTGGCGCGATCGCGGTCCGACGACGGCCCGAACCACCCGAGCCGGTGGCCTCAGGAGCACTCGGCTGCAGGAACAGCGGGCCGTCGGCCACCTCGGTCACCACGACCGGCTCATGGCTGGCGGCGTCGGCCGCCGAGAACAGCGTCATCGCGGCGGGCTCGGCAGCACTCTCGGTGTCGGACTGAGCGCTGTCAACGGTGTCGGGAGCGCTGTCAACGTCGGACTGAGCGCTGTCAACGGTGTCGGGGGCGCTGTCAACGGTGTCGGGGGCGCTGTCAATGGGCTCGGGGGCGCTCTCGATGGGCTCGGGAGCGCTGTCAGCGTCGGACTGAGCGCCGTCAACGGTGTCGGGAGCGCTGTCAGCGTCGGACTGAGTGCTGTCAGTCGGCTCCGGCGCGCCGTCGGCGGCCTCGGGATCGCGCACCCGCTGGGCGACGGCCTCGGCCATGTCGCGTTCGATACTCGATTGTGGGCTGCGCGTGTGCGAGCCCAGTTCTGCCAGGTGGGCCAAGACCTGGCGGCTTGTCACGCCGAGTACGCGCGCCAGCGCGTGCACACGGAGTTTGCTGGGAAATTCTTCCACCGGATCCGACGCAGCGTTCGCGTCAGCCGGTGACCCGTTGTCGGTCACTCGTGTCTCCTCGAGCCCCCGGGCGCGTCGTATCGACGCGGCCACGCGAGGGCCTCATCCTGTGTCCCGGCCTTCGGCCGGTGTTGTGTGGTCTGCGCGTCCCGTCGGTGCCGGAATCCGGCTCCGCAAGACGCTCTTGCTGGGTGATGAGCTCCGGTCCACCCTCCACGCCATCGAATGGGCTGTGGCCTGTGAATGGATCACCGCTGGTGAACCACCTCGATGGGGAGGGCGGGTGGGCGGGCACAAGATGTTTCGTGCTGGTCCGACCCGTTTTCCGTTCGTCATCGGCGTCAACGCGGGCAAAGTGTGTCCGCGATAACTTCCCAAGTATCCCACACGACGGGCCGACGCCGGCACACGTGTGCCGCAATGCGCGTCGGCCCGGTGTCGTCGGCTGTCGCCGAACGCCTCAGGAGTCGAGGTCGGGGAACCAGATCGCGATCTCACGTTCCGCGGATTCGATGGAATCCGATCCGTGAACGAGGTTGTTCTGTGTGGTCAGCGCAAAGTCGCCGCGGATTGTTCCCGGAACGGCCTTTTCCACCGGGTCGGTGCCACCGGCGATCTGCCGCCACGCGGCCACGGCGCGGGGCCCCTCGACGACGGCGGCCACCAGCGGTCCCGAGGTGATGAATTCCAGCAACGACGGGAAAAAGGGTTTGCCTTCGTGTTCGGCGTAATGCTTACGCGCCACCTCGTCGCTGACCTGGGTCAACTCGAGGGCGATCAGGGTCAGGCCCTTGCGCTCGATGCGGGCGATGACGTCGCCGACCAGCGATCGGGCGACGCCATCGGGCTTGATCAGTACCAGTGTCCGTTCAGTCACTCCGACACTGTATCCATCGGGACCGTTCTGATCAGGAGCAGTACTCGATCAGGGGCAGTACTCGCCGGAAATCGGATACACCCCGTAGTCGAACAAATTCCCGCTGTCGGGTTGCGGGTCGACGATGATCTGCAGGCAGCCCCGCGGGTCGGCCAGCGCCGCCTTCATCGCCACATCGAGGCGCGCCGCCAACGCGGCGTTGGCCGGGCGGTAGTCGGCGGGCACCGGCAGGGCGAGGATCGCCTCCGGGATGCTCATCGTCGACAGTTGCTTGGTCACCGAGTGGGTGGCGGTGTACCCGAACGATCCAGCCGGCACCGACATCGGCGGACCGGCCTGCGGAATCTCGAGGACCGAAACACCCGGCGTCGTCTCGGTGGGTGCGGCGGGCTCCGCGTGCGCGATTCCCGCCGACAGCGCCGATGCCAGTGCCGCACCAACCCCGACGGCCAGCGCCGCCGCGCGGAATCGTGTCGAAAAACGGCTGGTGGGCAGGGTGCTGGGTCGATCGACGGTCACGCGGCTCCTCACGGGTTGACGTCAGATGCGATACCGACTCGTGTCGGCATCGGAATCGATGTGCCACGGACATGCGGCAGACGCGCAGTTGTCCCCGGACACACTGGCCGCCATTGTGGCACCGTCGCGTTCCCGGGGAGCCACGGACAGGTCACGATCCGGTCGCGGTGCGTACACACCTCATGCGTTGCCGATCGGCTCCTGCCCGGCGAGACGACCCTCGCGCATCCGGCGGGCGACGTCGTTGCGTACGTAGCGGATATAGATCCACACGAACAGGAAGATGACCCCGACGACGGCGATCGACCAGTGGAAGATGCCGCCGAGGATCACCGGCACCTGCAGACCGAGATCGATGTCGAGGGCACGGGGACGCTTCTGGATGCCGGCGGCGAGGATCAGCAGCAGCGTGACGACGCCGAGGTAGACGCCGGAGAACCAGGACAGTCCCGGTCCGATCTTTGCGACCACCGGGAACGTCAGCGCCATGACGATGACCTCGAGGATCAACGTTCCGGCCATCACGCCACGCAGACCGCGCCACGGGTCGGTGGCCGGGGCGGTGAAACCCGGGTGTTCGTCGGCCTGATTCACGAGGGTTCCTTCCCGAAGAGGGTTCGCCCGGCACCGGCGGTGACCACCGACCCGGTGATGATGACGCCCGCGCCGGAGACCGGCTGGCCCTCGGATTCCTCGGCGAGGCCGATGGCCGCGGCCACCGCGTCGGGCAGGAACGGCTCCACCACCACGCGGTCCTCACCGAACACCTCGCGGGCGATCTCGGCGAGGTCCTCGGCGTCGAGGGCGCGGGGCGAACCGTTGTTGGTCACCACCACCTGATCGAGGATCGGCTCGAGCGCACCGAGGAGACCCTCGGCGTCCTTGTCACCGAGGACGCCGATCACGCCGACGAGGCGGCGGAAATCGAACTGGTCGGTCAGCGCCCGCGCCAAAGCCTGTGCCCCGTGCGGATTGTGGGCGGCGTCGACAAACACACTCGGCGCGCTGCGCACCCGTTCGAGGCGGCCGGGGCAGGTCACCGACGCGAATCCCGCTCGCACGGCGTCGATGTCGAGTTGACGATCGGGCCCGGCCCCGAAGAACGCCTCCACCGCCGCGAGCGCGAGCGCCGCGTTGGCCGCCTGATGTTCACCGTGCAGCGGCAGGAACACCTCGTCGTACACGCCCCCGAGGCCCTGTATCCGGAGCTGTTGGCCGCCAACGGCGGTCACCGATTCGAGGACGGCGAACTCCGAATTCTGGCGGGCGACAATGGTTCCCTTCTCGACGGTCTCGCGCAGCAGGACGTCGATCACCTCGGGTTGCTGCGGCGCGATCACCGTCACCGGATCGACCTGAACCAGCTCGTCCTTGCCGCGCTTGATGATTCCGGCCTTCTCCCCCGCGATCGCGGCCAGGGTGTCGCCGAGGTAATCGGCATGATCCATGGCGATGGGCGTGATGACGGCTACGGTCGCGTCGACGACGTTGGTCGCATCCCAGCGGCCACCCATCCCGGTCTCGACCACCGCCACGTCGATGGGCGCCTCGGCGAAGTAGGCGTAGGCGATCGCGGTGAGCACCTCGAACTTGCTCATCCGCGGGCCGTCGGCGGCCGTCGACGAATCGTCGACCATCGTGATGTAGGGCTCGAGATCACGGTAGGTGTCGATGTAGGCGCGCGCCGAGATCGGTTGCCCGTCAACGGCGATACGTTCGGTGACCCGCTGCAGATGCGGGCTGGTGATGCGGCCGGTGCGCCGGTGCAGCGCGATCAGCAGCGCGTCGATCATCCGGGTCACCGACGTCTTGCCGTTGGTTCCGGCCACATGAATCGCCGGGTAGGCGTGCTGCGGCGAACCCAGCAGATCCATCAGCGTCGAGATCCGGGCGAGGGACGGATCGATCTTCGTCTCCGGCCATCGCGTGTCGAGTTCGGCCTCCAGGTCGGCGAGTTCGGCGAGATCCGAGGCGCTGTCGACCCGGAAGATCGGCGCGTCGGGATCGTCGACGTCGGAGCTCTCGGCGTCGTCGGTCAGCAGCGAGGCCAGATCCATCCGGTCCGGTTCGATCGCACCCGGATCCTCGAAACCGGCGAGATCCTCGGCGGTGAAGATGGGTTCGTCGGCCTCCATCTCGTCGGCCCCCATCTCCTGACCGTCATCGTCGACGGCGTCGTCCCTGCGGTCGCTCACGATCCTCCCAGCGAGGCGAGTTTGGCGGTCAACCGTTCCACCTCTTCGGTGGCGATCTCCTGCCGCGCCTTGATCTTGGAGACGACCGGCTCGGGCGCCTTCGACAGGAACTGCTCGTTGCCCAGTTTCGCCGTGGTCTGCGCCAGTTCCTTCTCCGCCGCCGCGAGATCCTTGGTGATGCGTTTGCGTTCGGCGGCCACGTCGACGGTTCCGGACGTGTCGATCTGCACGCCGACGGTGGCGGCCGACAGGCGCACCTCCAGCGTCGCGGTCGCGGTGAACGCGTCGGACGGATCCTCCAGTCGCGCCAGCGAGGCGATGGCGGGCGTCAACGGCTCCAGACCCGACTCGGCAAGACGATCGAAACGCACCGGCACCTTCTGACCGGGTTTGAGTCCCTGATCGCTGCGGAATCGGCGCACCTCGGTGATCAGCTTCTGCAGATCCTCGACGCTGCTCGCGGCCGCGGCATCTGCCGGGCGTTCCGACGGCAGCGGCCACGGCGCGATCACCACCGACTCGCCTCCCGTCAACGCCGTCCACAGCACCTCGGTGACGAACGGCATCACCGGGCTCAGCGCCCGCAACAGTGGGTCGAGCACCGCACCGAGCACCAGACGTGTTGTCTGCGAACGACTCTCATCGCCCTCGGCGAACTGGACCTTGGCGAGTTCGAGATACCAGTCGCAGAACTCGTCCCAGGCGAAGTGATACAGCGCCTCACACGCCTTGGAGAACTCGAAGGACTCGAGGCCGGCCTGCACCTGTGCGAGCACCTCGTCGAGCCGGGTGAGGATCCAGCGATCGGCGACGGCCAGCTGCTCCGGCGCCGGGACCTCGCCGAGGGTGGCACCGTTCATCAGGGCGAACTTGGTGGCGTTGAACAGCTTGGTCGCGAAGTTGCGCGACGACGACGCGTGGTCCTCGCCGACCGAGATGTCGCTGCCCGGATTCGCCCCGCGCGCCAGGGTGAACCGCAGCGCGTCGGCGCCGAAGCGTTCCACCCAGTCCAGCGGATCGATGCCGTTGCCCTTGGACTTGCTCATCTTCCGGCCGTGCTCGTCGCGCACCAATCCGTGCAGGAAGAGGTTGTGGAAGGGAACCTCGTTGCCTGGCCCGAGGTCCTTGCCGACGTAGGTGCCGAACATCATCATCCGCGCCACCCAGAAGAACAGGATGTCGTAACCGGTGACGAGAACCGATGTGGGATAGAACTTCTCGAGGTCGGCGGTCTGATCGGGCCAGCCCATCGTGGAGAACGGCCACAGCCCGGAGGAGAACCACGTGTCGAGGACGTCGGTCTCCTGGGTGTAGCCGGCCGGCGGCGTCTCGTCGGGACCCACGCACACCACCTCGCCGTCGGGTCCGTACCAGATCGGGATGCGGTGACCCCACCACAGCTGCCGCGAGATGCACCAGTCGTGCATGTCGTCGACCCAGGCGAACCACCGCGGTTCCATGGTCGTCGGGTGGATGACGGTCGACCCGTCGCGCACCGCGTCGCCGGCGGCCTTGGCCAGCGAGGACACATCGACCCACCACTGCATCGACAGGCGCGGCTCGATCGGTTCGCCGGTGCGTTCGGAATGACCGACGCTGTGCA
This sequence comes from Gordonia sp. NPDC003504, assembly GCF_053587995.1. NCBI lineage: Bacteria > Bacillati > Actinomycetota > Actinomycetes > Mycobacteriales > Gordoniaceae > Gordonia > Gordonia sp. NPDC003504. Next base: position 51,481 of record NZ_JBSFPC010000010.1, read on the forward strand.
GATACGGCCGCACCTCCTTGACGATGCGTCCCTGCTCGGCCAGCGCCTCCCGGATCCGCACACGCGCTTCAAAGCGGTCCATCCCGTCGAACGGTGTTCCGGTGCCCGAGATCCGGGCCTGGGTGTCCATGATCGTGGGCATCGCCAGGTTGTGACGCTGCCCGAGCGCGAAGTCGTTCGGGTCGTGCGCCGGGGTGATCTTGACCGCGCCGGAACCGAACTCAGGGTCGACGTAGTCGTCGGCCACGATCGGGATCCTGCGGTCGACGAAAGGATGCTCGAGTTCGGTGCCCACCAGGTGGGCGTAGCGCTCGTCGTCGGGGTGCACCGCGATCGCGGTGTCACCGAGCATCGTCTCCAGTCGGGTGGTCGCGACCACGATGTGCGGCTGCGCGTCGTCGAGCGAACCGTAACGGAAGCTGACGAGTTCGCCCTCGACGTCGGCGTAGTTGACCTCGATGTCGCTGACCGCGGTCTGCAGCACCGGCGACCAGTTGACCAGGCGTTCGGCCTGATAGATCAGCCCGTCGTCGTACATCTTCTTGAAGACGGTGGCCACCGCCCGCGAGAGGCCCTCGTCCATGGTGAAGCGTTCGCGGCTCCAGTCGACGCCGTCACCGAGGCGGCGCATCTGTTCGCCGATGTTGCCGCCGATCTCCACCTTCTCGGCCCACACCCGTTCGATGAACTTCTCGCGCCCCAGGTCGTCGCGGGTGAGTCCCTCGTCGGCCAGCTTGCGTTCGACCATCGTCTGCATCGCGATCGCCGCATGATCCATGCCGGGCAGCCAGAGGACCTCATAGCCCTGCATGCGCCGCCACCTCGACAGCGCATCCATCAGGACATGCTCGTAGGCATGCCCCATGTGCAGGGAACCGTTGACGTTGGGCGGCGGGATGACGATCGAGAATGCGGGCTTCTCACTTGCCGCGTCGGCGGTGAAGTAGCCGGCGTCGACCCACCCCTGATACAGCTTCGCCTCGTGTTCGGCGGGGTCCCAGGACTTCGGCAGCTCGCGGGAGGATTCGGGTGTGCTCACCCCACAATCTTAGGGAACGCCTCCGGCGCTAGATCCCGGAGGCCGCGCGCAGCCGGTGCAGGTCCTCGGGGGCATTCACGTTGGTCAGCCAGTCCGGATCGGACACAGTCACCCGACGTGTCGCCAGCGCGTCGAGCACGGCGGTCATCCGTTTCTCTCCGGTCGCCACCAGCTCGGCGATCCTCGACACCGCCGAGGTGCGATACACCCCGGCCATCGGGTGATCACGTTCGGTGTCGTGGGCGATCACCGCGTCGGCGGAGTCGACGACCGCTCCGGACAGCTCGTCGATCAGTCGGGCCGAGATCAGTGGCATGTCCGTGGCGCAGACGAAGGCCAGATCGGCGCCGGCCTGCGCGGCGGCGGCCAAGCCGACGGCCAGGCCACCCACCGGACCGGCCTCGGGCGCCTCGTCGGTGACCCAGGTGGCCTCCGGGCCGCCGGTGCCGTGCAACAGCCGATAGGCCGACGACGACTGCGCCGCGACCACGAAGACCGGCTCGCAGCGCTCCGAGGAGATCCGCACGATGCGCGCCAGCATCGGTTCGCCGTCCCAGTCCAACGCGGCCTTGTCCGTTCCCATCCGCCGCGATCGCCCCCCGGCGAGCACGATGGCGGCGAGTCGGGATTGCTGTGTGGTGTTCGTCATGACACACAGTGTGATCGATATCGGGTCACAAATACGCGAAGATGAGCAGATGAACCATCGGGAAACGACGCCGGTCGACGAACCCGCCGACGTCCACGTCGGTCACATCAAGACCTATGCGGCGGGCGTGCCCGCGGTGGCGGTGGCACTGCGTCGCGGTATCGAGCAGATGGGCACCGTGCGGACCGCACGGACCCTGGCAAAACTGAACCAGCGCAACGGTTTCGATTGCCCCGGGTGCGCCTGGCCGGAAACCCCCGGGCACCGTAAGCACGCCGAGTTCTGCGAGAACGGCGCCAAGGCGGTGGCCGAGGAGGCGACCCGCCGGGTGGTGACCCCGGAGTTCTTCGCGGCGCATCCGATCGACGACCTGCGCACCCGCTCGGGGTACTGGCTGTCCCAGCAGGGCCGGCTGACCCACCCGATGTACCTCGCGCCGGGCGACACCCACTACCGACCGGTGAGCTGGGACCAGGCCAATCACATCATCGCCGACGAACTGCGCGCGATGGATCACCCCGATCAGGCCGTCTTCTACACCTCCGGACGCACCAGCAACGAGGCCGCCTTCGTCTATCAGTTGTTCGCCCGCAGCCTCGGCACCAACAACATGCCCGACTGCTCCAACATGTGCCACGAGTCGTCCGGCACCGCGCTGACCGAGGCGATCGGCATCGGCAAGGGTTCTGTGTCGGTCCCCGATCTCGAGACCGCCGACCTGATCATCGTCGCGGGACAGAACCCGGGCACCAATCACCCGCGCATGCTCTCCACGCTCGAGAAGGCCAAGCGCGGCGGTGCGCGCATCGTCGCGATCAATCCGCTGCCGGAGGCCGGACTGATGCGGTTCAAGGATCCGCAGCGTCCCAGCGGTGTCGTCGGCGACGGCGTGCGGCTGGCCGACGATTTCCTGCAGATCCGCATCGGCGGTGACATGGCGCTGTTCCGCGGCATCTGCCGAATGCTGCTCGACGACGAAAACGAAAGTCCCGGAACGGTCTTCGACCATGACTTCCTGCGCGACAGGTGTGCGGGGGTGCAGCCCTATCTCGATCTGCTCGGCGCAGTCGACACCGACGAGATCCTCGCCGCCACCGGACTCGACCATGCCACGATCCGCGACCTGGCAACCCGGGTCGCGCGGTCACAGCGAGTGGTGCTGTGCTGGGCGATGGGCCTCACCCAGCAACGCCACGGTGTGGCGACCATCGCCGAGGGCGTCAACATGCTGCTGTTGCGCGGGATGATCGGCAAGCCCGGCGCCGGCGTCTGCCCGGTGCGCGGCCACTCCAATGTGCAGGGCGATCGCACGATGGGCATCTACGAGAAGATGCCGGAGACATTCCTGGCCGCACTCGACGCGGAGTTCGGCATCGCCAGTCCCCGGACGCACGGATACGACACCGTCGCGGCCATCGACGCCATGCACCGCGACGAGGTGCGGGTGTTCATGGCGATGGGCGGCAACTTCGTCGCCGCCGCCCCCGACACCCGGATCACCGAGGAGGCGCTGGGTCGCTGCCGACTGACCGTGCAGGTGAGTACCAAACTCAACGAGTCCCACCTCGCGAACGGCACCGCCGCACTGATCCTGCCCAGCCTGGGCCGCACTGACAAAGACATCGTCGACGGTGTGGCACAACAGGTATCGGTCGAGGACTCGATGTCGGTGGTACACCTGTCCCGCGGATCGCTGACACCGTCATCACCGCTGTTGCACAGCGAGGTCGCCATCGTCTGCGATCTGGCGACGACGACCTTCGGCCCGGATCACCCCGTCGACTGGACCGCCATGGCCCGCGACCACGACGTCATCCGCGACCACATCTCCCGGGTCATCCCCGGCTTCACCGACTTCAACACCCGCGTGCGCGCCAAGGATGGATTCGTGCTCCCGCACCCACCGAGGGATTCGCGGGAGTTCGCCACCAGCACCGGTCGGGCCAACCTCGCCGCCCATCCCCTGCGGTGGGTGCCGGTCCCCGACGGACGGCTGATCCTGCAGACGCTGCGCAGCCACGACCAGTACAACACCACGGTGTACGGCCACGACGATCGTTACCGCGGCATCAAGGGCAATCGCCGGGTGATCATGGTCCATCCCGACGACATCGCCGCACACGGCCTGACCGCGGGTGATCACGTCGACATCGTGTCGGAGTTCGCCGGGCCCGACGGGCCGGAGGAACGACGCGTCACCGACTTCGAGGTCGTCGCCTACGACACCCCGCGCGGCAATGCCGCCGGCTACTACCCGGAGACCAATCCCCTCGTCCCCCTCCACCTGGTGGCCGAGGAATCCAACACTCCGGTGTCCAAGGCCGTCGTCATCCGGCTCGAGCGCGCCGCGAACAGCCCGGACTGATTCGGGCAGCACAACGACGAGGGCCGCTCCACGATCTGATCGTGGAGCGGCCCTCGTCGTGTCCGTGCGTGGGGTGCGTGTCAGGCGCTCTTGTCGCGCCGCTCGTCGTCGTTGTCGCTACGCGGGACGATCGTCGGGAGCACGTTGTCGTTCACGGTCTCGCCCGTGACGACGACCTTCTCCACATCGTCGCGGCTCGGGATGTCATACATCACCGGCAGCAGCACCTCCTCCATGATGGCGCGGAGCCCACGGGCGCCGGTGCCACGATGGATCGCCTGATCGGCGATCGCCTCGAGCGCATCGGTGGTGAACTCGAGTTCCACGTTGTCCATCTCGAAGAGCCTGGTGTACTGCTTGACCAGCGCGTTCTTCGGCTCCGACAGGATGGATACGAGTGATTCCTTGTCCAGGTTGGTCACCGAGGCGATGATCGGCAGACGGCCGATGAACTCCGGGATCAAACCGAACTTGATCAGATCCTCCGGCATGACCTCGGCGAAGTGATCGGTGGTGTCCACCTCGTTCTTGGAGGCCACCTCATTGCCGAAACCGATGCCGCGCTTACCGATTCGTTCGGAGATCACCTTCTCCAGGCCGGCGAAGGCACCCGCCACGATGAACAGCACGTTGGTGGTGTCGATCTGGATGAATTCCTGATGCGGATGCTTACGGCCACCCTGCGGGGGCACCGACGCCTGGGTCCCCTCGAGGATCTTCAGCAGCGCCTGCTGCACACCCTCACCGGACACGTCGCGGGTGATCGACGGGTTCTCGCTCTTGCGGGCGATCTTGTCGACCTCGTCGATGTAGATGATGCCGGTCTCGGCACGCTTGACGTCGTAGTCGGCGGCCTGGATGAGCTTCAGGAGGATGTTCTCGACGTCCTCGCCGACGTAGCCGGCCTCGGTCAGGGCGGTCGCGTCGGCGATGGCGAACGGCACGTTGAGCATCTTCGCGAGGGTCTGCGCGAGATAGGTCTTTCCGCAGCCGGTGGGGCCGAGCATCAGGATGTTCGACTTCATCAGCTCGACGCTCTCACCGCCGCGCGCTTCCTTCTTCTCGCCCGCCTGGATCCGCTTGTAGTGGTTGTAGACTGCCACCGCGAGGGTCCGCTTGGCGGTGTCCTGGCCGATGACGTAGTTCTCCAGGAAGTCCTTGATCTCGGCGGGCTTGGGCAGCTCGTCGAGCTTCACGTCACCGTTCTCGGCGAGTTCCTCTTCGATGATCTCGTTGCAGAGATCGATGCACTCGTCGCAGATGTACACACCGGGACCGGCGATGAGCTTCTTGACCTGCTTCTGACTCTTTCCGCAGAAGGAGCACTTCAGCAGATCGCCACCATCTCCGATACGTGCCATCTTGTGCTGTACCTACTTCCTCGATGTGTCCGCACCACCTGCGTGGATCGCCACCGGATCGGCGACGACGCCACCGGCGGTGCGGTCGGTCGTGAGCTGCCCGCGGGCAGGCTCGACGGGCGTCACGAAAGGCTCGTTCACCCGACGGTACCCGCGGTCGCGCGTGACTTCGACCGCTTGGGCCAAATGTCGCGCAGATTGCCGGAAAGAGCCGGTGGTCGCGGTGCCGCGACCACCGCTCACCCTCACTTCTTCAGCGACTTCTTGCGGTATTCGAACACCTCGTCCACGATGCCGTACTCCTTGGCGGCAGCGGCGGTGAGGATGTTGTCGCGGTCGGTGTCCTTGCGGATCTTCGCCGGATCCTGTCCGGTGTGGCCCGCCAGGATCTCGTCGAGCCGGTTGCGGATCCGCTCGATCTCGGCGGCCTGGATCTCCAGGTCGGAGACCTGTCCCTGGTAGGCGCCGCCGGTGCGGGGCTGGTGGATGAGGATCGTCGCGTTGGGCAGCGCGGCACGTTTGCCGGGGGTGCCACCGGCCAGCAGGATCGCCGCGGCCGATGCCGCCTCACCGAGGCAGACGGTGACGATGTCGCAGTGGACGTACTGCATGGTGTCGTAGATGGCCAGCATGTCGGGCACGCTGCCGCCCGGCGAGTTGATGTACATGGTGATGTCGCGGTCGGGATCCTGCGACTCGAGCACCAGCAGCTGCGCCATCACGTCATTGGCGACGGTCTGGTCGATCGGCGTACCGACGAAGACGATGCGCTCCTCGAACAGCTTGGCGTAGGGATCGTACTGCCGCTGCCCGTTGGGGGTGTGCTCGATGAACTGCGGGAGGATGTAGCGCGCCTCAATACCCTTGAGCGCCAAGGCCGAGGCGGGAATTCCGGCGGCCACGTCGGCCGGAAGCGAGTCATACATGTTGGTCATGGTCCTACTCCGTGAAGGTGGTGGTGGGATGGTCTCGACTGCTACCGAGCGACTACTGCGAGCCGATCGCGGCACGGGCGATCACATGGTCGACGAGGCCGTAGTCCTTGGCCTCGGCCGCGGTGAACCACTTGTCGCGGTCGGCGTCGGCCTCGATCTTCTCCAACGGCTGCCCACTGAACTCGGCGTTGAGCCGGTTCATCTCCTTCTTGGTGGCGGCGAACTGCTCGGCCTGGATCGCGATGTCGGCGGCGGTACCACCGATGCCGGCGGACGGCTGGTGCATCATGATCCGGGCGTGCGGCAGGGCGTGCCGCTTGCCCTTGGCCCCGGCGGCGAGCAGGAACTGCCCCATCGACGCGGCCATCCCCATCGCGTAGGTGGCGACGTCACACTCGGCGAGCTGCATGGTGTCGAAGATCGCCATGCCCGCGGTCACCGATCCGCCCGGCGAGTTGATGTAGAGATGGATGTCCTTGGTCGGGTCCTCGGCCGCCAGCAACAGGATCTGCGCGCACAGCCGGTTGGCGATGTCGTCGTCGACCTGGGTGCCGAGGAAGATGATCCGTTCCCGCAGCAGCCGCTCGAACACCGAATCGGTGAGGTTCAGCCCGGCAACACCCGAACTCATCGAAGGCGTGCGGCCGCCAGAGGACATTGCACCCGCGGGGTCAACAGTCGGATTGCTCACGATTCCTACCTTTACCTGTCGTAGCTCTTTCACGTACCGGCCGGACCGGCACCTGTACTTCGCACGTCGTTCGCTCGTCACCGACACTAACCAATCCGGTGCCACGGGCACTCCCGTCAACGCCCGTCTTCGCTCACAGCAGAACCGAATCGGTGGACCGGAGGACAAGACATGACAGCCGGACACCTCGTGCGGTGTCCGGCTGTCAGGTCACGGTGAAGCGATCAGGCGTCAGAGCTCTTGTCTTCTGCGCCCTTGTCTTCTGCGCCCTTGTCCTCCGCGCCCTTGTCCTCCGCGCCCTTGTCCTCTGCGGTGGCGTCGGCATCCGCACCGTCCTCGTCGGCGGTGCCGAAGAACTCCGTGGTGTCGACGGCGTTGCCGTCGGTGTCGGTGACGGTGACCTCACCGACGATGCCGAGCAGCGCCTTGTTGCGCCGCACGTCGGCGTAGACGGCGCCGACCTGGTTGGCCTGGGTCAGCTGCTGGATGAACTCCTGCGGAGCCATCCCGTACCGCTGTGCGGAGAAGAGGATCTGCTGGGTCAGCTCGTCTTGACTGACCTCGGTGTCCTGCTGCTCGGCGATGGCGTCGAGGAGCAGCTGCTGACGGACCGACTTCTCGGCGGTCTCGCGGGCGTCGGCCTCGAAGGCCTCCCGCGTGGTGCCCTGGGCCTCGAGGAGCTGGGCAAAGATGGCCTCGTCATGTCCGATGCTGTGCAGGACCTGCTCAAGGGAGTTGTCGACCTCGGCCTGCACGACGTTCTCCGGCAACGGGACCTCGACCTTGGCGAGCAGTTCGTCGAGGACAGCGTCGCGGACCTTGTTGGCCTGCTCCATCTTCTTCGATTGCGCCACCCGCTCGGCCAGCGACTCACGAAGTTCGTCGACGGTGTCGAATTCGCTTGCCATCTGCGCGAATTCGTCGTCGAGTTCGGGCAGCTCGCGTTCCTTGACCGAGTTCACGGTCACGGTGACGTCGGCTTCCTCGTCGGCGTGCTCACCAGCGACGAGTGTGGTGGTGAAGACCTTCGACTCGCCGGCCTTGAGTCCGACGAGGGCCTCGTCGAGGCCGTCGATGAGGTCACCGGCGCCCACCTCGTGGGACAGGCCCTCGGTGGAGGCCTCTTCGACCGGTTCGCCGTCGATGGTCGCGGCCAGGTCGATCGACACCATGTCGCCGTCCTGCGCACCGCGATCCACGCCGGTGAGGGTGCCGAAACGGGCACGCAGGCCCTCGATCTGCTCGTCGACGGCGTCCTCGTCGTCGGCGATCGGATCCACCTCGACCGACAGGGTCGAGTAGTCCGGGAGTTCGAGTTCGGGACGGACGTCGACCTCGGCGGTGAACGAGATCGACTCGCCGTATTTGAGTTCCTCGAGATCGATCTCGGGCTGACCGATGGCCTTGGTCTCGGTCTCGGCGACGGCCTGGCTGTACTTGCCGGGCAGCGCGTCGTTGACGACCTGCGCGAGGATCGAGTCGCGACCGACGCGCGCCTCGATGAGCTTCGCGGGGGCCTTGCCCGGGCGGAAGCCGGGGATGCGGACCTGCTGTGCGAGGGCCTTGTAGGCCCGGTCGAAGTCGCCCGAGAGCTCCTCGAACGGGACTTCCACGTTGAGCTTCACCCGGGTGGGGCTCAGCTGCTCGACGGTGCTCTTCACGCCTGATGCTCCTTATATCTGCGTTGCGTACGCCATGATCGTCGCGGCCCCCATTCCGTGGGCCGTCATCGGTTCTGTCGGGATGACAGGATTTGAACCTGCGACCCTCCGCTCCCAAAGCGGATGCGCTACCAAGCTGCGCCACATCCCGTGGGCCCGTTCACCGGACACGCCGCCATCGCGACGTGTCGAAGCAGGGCCGACAGCCGATCTTACGGGTCGGGCACCGAAGGAGAAAAACCGGTCCACCCCACGCAGCCGATCGGGGCCCGGAGACCCGCCGCGAGGCAGGCGATTTCTGATCCGGGGCACCGAACCTGTACAGTCTCATGCGCGCACTTCGCACGGCCCCTCTCGGGCGGTTGTGACGGCGCACGCGGGTGTAGCTCAATGGTAGAGCCCTAGTCTTCCAAACTAGCTACGCGGGTTCGATTCCCGTCACCCGCTCGCGCACTGCCCCGGTCCCCTCAGACCGGGGCATTCTGCGTTTTTCGCCGCAAGGTACTCGGGAGCGTGACCTCACGCCCGCGGCGTCACCATTTTGTGGTCGAAGGCGTAGATCACCGCGGCCGCCCGATCGCGCACGCCGAGTTTGGTGAAGATCTTGCCGACGTGACTCTTGACCGTGACCACCGAGATCACCAGTTCGGCGGCGATCTCGTCGTTGGTCAGTCCCCGTCCGATCAGTCCGAGCACCGTCATCTCGCGCGCGGTGAGATGATCCGGCGCCGCTGCCGCATCGGTGGTGACCGGCATGGACCGGTACGCGTCGAGAACGTGTCCGGTGACCGCCGGATCGAGGACGGCCTCACCCGCAGCGACCACTCGCACCGCGCGGATGAGGTCTTCGGCGGGCGAGTCCTTCAACACGAATCCGGCCGCGCCCGCCCGTAGAGCCTCCGACAGGAGTTGCTCGTCGCGGTAGGTCGTCAGCACCAACACCGGCGGCGCCCCCGCACAGTCGGACAATCTGCGAGTGGCCTCTGCCCCGCCGACGCGTCTCATCCGCAGATCCATCACCACGACGTCGGGCCGATGCGCGGCGACCATGTCGGGCACCTCGTCGCCGTCGCCGCATTCGGCGACGATCTCGAAACCGTCCTTGGCCCGCAGGATGCGGCGCAGACCCGCGCGCACCAGTTCCTGGTCGTCGACCAGCGCCACCCGGGTCACGCCGACGTCACCGCCGGGATGTGGTCTCGTGCGCACCCATCCGGGTCGGCGACGTCCGCGATCCCGGCCGGCAGCGTCGCCTCCACCATCCATCGGCCCGCGACCACGCCGACGTCGACGGTTCCGCCGAGGTTGCGCACCCGGGAGTCCATCCCACGCAGACCCGACCCGCCCCGGCCGCGACGGAGGTTGGGCGGCACCGGATTTGCCACCCGGATCACCAACCGGCCATCACCCGCCGGCCCGACGTGCACGGTCACCGACGCCCCCGGCACATGTCTGCTCGCGTTGGACAGGGATTCCTGAACCACCCGGTACACCGCCAGCCCGGTTCCGGCGGTGACGGGTCCGACGTCGGCGAGGTCACCGTCGATCTCGACACCGGCCCGGCGGAAACCGTCGATCAGATCGTCGAGGTCGGCCACCCCCGGTTGCGGATCACCGTCCATCCCCTCGCCCCGCAGCAACTCGATGGTGTGACGGACGTCGTGCATGGCGGCGCGGCCGACCTTCTCGGCGTCCTCGAGGGCCTCGGCCGCCTCCGAGCGGTCATCAGCCGAGCGGTCATCAGCAGAGCGGCCGGCGTCCTCGCGCAGCGCACGCCGGGCCGCGGTGACGTTGAGCAGCACAATGCTCAACGAATGTGCGAGTACGTCGTGGATCTCACCCGCGATCGCCGCCCGGTCCAGTGCGGCCTGCTGGGTACGCGCGGTGCGCTCGGCCCGCAACAGATGCAGCTGTTTCTGCATCAGGTGGCCGACCACACCGGCGAAACCGACCATCAGGGCCAGCAGCCAGCCCTGGTCGATGACACCGGCCAGGCCCCCGCCGACGGCGGTGAGCGACAGCGCGGCCGTGGTGATCAGTCCCCGGTGGCCGGTGGCGATGGCGGCGGTGACGGTGGCGGACAGCGGCAGCAACAGCGACGCGACATCCACGTGCACCGGCGTCTGCCAGAACAGCACCACCGAGATGATCGACGACGCGGCCAGGCCCATCACCCACGGGCGAAGTGGCGCCACCAGACACAGCAGGTGAGGCGCCACGCTGACCAGCGCGCCGGCCACCGGCCACAACCAGGCGGCACCGTGCACCCCGTCGATGCCGCGTTGCACAACCGCCGCCACGCACAGCGTCACCACCGCGAGGTCGGCGATCATCATGTACCCGGGCGGATAGTCGAAACCGAAGCGTTCCATCGCGTGCCGGTAATGGGCGTCCAACCAGCGCATCCGCCGATTCTATCGCCGCGTGACGCCCACCACATCCACCCACGGTCGGATTCTCCGGTCCTGCCCGGGACGGACGGAAAGATCCACCCGCAGCCCGCTGACCTGCGACGACATTCTTCCTAGCGTTATCGGTACCCCCACACCGGGGTCCGATCGAAGGGAAGACATCATGTGGCTGCTCCTCGGAATCACCATCCTCGTTCTCGTGCTCCTCGCCTGGCTCACACACGACCCCGACAACATGGATTACCGCGGACGTGAGGAGCGGGCCGCCTTCGCCGCCCGCGAGCGTCGCATCCGTACGGCGCGGTTCTCATGAGCGCGAGTCGCATGAGTGCCCCGACCATCCGTCCGCACACCGCGCCCGCGGGGCGCTGGTTCGCCGCCGCGTCCGACGCCCGGTCGGGTCTGCACACCCTTGATGGCGAGGCGGGTCCGCTGGCCGCCGACGACGCCCGCGACCTGCCGCGCGCACCACTGGCCCGTCCCGCGTCGCTGTGGCGGACGATCGACTTCGCCCGCAACGAAACCGACCTGATGTTCGCCGACGCCGCCCGATTGGGCGATGTGGTCTCCTATGACCTCGTCGGCGGGCCCGGCGCGATCGTGACGATCTCCGATCCCGGCCACATCCGGTCGATCGTGACGGCCGCGCCGGAGATCGCGCCCTCGGCCACCCGCCATTCCCTGCTGCGGCCCATCGTCGGCGGAGAGTCGGTCCTGACGACACTCGGCGAGCAGCATCGTCGTCAGCGCGCCCGGTTGATGCCCGCGTTTCACCGTTCCGCGGTCGCCGACTGCCGTGGTCACATCGAGCGGGCCTGCGGTGAGCGGATCGATCGGTGGCGGCCGGGTTCGGAGGTGGCGGTGGCCGGCGTCGCCGAGGACATCACCCTCGACGTCATCACCCGTGTCGCCTTCGGCCTCACCGACGACGCCGCGTCGACTCCGGCCGAGCGTGCCCTGCGGGTCGCGGTGCGACGCAGCATGCGGTTCTCGACGACACGCATCGGGGTCGCCGCGCAGTTGCGCAATGCGCGCAGCGAGGAGGCGACCGGAATTCTCGCGCTGGGTCTGGCGCCGCTGGACCGCGCCGTGCACCGACTGATCGCCGAACGCCGCAGCCTCGACGACAGCGGTCACGGCGACACCGACCGCGACGACGTACTGTCGGTCCTGCTCGCCGCCCGAACGCCCGACGGCGCCCGACTCTCCGACTCCGAGATCAGGGACGAACTGGTCGGCCTCCTCCTCGCCGGTCACGAGACGACGGCCCACACCACGGCGTGGGTGTTCGAGCGTCTGACCCGCCATCCGCGCATGCTGGCCGACGCGCGTGATGCGGCACGCGCCGGCGAACGCGACCTCATCGACGCGGTGATCGCCGAGACGATGCGGTGCCGTCCGGTGGTTCCGTCCATCGCGCGAGAAGTGTTGCGTCCCTGGCAGTTCGGACGATTCCGTGTGGACGCGGGCACCGTGGTGATCGCGAGCACGATACTGCTGCATCATCGCGACGACCTCTACCCGCAGCCCTTCGCATTCCGGCCGGAACGGTTCCTCGGCACGCGTCCGTCACCGCACGCCTTCCTCCCCTTCGGGGGCGGCAACCGCCGTTGCCTGGGCGCACATCTGGCGATGGCCGAACTCGACATCATCGTCACCGAGGTCCTGCGCCGGGTCGACCTCGAGGCCACCGACCGCGCGCCCGAGCGGCCGCGGCACCGCAATGTCACGATGATCCCGGCGGACGGGGGTCGCGACCGCGCACGTGCGGTGCACTGACGCCCGGCGCCGACGGGTCGCCCACGGCGTCCGCCACACGGCCGTCCGTTGATGTGATATTCGCCACATTCGGCGTAGTCTGAAGCCATGTCTTCCAGTCATGTGAAAAGCCAACGCAAGTGCCCCTCGTGCGGGGCGAATCTGCACGTCCGCAAGGACGTCGCGACCAGCGAGGGAGGTCACCGCCGCGTCGACACGATGCTCGTGTGCCGCGACGAGGCCTGCTCGGAACCCGCACGCCACCTCCACACCGAGCACCTGCAGACCGCCTGAGCCCGGTCCCACGTCACCACGGCCGCACCTGGTCATTTGTTCCAGTTGACAGCGGTGGCGTGACCCAAGAGATTGTGACCCGGGCGGGGGTCCTGCGGCGGTACTCCACACCGCGCAGGCGTGCAGGCACAATCCCTTGGGGGGACCTTGTCCACAATCTTCGGCCGTCGCGTGCGCACGGCCGCGCTCACCCGGCTCGCGTGTATCGCGTTGACGGTCGCGGGTCTCGGCGCGGCGATCACCGCCACCGCCGCCGGCCCGGCACACGCCGACAACGTCGCATTGCCCACCTCACTGAGTGACCCGTTCTACGCCGCGCCCGCCGACATCGGGCGTTTCCGCGACGGCGACATCATCGCGACCCGCACCCGTGTCAACCCGCCGGCATTCGTCGATGTGCGGACGTATCAGATCAAGTTCCGCACGACCGACAGCGAGGGCGCGCCGATCGCCGCGGTCACCACGCTGCTCGTTCCGGTTCACAAGCAGGCCAACGGGCCGTTGCTGTCGTTCCAGCACATCATCAACGCCACCGGACTCGAATGCGCCCCCTCGCAGGCACTGTGGACCAGCGACCCGAACCTCACGATCCGCGAGGCACCCGGCCTCAACGTCGCGCTGCAACGCGGCTGGACGATCGCCATCCCCGATCACCTCGGGCCGCGTAGCTCCTACGGCGCGGCGAAACTCGGTGGCCAGATCACCCTGGACGGCGTCCGCGCGGTACAGCACTTCTCCCCCGCCGGCGTCGCGCGGAGCAAGGTCGCGATGGCCGGATACTCCGGCGGTGGCATGGCCACCGCGTGGGCTGCCGCCCTCGCCCCCACCTACGCCCCCGACCTCGACATCGTCGGTGCGGCCTACGGTGGCGTGCCGATGGATCTGATCAAGATGGCGGAGGGTCTGGGCTACAACAATCCGCATCCGGCCTTCGGTCTCGCCTTCGCCGCCGCCATCGGACTCTCGCGCGAGTATCCGCAACAGATTCCGATGCTGAAGTATCTGTCGCCGGTGGGGATGCGCATGTTCCTCGAGATGCGCAACGCCTGCACCAACGACATCCTGCGTCTCGGCGCGGGCCATTCGGCCAAGGAGGTGTCGGTCGGCGGCGAGCAGATCTTCGAAGACCCCACGGCGCGGCGTGTGGTCCGGGACAACAGTCTCGTCTTCTATCCGGGCACACCCACCACGCCGATCTTCGAGTGGCACAGCCCCACCGACGTGCTGATCCCGGTGTCGTCGATCGATCAGACCCTGGGGCGCTACTGCCGGGCCGGGGTGCGGGTGCAACACTTCTCGACACCGTCACCGGACCACATGTCGGCCGCCGTGATCGGGCTGCTGCCCGCCTTCAATTACCTCGGTGACCGATTCGCGGGCATCCCGGCGCCCAGTACGTGCTGAGTGTGTCGCTTGTCACATCGAATTTTCTCAGGGTCCCTCACCTGTTGTTTCGACATATCGCATCCCCGATGCGGAACCGTCACACACCGCCGACCCCGCAGGCCTTTGGCCGAAAGACAACGGTTGTGTAACGATGGTGGCTGCGCACTCCGGGGGGATGCGCCTGGAGTTTCCCGAAAGCAAAGGTTTCAACGTCCCGTGCTGAACACCACTTCCTCTCGCCGCCGTCGCCGCGGAGGCTTCCGCCTTGTCGCCGTCGTCCTCGGCGTGATCGCGATGGCCTTCGCCCTTCCGGGTCTGGCACAGGCGGCGCCCGTGACCGTCGTGCCCGGCCTGCCGCCGGTCGAGATTCCCGCCATCCCGGGTCTCCCGACTCCGCCGACCCAGACCCCGACGCCGGAGACCACCACTCCGCCGCCGACGACCACGACGCCGGAGACCCCCGGTGTCCCGGCCGTCCCGCGTGTCTCGACACCGACCGGATGGGTGGCCCTGGCCGACGACGCCAGCCACACCATCTACTGGTACAAGGACGGCGACTTCGTGAAGTCGATGCCGATCTCGATGGGCTCCAGTGAGCACCCGACTCCGAACGGTGTGTACCACACCAAGGAGAAGTACCGTGACATGTACATGGACTCCTCCACCTACGGCGTGCCGGTCGACTCCCCCGAGGGCTACCGCACCTACGTCGAGTACGCGACCCGCATGTCCTGGGACGGCATCTTCATCCACGCCGCACCGTGGTCGCTCGCCCAGCAGGGCGTGAGCAATGTCAGCCACGGCTGCATCAACGTGAGCACCGAGAACGGCAAGTGGGTCTACGACACCATCGGTCGCGGAACCCCCATCGTGGTCCGTGGCACCATCGGAGGCCAGTACACCGGCGACTGAGCGCCTCCGCGCTTCACTGAGCTGATACCGCTGAGGCTGACACCACTGAGCTGATGCCACGAAGGCCGGTCCCGACAGGGACCGGCCTTCGTCGTTCGGTGTGGTGGCCGGTGGGGGTGGCCGCGGGGCGCCGTTGTCAGACGGCCGCGTCGGCGTCGAGATCGAGGGAACGGCCCTCCGCGCGCACGCGGGCGATGGCCCGCATCTTGTTCGACGCGTCGAGTGCGGCCACCTTGTAGCCCTCTGCGAGTGTCGGGTAGTTGAACACCGCGTCGACCAGATAGTCGATGGTGCCGCCCAGGCCCATCACCGTCTGCCCGATGTGCACGAGTTCGGCGGCGTTGGACCCGAAGGCGTGCACACCCAGCAGGGTCCGGTCCTCGGCGTGGACGAGCAGTTTCAGCAGGCCGTAGGAGTCGCCCATGATCGCGCCGCGGGCCAGTTCGCGGTATCGGGCGACCCCCACCTCGAACGGGATGTTGGCGGTGGTCAGCTGATCCTCGGTCCGCCCGACGAAACTGATCTCCGGGATCGCGTAGATACCGATCGGCTGCAACTCCTCCGCCGTCTCCCCGACCGGTTCGCCGAAGGCGTGGTAGGCGGCACGACGTCCCTGCTCCATCGAGGTGGCCGCCAGCGCGGGGAAGCCGATGATGTCGCCGACGGCATAGATGTGCTCGACCTCGGTCCGGAAATGTCCGTCGACCTTCAGTCGGCCGCGGGAATCCGCGGTCAGCCCGGCGGCCTCCACCTTCAGCTCGTCGGACACACCCTGCCGCCCGGCGGAGTACAGGACGGTGTCGGCGGGGATCTGCTTGCCGGATTCGAGGACCGTCAAGGTGCCCGACGGATGCGTCTCGACGGTCTTGACGTGCTCACCGAACCGGAAGGTCACACCCCGTTCGCGGAGCTGGTACTGCAGGGCCTCGACGATCTCCCGGTCGCAGAAGTCCAGCATCGCCGGACGTTGCTCGATGACGGTCACCTTGGTGCCCAGGGCGGCGAACATGGAGGCGTACTCGATACCGATCACGCCCGCGCCCACCACGACCATCGAGCCGGGTACCCGATCCATCTCCAGGATCTGATCGGAGTCGACGACGGTCTCGCCGTCGAACTCGACGGTCTTCGGACGGGCGGGGCGGGTACCCACCGCGATGACGAACTTGTCCGACGTCACCCGTTTGAGGTCGCCGGTCGCGTCTTCGATGATGATCTCGTGCGGACTCGTGAACTGCGCACTGCCGGTGAAGATGCTCACCCCGTTGCGTGCCAACTGGTTCTGGATGACGTCGATCTCTTTGCCCACGACGTGCATGGTCCGCGCGGTGAGGTCGCTGACGGTGATGTCGGTCTTGAGCCGGTAGGACTGTCCGTACAACTCGCGTTGATTGAGACCCGTCAGGTACAGCACGGCCTCCCGCAACGTCTTCGACGGGATCGTGCCGGTGTTGATGCAGACGCCGCCCATCATGTGACGTCTCTCGACGATGGCCGCTCGCTTACCCAGTTTGGCGGCGGCGATCGCCGCCTTCTGCCCGGCAGGCCCGGACCCGATGACGACGATGTCGAAATGATCCACCGTGGATGCTCCGCTCGAGTGCTCTACGAATCGCGGGCACGAGGCGTCCCGAGACGCATACAAGTGTCGCTCACCGGCCCGAATCCCTCGACTCGAGCGGAGGTGATCAGGCCACGGCGTCGCTGCGCGGGTCGGCGGTGATGTCGGCAGGGTTCTCCGCTTCGGCACCGATCGCGAAGGTCACCTGGACCTGCAGCCACTGGGCGAGTGCCTGGCAACCGGTGGTCAGCGGGTCGGTGATCGGTGCCCGGTGATACGGCTCGTCACGGTAGGCGGTGTGGCGGCCGCCGGTCGCGTTCCGGATGACCATCCCCCGCCAGGTGATCACCCGTGGCAGATACCCGCGCACTTCCCGCGCCGCCGACCACAACCGGGTGATGTCGCGTCGCCACTGCACCGGTCCGGGCGAGGTCCGCAGCGCATTCTGAAAGGAGTTGGTGCGCAACGTTTCCCACATGGCGCCCAGCCATCGCCGGGGATCGGCGACGGTCAGCGAGTCGGTGAGATCGGCGATGTCCCGGATGAACGAATCGTGCCCGGCATTGCAGATCATGTCCTCGGCGGTCCCCACCCACCAGACCGGGATCGACGCCGGCAACGCCGGCCCGCGACCGGCCACACCCCATCCGTCACATCCCGGGACCACCCCGGGCGGCTGATGCGGATCGGCCACCAGACCCACGGCCAGCACCCGGTCGGCCACCGGGCGTCGACGCGGGTCGGCGGCGATGTCGGCCAGCAGGCGCCGGATCACCACGGCCCCCTGGGAATAGCCGATCAGCACCACCGGACCGGTCTCGGCCGCGAGCGCCGCATCGAGTCTGCGCATCCCCTCGGCGACGCTGTCTGCGTAGCTGATCCCGTCCAGGTGTGGGGCCGGACCGTAGCTCGCCGGGTAGGCCACCCAGCGAGGATCGAATCGGTCGTCGAGGGCCTCGGTGACCCCGGACAGGACACCGCTCACCTCGGTGCGGGTGTCGTCGGCGGATGACTCCCCGGTGCCACCGACCACCAGTGCGGTGACGTGGTGTGCGGGCGGCCAGTCGCCGGTGGCCGTCACGTCGGCTGCGCTCATGACTCCATCCTGTCCATCGCGGATGAGAACCGTCGACGAGACGGCTGAGCGCCGCCTGAGACCGGCACACCCGAGGCGGCCGGGTGAGCAGAATCATCGCCGAACACGTTGATTAACACAGATGTAACGCGAACAATGGGAAGAGGCCTTGGTGTCGGCAGCGCTCGCTCACCCGCAGTCCGCCCGACCGGCCGATCGACACAATCGAGAAGTTGAAAGAAGTACCAGCACATGTCGTTCGCACGTTTCCGTGAACGTTTCCTGTCCTCCTCCACCGGCCATCGCGATCTGTACGACCGCATTCATCGCACTGCCAGCGGCGCTCAGCGCGACGAGCTCCTGGTGATGGCCCAGCGCCTCGAATCGCGCTGATCACACCGTCGGCACCCGCGCCTCACTGCTGACAAGTCTCACTGCTGACAAGTCTCACTGCTGACAACTCGGGCACCAGTAGAGGTTTCGACCCTCGAGCTCGGTCTGCGCGATCGGGGTACCGCAGATCCGGCACGGCTCTCCGGTGCGCCGGTAGACGTAGGTGCGCGGGCGATCCGGTGCGTACGAGCCTGGCCCGTGATCGTCCTCCGGCGCCACCACGTGAATTCGCCCGCGCCGCACACCGATTCGCATCAATGACACCAGATCCGCCCACAGGGCGGTGAGCGTCTCGTGGTCGATGGCGGTGCCCGGGCGCTGCGGATCGAGCCGGGCCCGGAACAGCACCTCGGCGCGATACACGTTCCCGACGCCGGCGATCACCTTCTGATCCATCAGCAGCGCGGCGATCGGTCGCCGCGATCGGTGGATCGCCCGCCACATGCGTTCCGGGTCACCGTCGCGCCGTAACGGGTCGGGGCCCAGGCGTGCGACGAGGTCGTCGAGATCGGCGGGTGTGTACAGCTCGCAGGCGGTGGGGCCGCGCAGATCGGTCCCGACCTCGGCACCCTCGATCCGCATCCGGACCTGACCCACCGGCTCCCCCATCGGTATCGGGAGTTCGGTGAACGACCCGTACAGACCGAGATGCACGTGGACAAGTTGAGACCGCCGTCCGTCGCGGTAGCCCTGGATCAGGTGTTTACCCCAGGCCTGCGCCCGGTGGAACTCCCACCCGTCGACGACCGCGGCCCCCTCGGCGAAACGTCCCTGCGGGCTCGACACCGCCACGCGCTGCCCGCCGAACAGCTTCTGCTGCCGCCGCGCGATGCGGTGCAGCGTATGGCCCTCGGGCATGGGTCAACCGACGCCGGCTCAGGCCTCGGGAACCGCCGGTGCCACGCCGGTGCGTTCGTACTCCGACAGGATGTCGATGCGCCGCTGGTGACGCTCTTCGCCGGACCACTCGGCGGCGAGGAAGGCGTCGACGATCGCGAGCGCTTCCTCGGTGGTGTGCATCCGCCCAC
The DNA here is from genome assembly GCF_053587995.1 of Gordonia sp. NPDC003504. Lineage (NCBI taxonomy): Bacteria > Bacillati > Actinomycetota > Actinomycetes > Mycobacteriales > Gordoniaceae > Gordonia > Gordonia sp. NPDC003504. Next base: position 71,000 of record NZ_JBSFPC010000010.1, read on the forward strand.
CGATGCCCATCAGTTGGGCGTTGTTGTGTTGCCGTGCCAACCGGGCGGTCTCGATGCTCCACGCGAGCGCGCAGCGCGCCCCCGGGACCTTGTTCGCGGCGATCTGCTCGCCATTTCCGCTGCCGCCCAGCACGATTCCGAGGCTGCCCGGATCGGCGACGACCTTCTCGGCGGCGGCGATGCAGAAGGCGGGATAGTCGTCGAGGGCATCATAGGTGTGGGCGCCGCAATCGATGACCTCGTGACCGGCACCCCGAAGATGCTCGGCGATGGCCGTCTTCAGTTCGAAACCAGCATGATCTCCACCGAGGTATACGCGCATGCCGACACTATAGAACGCGGCCGGTGCGGTGAATCATCGCACCCACCGACCGCGTTCTGGCAGACCAGGATTGCGCCGCCGATCTGCTCGGCCGGCCTGCTCGGTCGGCGCGCTTCAGTCGAACTCCGGGTCCTCACCACGGCTGCGCTTGAGTTCGAAGAAGTGCGGGTAGGACGCCAACGCCAGCGCCCCGTCCCACACCGTGCCCGCGGTCTCCCCGCGCGGGATGCGCGAGAGCACCGGACCGAAGAACGCCACGTCGTTGATGTGGATGGTCGGGGTGCCCACGTCGTCGCCGACCTTGTCCATGCCCTCGTGGTGGCTGGTACGGACGGCGTCGTCGAACTCCGTGGACTCCGCGGCCTGGGCCAACTCCGGTTCGAGACCGAGATCGGCCAGCGATTCGGCGATGACGACGTCGAAATCCTTGTTCTGTTCGTTGTGGATCTTGGTGCCCATCGCGGTGTACAGCGGCGCCAGGATCTCGTCACCGTGTTTCGCGGCGGCCGCGGCGATCACCCGCACCGGCTTCCACGCGTTGGCGAGTCGCTCACGATAATCCTCGGGGATATCGCGTCCCTCGTTGAGGACCGCGAGGCTCATGAGGTGGAAATTCGCGTCGATGTCGCGCACCTTCTCGACCTCGAGAATCCAGCGGGAGGTGATCCAACACCACGGACACAGCGGATCGAACCAGAAATCCACGCGATCGGTCGACATGCGGTCATCCCTTCGTCGGGTTTGTCTGACGGGTTTGTCTGACTTCGGTGCGCGAACCGGAATCCCGGGACGCACACCGTGGCTGTTTCCACAACCCTGTTTCTACAACTCCGGGGTGTGCCCGCTGATTCCGCCGGCACCGACCGTACCCCGGACACGACGGGTGGATGGCTAAGCTGGCCACTGTGACTGCTCCGAATCTGACGCGTGATGCGGCCCGCGAGCGTGCCGCCACCGTGACCGTCTCCCACTACGGCATCGACCTCGATCTGACCGACGGCAACGGGGCCCCCGGCTCCACCACCTTCCGGTCGTCCACCACCGTGACCTTCACCGCCACCGCGGGATCCTCGACCGTCATCGACCTGGTGGCACCGAACCTGATCTCGGCCACCCTCAACGGCACCGAGCTCGACGTGTCCGACTTCGACGAATCGGTCGGCATCGCGTTGCCGGATCTGGCCGCCGACAACGAACTGGTCGTCGTCGCCGACTGCGCCTACTCCAACACCGGTGAGGGTCTGCACCGCTTCGTCGACCCCACCGACGACTCGGTGTATCTGTATTCGCAGTTCGAAACCGCGGACGCCAAGCGCATGTTCGCCTGTTTCGACCAGCCCGACCTCAAGGCCACCTACACCTTGACGGTGACCGCGCCGGAGGACTGGAAGGTCATCTCCAACGCCGCAGTGGTCAACGATCTGGTGGCCGAACCGGGCATCCACCGTTTCCGCGAGACACCGACGATGAGCACCTATCTGGTGGCCCTCATCGCCGGGCCGTACGCGGAGTGGACCGACACCTACAGTGACGAGCACGGCGACATCCCGCTGGGCATCTACTGCCGCGCATCGCTGGCCGAGTTCATGGATCCGGAGCGGCTGTTCACCGAGACCAAGCAGGGCTTCGCGTTCTACCACAAGAACTTCGGCATCCCGTACGCCTTCGACAAGTACGACCAGCTGTTCGTGCCCGAGTTCAACGCCGGTGCGATGGAGAATGCCGGCGCGGTGACCTTCCTCGAGGACTACGTGTTCCGGTCCCGGGTCACCAAGTACCTCTACGAGCGTCGCGCCGAGACCGTGCTGCACGAGATGGCCCACATGTGGTTCGGCGACCTGGTCACCATGACCTGGTGGGATGACCTGTGGCTCAACGAGTCCTTCGCCACCTTCGCCTCGGTCCTGTGCCAGGCCGAGGCCACCGAATACGAGAGTGCGTGGACCACCTTCGCCAACGTCGAGAAGTCCTGGGCCTACCGCCAGGATCAGTTGCCCTCGACGCACCCGGTGGCCGCCGACATCCCCGACATCGCCGCGGTCGAGGTGAACTTCGACGGCATCACCTACGCCAAGGGCGCCTCGGTACTCAAACAGCTCGTCGCCTACGTGGGCCTCGAGGATTTCCTCGCCGGCCTGCGCGACTACTTCACCGCCCACAAGTTCGGTAACGCCACCTTCTCGGATCTGCTTGCCGCGCTGGAGAAGTCGTCGGGACGCGACCTGTCCGACTGGGGTGACCAGTGGCTGCGCACCACCGGGATCAACGTCATCCGACCGGATTTCGAGCTCGACGACGACGGCGCGTTCACCCGGTTCACCATCGTCCAGGACGGTGCCGCACCCGGCGCCGGTGAGACCCGTGTGCACCGCCTGCGGGTCGGCGTCTACGACGATGACGGCTCCGGCGCGCTGGTGCGCACCCACAGTGCCGAACTCGACGTCGAGGGCGAACGCACCGATGTCGCCGACCTGGTGGGCGTGCCCCGCGGCGCGCTGATCCTGCTCAACGACGACGACCTCACCTACGCCTCGATCCGGCTGGACGAGCAGTCCCTGGCGACCGCCACCGCACGGATCGGCGACATCACCGACTCCATGCCGCGCACGCTGGTGTGGTCGGCGGCCTGGGAGATGACCCGTCAGGCCGAGATGCGCGCCCGGGACTTCGTCGAACTCGTCGAACGCGGCATCGCGTCCGAGACGGAGATCGGTGTGGTGCAACGCGTTCTGCTGCAGGCGACCACCGCCATCGACGCCTACGCGGATCCGGCGTGGGCGGCCACCACCGGCCGTCCCGGATTCAGCGCCCGACTGCTCGAATTGGCCAAGGGCGCCGAGGCCGGCTCCGATCACCAGCTGGCCTTCGTCAACACCCTGCTCACCTGCCGGGTCAACGACGATCAGACGCAGATGCTGCAGTCGTTGCTCGACGGCGACGACCCCGCCGACTACGACCTGCCCGGACTGACCGTCGACACGGATCTGCGCTGGAAGATCGTGATCGCCCTGGCCACCGCCGGTGCCATCGACACCGATCCGGATTCGACGCCGGTCATCGACGCCGAGGCCGACCGCGACAACACCGCCGCCGGCGCCCGTCAGGCCGCTACCGCGCGGGCGGCCCGGCCGCTGCCGGAGGCCAAGGCCGACGCCTGGGCTCAGGCCATCGACGACGACACGGCCTCCAACATCTACACCCGTGCGGTCGTCGCCGGATTCGCCCGCCCGGGTCAGGACGGCCTCCTCGACGACTACGTGGCGAAGTACTTCGACGCCGCGCCGGGCGTCTGGTCACGCCGCTCGAGCGAGGTCGCCCAGACGGTGGTGGTCGGTCTGTATCCGTCGTGGGACATCAGCGCCGACGCACTGACGGCGGCCGAGGAGTTCCTGGCCGGCGACCATCCGTCGGCACTCAAGCGCCTGATCTCCGAAGGCCGTGCGGGAGTAGAACGTTCCCTGAAGGCCCGCGAGTTCGACGCGAGCTGAGTTCGACCCGAGATCGGCGACATCGTGTGGCGGGTGCTCACCGCACCCGCCACACGTATCGGACCTGCGGCCGACCGGTGCGCCCGTATTCGGTGACCCGGTCCACGGTGCCGTCGTCGGCCAGATGCTCCAGGTAGCGCCAAGCCGTCACCCGCGAACTACCCACGCCCGCAGCGACTTCCGATGCGGTGAGTCCGGCGGCGCTGTCGCGCACCGCACGTGCGACGGCATCCTCGGTGTCGGGTGCGCGTCCCTTCGCGGCGGTCCGCCGGTCGCCGACGGTGCGCAGTTGCGCCAGCGCCTGGTCGACCTCCCGTTGGCTCACCGCGTCCCCGTGTCCGGACAGCGCTGCGCGGTAGCCGAGATACTGGGTGAGCTTCTCCTTGAACGCCGCGTAGGTGAACGGCTTGATGAGGTAGAGCAGCACTCCGTGACCCATCGCGCTGCGCACCGAGTCGAGATCGCGGGCGGCGGTGATCGCGATGATGTCGGGTGCCGGGCGGATACCGCCCAGAGCGGCGGCGAGGTCGACGCCACGCGCGTCGGGGAGCCCCAGATCCAGCAACACCAGGTCGATCGGTGCACCGGTCGCGGCCGCCCCGGTGGCCCGCCGCAGTGCGTCCTGCGCGGTGCGACACTCGGCGATCACCTCGAATCCACCGACGCGGGACAGGTATTCGCGATGTCCGGCGGCGATCAGGGGTTCGTCCTCGACGATCATCACCGCGATCACGACCCCACCTCCACCGCGGGTGCGTCGGCGGACCCGATCTCCACGGTGACCACCGATCCGTAGGTGTTCTCGGCGACGATCGCCCCGTCGTGGCCGGCGACGACCTGGGCCACCAGCGCCAGCCCGATCCCGCGGCCGGCCTCGTCCCCGCCTGCCTTGGTCGAATAGCCGCGTTGTTGCGCCCGGGCGAAGACGTCGGGAGACATCCCACCGCCGGAATCGGCCACCACGATGCGCAGACCACCGGCATCGCCTTGCACGGTCACCTCGACCCACGGATCCTCCGGGTCGCACGCATCGAGCGCGTTGTCCACCAGGTTGCCGACCACCGTGATCATCTCCGCCGGTGAGAGTAGTTGTGTGGCAACGTCATCGACCATCGAATCCTCGGTGAGGGTGAACGCGATACCCCGTTCGGCGGCCTGCGCCGACTTTCCGAGCAGCAGCGCCGCCAGGGTCGGTTCGGCGACGGCGTCGGTGATCCGGTCGACGAGATGCTGTGACACCTCAAGACTTTCGGTCGCCAGGCGCACCGCCTCCTCGGTTCGGCCCATCTCGATCAGCGCGACCATCGTGTGCAACCGATTCCCCGATTCGTGCGCCTGTGAGCGCAGCGCCTCGGCGAAGCGCGTCATCGAATCGAGCTCCCCCACCGCCTCCGACAGTTCGGTGCGATCCCGGATGGTGACCACCGCACCGTCATCGCGACCCGGCACGGGTGCGCGGTTGACCACCAGCACGTGTCCGTTCGCGGCGTACAGGGTGTCGCGCAGCGGTTCGTGGCCGCCGGTGAGGAACGACGGAATATCCACCGCGGCATCACCATCGGCCGGTTCACGGCCCCCGCGCCCGTCGCCCAGCAGCCGGTGGGCCTCGTCGTTGACCAGGACCGGTTTCCCACCCTCGAGGACGATGAGGCCCTCGTGGACGGCGTGCAGCACCGCGTCGTGGTGGTCGTACATCACCCGCAACTCCGACGGCGCCAACCCGCCTGTGTGGCGCAGTAATCGGCGGCGGATGGCCCACAGTCCGATCAGTGCGATCACCAGCGCGGCGATCCCGATGGTGGCGATGAGCGGGAGCTGCGACACCCAGTCCTCGGTGAGCGTGGACTGGGTGATCCCGACGGCGACCAGCCCGACCACCTTCCCACCGGCGTCGCGCACCGGCGCGACGGTGCGGATCGACGGACCGAGCGTGCCGGTGTAGGTCTCGGTGTAGATCTCCCCGCGCAGCGACGGCTCGGTGGTGCCGATATAGCGCTGCCCGATGAGCGACGGGGTGGTGTGGGTGAAGCGGCGACCCGTGGTGTCCATGATCGTGATGAACGCGACGCCGGTGGCGCGTCGGATCTGCTCGGTGACCGGCTGCAGGGTGGCGGTGGGATCGGCCGAGCTCAGTGCCGCCGCGGTCCAGGGCGCGTCGGCCAGACTGACCGCCACCGCGCTCACCTCCTCGCGCGCGGCGCGGTTGGCGTCGGCGCGGGCGTCGACGGCGGCCAGCACGCTGCCGCACACCACGATGGCCACCACCACCGCCACCTGCAGGGCCACCGCCTGCCCGGCCAGGGAGCGCGGCATCAGCCTGCTCATCGTCGCATCACCTCTTTCTCCGGACGTGTGCCGGTGATCGCCAGCCAGTGTGCTCCGCGTCCGGTGATGTGTGCCACTGAACGAAATGAACTCAAGGGTGACCGGCATCACCGGGTCATCGAACAATTCTTACCCAGCACCTCCTCGCATCGGCGGGGGCGGAGGAACGAAAGGCAGTCGAGATGACCATCAGAGCGAAGGCGGCGGGCACCGCCGATTTCCCGGCGTCCCCCTCGGGGAAGAAGCGCGATCGCACGCATTGGCTCTACATCGCGGTGATCGTCGCGGTGATCGCCGGTGTGGCGGTGGGCCTGATCTGGCCGGAACTCGGCAAGGATCTCGGCGTCCTCGGGACGATGTTCGTCAGCCTGATCAAGATGATGATCGCGCCGGTGATCTTCTGCACCATCGTGCTGGGGATCGGCTCGGTACGGAAGGCGGCCACCGTCGGCAAGGTCGGCGGACTCGCCTTCGTCTACTTCCTGGCGATGTCGACCGTCGCCCTGGCGATCGGTCTGGTGGTCGGCAACATCATCAAACCCGGTGAGGGCCTGAACATCTCGTCGGTGGCGGGCAAGGGCGCCGAGCTGGCCGAGCAGGCGCACGAATCCGGCGGCACGATGGCCTTCATCGAGGGCATCATCCCGACCTCGATGCTGTCGGCACTCACCGAGGGCAGCGTCCTGCAGGCCCTGTTCGTCGCACTGCTCGTCGGATTCGCCATCCAGGCCATGGGTCGCAGCGGTGAGCCGGTCCTGACCGCGGTGTCGTACTTCCAGAAGCTGGTGTTCAAGGTGCTGACCATGGTGCTGTGGGTCGCCCCGATCGGCGCGTTCGGCGCGATCGCGAGCGTGGTCGGTCAGACCGGATGGGCGGCCGTCGGTCAGCTGCTGGTGCTCATGGTCGCGTTCTACCTGACCTGCCTGGTGTTCGTGTTCGGGGTGCTCGGCGTGCTGCTGCGCACCGTCGCCGGCGTGTCCATCTTCCGCCTGGTGCGCTACCTGGCCCGGGAGTACATCCTGATCTTCGCGACCTCGTCGTCGGAATCCGCACTCCCCCGCCTCATCGCCAAGATGGAGCACCTCGGCGTGCAGAAGACCACCGTGGGCGTCGTCGTCCCGACCGGGTACTCGTTCAACCTGGACGGCACCGCGATCTATCTGACGATGGCCTCGCTGTTCATCGCCGACGCCATGGGTGATCCGCTGTCGATCCCCGAGCAGCTCGGACTGCTGGCGTTCATGATCATCGCGTCCAAGGGCGCCGCCGGCGTCAGCGGCGCGGGCCTGGCCACCCTCGCCGGCGGTCTGCAGGCACACCGTCCGGAGATGCTCGACGGTGTCGGGCTGATCGTGGGTATCGACCGGTTCATGTCCGAGGCGCGGGCGGTCACCAACTTCTCCGGCAACGCCGTGGCCACCCTGTTGGTCGGATCGTGGACGAAGACCGTCGACAAGGACCGCGTCGACGAGGTGCTCTCCGGCCGTGCCCCGTTCAACGAATCCGACATGGTGGACGGAGACGACACCATCGGCTCGGCCGACGACGATCCGATCGATCAGCGGCCGGACGCCGGCGCACAGGCCACCGAGAAGGTCCTGGTCACTCACTGATCACCCATCGCCCACAACAACGACGTCGGCCGCTCATCCACCAGGGATGAGCGGCCGACGTGAGGTTGTGTCGGGGACGTCGCTACTGGTTTGCGGCCGCCGTGGCGATCACATGCAGTGCCGAGACCAGACCGTCGATGAGGTTGCCGGACCGGAGGCTGCCGATCGCGGCGGTGACGCCGAGTTGGGCGACCCGGTCATTGACGCGGTCGGCGACCCGGGCACCGGACACCACGACCACATCGTGCGAATTCGGCGACACCGCGATGAGTGCACCGTTGGCCGGTTCCGGGGCCTGCGCGAGGACCGCGCGGGCGTCGGCGACCGCGTCGGAGCCGAGATCACCGATGTACACCGAGAAACGCACCATTGCCTTCTCGCTGGCGGCCTTCAGCGCATCGTCGAGGTCGATGAGGTCGGCCTGACTGAACGGCGGGGTGCTCGGGGACTGACCGGGGAAACGGGTCGACGACACGCGTCCGCTGTTGGTGATCACCGTTCCCATCGGGAGCGCGGTGGACGGGGAGAGCTTGACGCCCCCCTCGGTCCCTGCCTGGGTTACCTCACCACTTGCCACTGGCCGAGCCTCCATCCACATCGGTCGCTTCTGCATGGTGCGGGAGAGCCATCGGCTCGATCTCGGTCGCGCTGAACAGCAACGGATCTCGCGTCCACGGCTGATCGAGCGTGTACTCCTGCACCTTCGGGTACTTCAGGCCGTTCGAGAACACCATCGAGATGACACAGAGAACCACCATCACGACGCAAACGACCGTGACGACGACTCCGATGCCGACCATCGCGCTATCCATGACATCCTTTCGATCGGTGTCCGGGGGCTGCCGGTAGGCGACCCGCCCAGCAGGTCGTGTGATCAATCTAGCCCACGACGACACTCACGTCCCAGTGGGGCCTACAACGCGTCGTAGACGATTTCGCGGGACTCAGGCGGCGCCCACATCGATGTAGCGCGCCCAGGCCGGATCGATCTCCTTGACGGTCGCCAGCAATCGCCAATGCCGCCCCTTGGGCGCCACGAGTGGGGTGTGCAGGGTCCATCCCAACTCGCTGAGCAGATGGTCGGCCTTGCGATGGTTGCAGCCGGCACAGCAGGCCACGCAGTTCTCCCAGGTGTGGCCGCCCCCGCGACTGCGCGGCAGGACGTGATCGATGGTGGTCGCCTTGGCGCCGCAGTAGCCGCAGCGGAACCGGTCGCGATGCATCAGCGCGGCGCGCGTCATCGGGATGGTCGCCCGGTACGGCACCCGCACATAGGTCCGCAGGCGGATCACCGACGGCACCGCGACGGCGGTGTCGGCCGAATGCACGGCCAGTCCGGGGGCCGCGGCGTGAACGACGTCGGCACGCTCACGCAGGATGAGGACGATCGCGCGGCGCAGCGAGACCGCGGTCAGCGGCTCGTAGGTCGCGTTGAGCAGCAGCACCCGTCGGCGGCCCCAGATCCCGGGGGTCGAACGCATCGAAGCGGTGTCCGGGACTGCCGTGCCCACGGCCGCATCCGCACCGAGCACCTCGGGTCGTCGGGGCACCTCGGGTCGTCGGGTCGCGTGCAGCATCGTCACATCGCGAACCTGCCGTGGACTTCTGCGTGTCATAGCCGTCTCCCGTGCGCGCACCGGTCGCGTCAAGTGGACCACGTCGAACGCGCTCGTGCACTCCCAATCGGGAGTGAGGGACAATGGACGGGTGAGTGCACAGCAGCCCGCCCAAGCACCCGACCAACGCTCCTTCTACGACGAGGTCGGTGGCGCCGAGACCTTCGAACGCCTGACCCACGCGTTCTACGCCGAGGTCGCCAAGGACGACATTCTCCGGCCGATGTACCCCGAGGCGGATCTCGGGCCGGCCGAACGACGTCTGCGGATGTTTCTCGAGCAGTACTGGGGCGGTCCCCGCACCTATTCGGAGGAACGAGGCCACCCACGGCTGCGGATGCGTCATCATCCGTACACCATCGGCCCGATCCAGCGCGATGCCTGGCTGCGCTGCATGCACATCGCGATCGCCTCGATCGACTCCGACACCCTCGACGACGCGCACCGCCGGGCCCTCGTCGACTACATGGAGATGGCCGCGCAGTCGATGGTGAACTCGCCGTTCTGAGTGCGCCCGGAGGGCATCGGCCCGACGCGACACGCCCGGGCAGCGACGCGCCGCACCAACCTCAATTCCTCACTGAAATCACAGGTGGTGCACAATTGCGACGTGAGCGATGAGACATCGAGCGCCGACTCGTCCGACCCCGATCATCCCGTATCGGATATCGAGAATGGTTCGGCCGCGCCGTCGGAAGAGCCGGGCGGGCCGGCAGCCACCACACCCTCCGGTGATGCCGTCGTCGGGCACGAGGGTGCCGGGCAGGATGTCGACGCGGACGCCGAGGTCGGCGAGGACGTAGCTCCCACCGAACCCGCGGTCGGCTCTGCGGCAACCGATGACACCCCGCCGGCCGATGACGAGGTGGCCGAGGTGGCCGACGATGAGGCATCCGACGACGAGGCTGTTGACGACGAGGCCGGTGACGACGTCACTGCAGTCCACGCCGATCCCGCCGAGAGCGTCGCACCTGCGGAAGACGTCACACCCGAGATCTCGGACGCCGAGATCCCCGACACCGGCGCCCCCGACACCGACGTCTCCGACACCGAGACCCCGGAGACCGATTCCGAACCGGAACAGGAACCGGCCGTGGCCGCAGTCGCCGATCAGGTGGTGGTGCCGCAACTCGATCCCGCCGACACCACCTGGTGGCAGTCGGCGGTGTTCTATCAGATCTATCCACGGTCGTTCTCCGACCTCGACGGCGACGGCGTCGGCGATCTCGCGGGCGTGATCGACAAACTCGGTTATCTCGAGTTGCTCGGTGTGGATGCGATCTGGCTGAGCCCGATCATGCGCTCCCCCATGGCCGATCACGGCTACGACGTGTCCGATCCACGCGACATCGATCCGCTGTTCGGTGATCTCGCCGACTTCGACGCGCTCATCGACGAGGCACACGACCGGGGCATCCGCGTCACCATGGACCTGGTCCCCAACCACACCAGCGACCAGCACGCGTGGTTCACCGCGGCACTGGCCGCCGCACCCGGCAGCCCCGAACGGGCCCGCTACATCTTCCGCGATGGCGTAGGCGAGGGCGGCGATCAGCCACCCAACAACTGGCGCAGCGTCTTCGGCGGGCCGGCCTGGACCCGGGTCACCGAGGCCGACGGCAGTCCCGGGCAGTGGTATCTGCACATCTTCGCCGCCGAGCAACCGGATCTGAACTGGGAGAATCCCGAGGTCTTCGCCGATCTCGAACGGACGTTGAGGTTCTGGCTCGACCGTGGCGTCGACGGGTTCCGCATCGACGTCGCGCACGGCATGGCCAAGCCCGAGGATCTTCCCGACATGGACCTGGAGTCCGTCGGACTGTTGAGCAACAGCGACGACGACCCGCGCTTCAACAACTATGCGGTGCACGACATCCACCGCAAGATCCGCACGGTGATCGACGAGTACCCGGGCGCGGCGAATGTCGGTGAGATCTGGGTCGAGGACAACGAGCGGTTCGCCGAGTACCTACGGCCCGACGAGTTGCACCTGGGTTTCAATTTCCGCCTCGCGAAGGCCGAGTTCACCGCCGAATCGGTCCGTGATGCCATCGAGAACTCCCTCGATGCGGTGTTGTCGGTGTCGGGTACCCCCACCTGGACGCTGTCGAATCACGACGTCGAGCGTGAGGTGTCCCGCTATGCCCGCGTCGATCAGGGCGGGGACGATCAGGGCGGGGACGATCAGGGCGGGGACGATTCGCCCATCGACCTCGCCGTCGGATCGGCGCGCGCCCGCGCCATGGCGATGGTCGAATTGGCCTTGCCCGGAACGGTGTTCATCTACAACGGCGCCGAACTCGGGCTGCCCAACGCCGATCTCCCCGACGAGGCCCTGCAGGATCCGGTGTGGGAACGGTCGGGTCACACCGAGCGTGGCCGCGACGGGTGCCGGGTGCCGATTCCCTGGGAGGGCACCGAACCGCCGTTCGGATTCAGCTCGTCACCGCAGACCTGGTTGCCGATGCCCGAGTCGTGGGCACCGTTCACCGTCGAACGTGAACTCGAAGACATCTCGTCGACGCTGTCGCTGTATCGGCAGGCGATCGAATTGCGGTATCAGCGACCGGAATTCGCCGGCGACACCGTCGAGTGGTACGGCGCCCCGGACGGCTGTCTGGCGTTCCGGCGGTCGGAGGGACGACTGGTGTGCGCGCTGAACACCACCGCCGACCCGGTTCCCCTGCCACCCGGTGAGGTGATCCTGGTGAGTGCACCACTGGTCGACGGGTACCTGGCACCGAATTCCGCCGCCTGGCTGGTCTGAGCTCCGCGTCTCTCAGCGCACCATCACATCGAGGTCGCGGTGGCGGCGCTGGTACACCGCGCCGTAACGGGCATCGATCCGAATCCAGGCCGCGGACATACGAATTCGGATGGGTTCGGCCGGGTCGACGGCCTCGACGTCGGAGTTCTCGGTGATCGCCCGGCCGTCGGCGTCACGCACGAACCCCATGGCGGTCAGGGCGAACAGCGACCGCATCGACACCGCGGCCGTCAGGTTGCCGTCGGCGGAGGCCACCTCCAGGACCGGCTGGTCGAGCAGCCCGGTCGCCGGCCCGTGGGCGCTGCCCTCCTCCCGCGCCACGCGCGCACCGTCGCGGGCCAGTTCCACCACCGCGCGGGCGGGCACATCGTCGACGTGCCGGTAGCCGGTCTGTAGGGGCAGTGCGCCGCGCCATGCCGAGTCGAACGGCATGCCGGGGTCCACCGCGGTCCCGGGTTCGGCCTGGGTCAACGCCTGTCGCAGCGTCGACGCATCGCATACCAGGTCGCGGGGCGCCATCCGGCCGAAGACCGCGCGGGTCACCAGCACCTCGAATCCGGTGTGCGACCACATTCCGATGAGCCCGTCGGGGCGTACCGACAGCCGCGTCACCGCCGACTCGTCGAGTCGGCTCGCCCGTGCCAGGAAGGCCACCGCGTCGGCCTTGTCCTCGGCCCGGTCCAGGGAGAGGAACCGTTCCGGATTCACTCGGCGCCCGTCACGATCCCGCCGGCACGACGAAGGACTCCAGGTACTCCCGTTCGGCGGGGGTCAACCGGCGCAGGCGCTGCCCGTCGACGTCGAATGCGACGAGCTGGGTGGAGGCGATCACCGCCGGTTTGTCGGTCGGTGACGCCCCGTGGGGGCGCACCTCGTAGGCCACGGTGAAGTCCACGGCGCGGACCTTCTCCACCCGCATCGTCACCACGATCGGTCCTTCGTCGTGGCGCAGCTGGGATTGGTACTTGACGTGCAGGTCGGCCACCACGCACCCGCGACGCAGATCCGCGGTGGGTCGTTCGTCGTAGAACAGCCACGGAATCCGGGCCTCCTCCAGCAACGTCACCATCCGGGCATGGTTGATGTGGGCGAACACATCCATGTCCGACCACCGCACCGGCACCTTGACCACGTAGCCGTTCGCGGTGGCGGTTCCCTCGTCCTCAAAGCTCATATTGGTCACCGGATCACGCTACGGAGTTGCCGCGCGGCCACCGACAGGGTGGCCAGGTCGAGGTTGCCCGCCTCCTCGATCTCGGTGAGCATCGCCCGGACCCGGGACAGCCGCGACGAGAAGGACCGCTCCCACTCGGAGATCTTCACCGCCGCACGCTCCTCGGGTTCGCTGACCTCGAGGATCTTCAGGGTCAGGGCGCGTAGCGCGCCATGCATGTCGTCGCGGAGAGCCAAGCGCGCCAACGCATGCCAGCGGTCGCCGTAGTCGAGGTTGCTAACCGCGGTGAGCAACTCCTCCAACCCGAAATGCTCCATCACCGCGAAGTACAGTTCACCGACCTCGACGGGATCACGGTCGGCGATCTCGGCGGCGTCGACGATGTCGAGCAGGCAGAAGCGGTGCAGGCTGATGGCCACCTCGTGTGCCAGATCCGGGGGCACACCCAGCGACCGGTAGTGCTCGACGCGATCGTCGACGTCGGTGGCCGATCCGCGCCCGAACCAGCTGTCCAGCAACGCCGACAGCGTGGCGACCCGTTCGGAGTACCGGGTCACCTCCGCGGCCATCGCCAGCGGCTGCGGGCGGAAGGCCAGCAACCACCGGGACCCGCGGAACAGCAGTCGCCGCGCGTACATCATCATCTCGTCGATCGCTTCGATGCTCGCGGCGCAATCCTGAACCCGGGCAAGGAGATCGGCCATCCCGAACACCTGGTCGGCGACGACGAATGCCCGCACCACCTCGTCGGTTCCGGCGCCGGTCGCCTCACTCAGGCGGAACAGGTGGGTGATCCCGGCCCGGTCGACCACGTCGTTGACCAGAACCGTCGTCACGATCTGACGGCGCAGGCGATGATCGCGGATACCGTCGGCGAACTGCCGGCGCAGCGCCACCGGGAAGTAGCCGTCGAGTTGTGCGTCGAACACGTCGTTGTCGGGTAGGTCGCTGGCCAGCAGGTCATCCTTGGCGGCCAGCTTCACGTGGGCCATCAGGGTCGCCAACTCGGGCGAGGTCAATCCACGATGGATATCCGAGGTGTGGCGCTTGTGCAGGGTGACCGGATCGGGCAGCGCCTCCAGCTTCAGGTTGACCCCTCGATGCGCCAGTTGCGCGAGCAGCCGTCCGTGGACGTCGACGCGTTCGGTGGAGTATGCGCGACCGAAGCCCAATTCCGCGTTCTGCGAGATGTTGTCGGCCAGAACCAGTGCGGAGACCTCGTCGGTCATCGACTCGAGCAACGGGTTACGCGCCTGCGAGTCGAGGTCCCCCGACGACACCGCGGCGTCGAGGAGGATCTTGATGTTCACCTCGTGATCGGAGCAGTCGACACCGGCGGAGTTGTCCATCGCGTCGGTGTTGACCCGGCCGCCCGCCAGATCGAACTCGATGCGGCCTCGTTCGGTGACTCCGAGATTGCCACCCTCGCCGATCACCTTGGCGCGCAGTTGTTCTCCGGTGACCCGGATGGCGTCGTTGGCCTTGTCCCCCACCTCTGCGTCGGATTCGGTGGACGCCCGCACATAGGTCCCGATGCCACCGTTCCAGAGCAGGTCGACGGGGGCGAGCAGCACCGCCCGGATCAGATCCGGCGGCGACAATGCCGTCACATCGTCGGAAAGGCCGAGCGCCGAACGCATCTCGGCGCTCACCGGGATGGACTTGCGTTCCCGTGACCAGACTCCGCCGCCGGGACTGATCAGCGTGGCGTCGTAATCGGCCCACGACGAGCGCGGCAACGCGAACAACCGGGCCCGCTCGGCATACGACATGGCGGCGTCCGGGGTGGGATCGATGAACACATGCCGGTGATCGAACGCGGCGACCAACCGGATGTGCTCACTGAGCAGCATGCCGTTACCGAAGACGTCCCCGCTCATGTCGCCGATCCCGGCGACGGTGAATTCCTCTGCCTGGGTGTCGATTCCCATCTCCCGGAAATGCCGTTTGACCGATTCCCAGGCGCCGCGCGCGGTGATGCCCATCGCCTTGTGGTCATAACCGGCCGAGCCGCCCGAGGCGAAGGCGTCGCCGAGCCAGAAGCCGTAATCACCGGCCACCCCGTTGGCGATGTCGGAGAACGACGCGGTGCCCTTGTCCGCGGCCACCACGAGATACGGATCGTCGCCGTCGCGCCGCACCACCGAGCGGGCCGCGATGATCTCGCCGGTGGCCCGGTCGATGTTGTCGGTGACATCGAGGAGCCCGGAGATGAACCTGCGGTAGCACTCGATTCCCTCGGCCCGCAACGCATCCCGGTCCGCGGCCGGGTCACCGGTCGGGGCCGGCGGCCGCGCCAGCACGAAACCTCCCTTGGCCCCGAGCGGCACGATCACCGCGTTCTTCACCGCCTGCGCCTTGACCAGACCCAGGATCTCCGTGCGGAAATCCTCACGCCGGTCCGACCACCGCAAACCACCGCGGGCGACCGACCCGAACCGCAGATGCACGCCCTCGACCCGCGGCGAATACACCCAGATCTCGTGCAGCGGACGGGGTTCGGGCGCCTGCGGGATGTCACGCGGACGCAGTTTGAACGACATCACCGGACGGTGCCCACCGGACGTCGCCGGGTCGGACTCCACCTGCGGTCCGCCCGTCACATAGAAATTGGTCCGGTCGGTCGCGGTGACGACGGAGGTGAAGGCGGAGACGATCCGGTCGGCGTCGAGCGACAGGACCTCGCCGACCGCCTCGTGCAGGGCCGCCAGCACCGTCTCACGTCGTGCCGGGTCGCTCACGGTCGGGTCGAACGACACCTCGAACAGGTCGACCAGGCCGCGCGTGACATCGCGGTAGCGCCCCAGAGTTGCGGCGACATGCGTTGTGCTGTAAGCGAATCCGCACTGGCGCAGGTAACGCCCGTAGGCCCGCAGCATGGCCGCCGAACGCCAGGTCAGCCCGCACCGCATGATCAACTCGTTGTAGGCGTCGACCTCGGCATTACGACGCCAGATTTGGGTGAAGGCCTCGGTGAACCGCTGCGGGAGATCCTCGGCGGTCGCCATGTCGACCGACATCCCCGGGGCGAGCGCGACCGCGAACTCGTAGACATGACAGTCCGCACCGTCGGGACGGACCAGTTGGTAGGGGTGCTCGTCGATGACGTCGAGCCCCAGACTGTGCAGCACCGGCAGCACATCGGTCAGCGTCGCCGACTCACCGCACAGATAGAGTGTGAAATCCCAACGCGGAGCGGCGGAATCATCCTGCGAACGCCCCTTCAGGGTGACGGCCAGATCACCGGGGGCCAATCCGACCACCTGCGCGAGGTCGGCGACACCCGCGGTCGGCGCACGCTGATCCTTGTAGTCGTCGGGCAGCGAGCTGATCAGTCGCAGCATCGCGTCGGTGTCGACCCGCGCCGATGGTCCCGGAACCGCCGAGGTCACCCCGTCCGAGGCGGTGATCAGTTCACGGACACGTTCGTCCCAGCTCCGCACGGCCTCGGCGAGGGCCGCCTGCATGCGTTGTTGCACCTCGCTGCCGATGTCGACCGATCCCCAGGAGCGGGCCACCTCGGGGTCCACCCGGACCATCACCTGCAGTTGGGCCAGGGGACGCTCACTGACCCGCGCGGAGTACTCCAGGTCGGAGGCCTCGAGTATCCGGGTCACCTCCGATTGCAGGGCGAGTCGTGATGCGGTGTTGTAGCGGTCGCGTGGCAGGTAGATCAGGGCGGTGGCGGCCTGCCCGCCCGGGTTGACGCGCAGGAAGACACGCAACGACCGGGTGGCCACCGCGTCGAGCATGTCGTCGACGCGTCGACTCAGTTCCGACGTCGAATCCTGGAACATCTCCACCAGGGGGTAGTTCTGCAGCAGTTCGACCATGGTGCGCCCGGCATAGGAATCCTCGTCGACCCCGGCCCGCCGGACCACCTCGTGCACCTTCGCGCGCAACGCCGGAACATCGAGCACCGTCTGATGCAGGCCCGAGGAGGTGAACACCCCGAGGAACCGGTGTTCGCCGGTCGGGGTGCCGTCGGCGTCGGCGGTCGGCAACTGGATGAGGATCGGATAGTTGGACCGCTGGATCCCCGTCTCGACGAACACCCGGGAGATCCGCGGTGCCGGCCGAGCCCCGTCGGCGAGGGGGAAACTGGGATCGACGTCGTCGGCCCGATAGATGCCCAGCCGCTCCTCGACACCGCCGCGCGCGGTGATCCGCTCATACCCCAATGTGACGAAGTGATTGCCCGCCAACCAGTCGAAGAGATCGGAGTACTCGCGCCGGTCGATGTCGGCGGTCGCAACGCCCGCACCATCGGGCATCGACACGCAGTCGGCACCACACCCCGTCAGCCGCTCCCGCATCGCCGGCGCATCCTCGTCGACGTCCACGACGATGCCGATGACGCGCTTCAGTTGCGCGGCGAGAGCGTCGTCGTCAACCGACGCCCGGCCCGGCAACGCCGACACCGAGATCCACGACTCCGCCCGGCCGTGCGCGTGGTCACCGATGTCGGTCAGAGTGCCCGCCGGGTCGCGGGTCACCGCGATGATCGGGTGATCGATCCGGCCGACGGTCAGACCCTGCCCCTCCAGGGTCGCCAGGACCGCCTCGACCAACAGTGGCATGTCGTCGTTGATCACCACGATCTCGGTGCCGCCGGAACCGCCGGTGACCACGTCGATGATCGACTGCCCGACGCCACGCACGGCGGCGACCTGCACGTGGGTCCGGATTCGGTCAACCTCGCCGGGGTCCAGCGTCGCCGGATCCAGGTGGGAGCGGCTGCGCCCACCGGCCTCGTCGATCGCACCGACCGATGTCGCCAGGTAGCAGGGAATGACTTGCGGCAGAAGCGAAGTCACATCCGTCAACGATGATCACCCTCTCATGGACGCGCCCTTTCACAGACGCTTCGACACACACCGGTCCATCCGCGAGCCTAGTGCCATCGGGGCGGCCACGGCAGTCATCCACGGCACAAACACACTCGCCGCCCGGGAAGCCCGGACGGCGAGTGAGGTGACGTCGCAGTGACGTGTTGTGGTGGCGCGAACTCAGTCGCGGGTGAGCTTGCGGTGGGTCACCCGGTGCGGACGGGCCGCGTCGGCGCCGAGGCGGTCGACCTTGTTGGCCTCATACGCCTCGAAGTTGCCCTCGAACCAGAACCACTTGCCCTCCTCGACGTTGCCCTCCCACGCCAGGATGTGGGTACAGGTGCGGTCCAGGAACCAGCGGTCGTGGGAGATGACCACCGCACAGCCGGGGAACTGTTCGAGCGCGTTCTCCAGCGAGCTCAGGGTCTCCACGTCGAGGTCGTTGGTCGGCTCGTCGAGCAGGATCAGGTTGCCGCCCTCTTTCAGGGTCAGCGCCAGGTTCAGCCGGTTGCGTTCACCACCGGAGAGCACCTCGGAGCGCTTCTGCTGATCCGGGCCCTTGAAGCCGAACGCCGAGACGTATGCCCGCGACGGCATCTCGTTCTGGCCGACCTCGATGTAGTCGAGTCCGTCGGAGACGACCTCCCACACCGACTTCTTGGGGTCGATGTTCGCGCGACCCTGGTCGACATAGCTGAGCTTGACGGTGTCGCCGACCTTGACGGTGCCCGAATCCGGCTCCTCGAGTCCGACGATCGTCTTGAACAGCGTCGTCTTACCCACGCCGTTGGGACCGATGACGCCGACGATGCCGTTGCGCGGCAGGGTGAACGAGAGGTCCTTGATCAGCACGCGCCCGTCGAAGCCCTTGTCGAGGTGGGAGACGTCGACCACCACGTCACCGAGGCGCGGCGGCGTGGGGATCTGGATCTCCTCGAAGTCGAGCTTGCGCGTCTTCTCCGCCTCGGCGGCCATCTCCTCGTAGCGGGCCAGACGCGCCTTGTTCTTGGTCTGGCGGGCTTTGGCACCCGAACGCACCCAGGCGAGCTCTTCCTTGAGGCGCTTCTGCAGCTTCTGGTCCTTCTTGCCCTGGACCTCGAGTCGCTCGGCCTTCTTCTCCAGGTAGGTGGAGTAGTTGCCCTGATACGGGATCAGCTTGCCGCGGTCGACCTCGCAGATCCATTCCGCGACGTGGTCGAGGAAGTAGCGGTCGTGGGTCACGGCCAGGACGGCGCCGGGGTAGCTCGCGAGGAACTGCTCGAGCCACAGCACGCTCTCGGCGTCGAGGTGGTTGGTCGGCTCGTCGAGCAGCAGCAGATCCGGCTTGGACAGCAGCAGCTTGCACAGCGCGACACGACGCCGTTCACCACCGGAGAGGTGGGTGACCGGCGCGTCGCCGGGCGGGCAGCGCAGCGCGTCCATCGCCTGCTCGAGCTGGGAATCCATGTCCCAGGCGTCGGCGTTGTCGAGATCCTCCTGGAGTTTGCCCATCTCCTCCATGAGTTCGTCGGAGTAGTCGGTGGCGAGCAGTTCGGCGATCTCGTTGAAGCGGTCGAGCTTCACCTTGATCTCGCCCATCCCCTCCTCGACGTTCTCCTTGACCGTCTTCTCCTCGTTGAGGGGCGGCTCCTGCAGCAGGATGCCGACGGTGGCGTCGGGATCGAGGAAGGCCTCACCGTTGGACGGCTGATCGGTGCCGGCCATGATCTTCAGGATCGACGACTTACCCGCGCCGTTGGGGCCCACGACGCCGATCTTGGCGCCGGGGAAGAACGACATGGTGACATCGTCGAGGATGACCTTGTCGCCGTGCGCCTTGCGCACCTTCTTCATCGTGTATATGAACTCAGCCACACCTAATCCCTACTGACCTGGTTTGTTGTCGTCGCGCATGGTGGGAGGGCCAGCGCGTCCGGGCACGTAGCGAACGAACCGGACGCGGTCGCATCCCGAAACACCCGTCAATCCTAGCGGGGACGAGGTCGGCCGCTGGGAGGCCACTGATCAGCGGACGCAGCACCCTGAGTCCTGGACACCGTCCTCGTGCCCTGTTACCTGTGGAGTCATTCCGAGGACGGGGGCCAATGATGTCGATGATTCGGGCCGGGGCGGGCGAACCGGTACTGCTGCTACACGGATTCAGCTTGTCGCATCACATGTGGCACGCCGTCGTCGACGACCTCGCGGCCGACCACGACGTCGCGGCGATCACCATGCCCGGACACTGGGGAGGACCCCGGCTGCGCCTGCGTGACGTGGGCGTCGCCGGACTGGCCGACGGCATCGAACGTGAGCTCGACGCGATTGGCTGGGACACCTGCCACGTGGTCGGCTGTTCCCTCGGTGGGCAACTCGCCTTCGAACTCGAACGGCGGGGCCGCGCCCGCTCCCTCGCACCGATCAACCCGGCCGGGGGCTGGAAACGGTTCTCCATGACCGAGTTCCGACTCGGACTCGGATTCATCGGCCAGTTCCCGCTCGCCGCGGTGGCACGCCTGCGCGGTGATCGGGCGGCGCGAAGTGAACGTTTCCAGCGGCCGATCATCCGCAATTGCAGCACCGACGTCACCGCCGTGTCCGCCGACGACGCGACGAACGTCGTGCGCGCGGTCTCGCACTGCCCGATCTACCTGCTGATGCAGCTGGCCTGTCTGCGCGACGGCCCACTCACCGACGACGACATCCGGGCTGTCACCGCGCCGATGACCCTCATCCTGTCGGAGTTCGACACCTTCCTCACCCGCGACGGCTGCATGCGACGGCTCCTCGACGGGCTACCCGATCACGTGGAGGAGGTCGTCCTCCCCGGTGTCGGCCACATCCCGACGCTGGAGAATCCCGCGCTGGTCGCCGAGGCGGTGCGCGACCACGTGCGCAGGGCGACAACGCTCACCGCCCCAGCGTTCCGCTGAACGCTCACCGACCCGGCGTTCCGCTGAACGCTCACCGACCCGGCGTTCCGCTGAACGCTCACCGACCCGGCGTTCCGCTGAACGCTCACCGCCCCGGCGTTCCGCTGAACGCTCACCGCCCCGGCGTTCCGCCGAACGCTCACCGCCCCGGCGTTCCGCCGAACGCTCACCGCCCCAGCGTTCCGCCGAACGCTCACCGCCCCAGCGTTCCGCCGAACGCTCACCGACCCAGCGTTCCGCCGAACGCTCACCGACCCAGCGTTCCGCCGAACGCTCACCGCCCCAGCGTTCCGCCGAACGCTCACCGCCCCAGCGTTCCGCCGAACGCTCACCGACCCAGCGTTCCGCCGAACGCTCACCGACCCAGCGTTCCGCCGAACGCTCACCGACCCAGCGTTCCGCCGAACGCTCACCGACCCAGCGTTCCGCTGAACGCTGCGTGAACCACGATTTGTTTCGCCTCGACACATTCGGCGATGTCCGACAAGCGGATGATGTTGCTGTGCAGTGACCGAGTGGTGTGCGGTATCAACAACACCATCGCCACGCCCACTATCAGTCGAGGAGCACTCCCATCGAGATGGACGAACAAGTGACTCCTGAGGCACCGGTCGACGGCCGGCCCGCGCGGCGCCCCCGCGGACTCGGGTTCCGCGCCTGGGTGACCACACGCATCGTCCGGCGCATCCTGCGCATGCTCGCGATGCTCAAGATCGTCCACGTCCGGGTATCCCACCGGGAGGTCGTGCCGCGGTCGGGACCGGTGATCCTCGCGAGCAACCACATCTCGATGCTCGACGGGATCTTCCTCTGGGGAGCGCTGCGCAGACGGGCGATCGCCATCGCCATGGCCGAACTGTGGTCGTGGCCGGTCGCCGGCTGGCTGGTCCGCAAACTCGACTTCATCCCGGTGGAACGCACGAGCAAGGTCTCGGGATCGACGGCGTTGGAGCGGTTGGAGACCGCACTGCGATTCGGCGGCGCGGTGATCATCTATCCCGAAGGCCGGTGCGTCCCACCCGGTGAGCATGTCCGATTCAAACCTGGTGCCGCGGTTCTCGCCTTCCGCACCCGCACCCCGGTGATCCCGGTGAAGATCATCGGCTCCAATGACGTGTTGCCGCTCAAGAAGTTTCGCCGCAACGGCAAGGCGTTCGATCGGCACCGGCAGGTCACCCTGCTCTTCGGAGAACCACTCCAGCCCGACGATTTCGCCACACCGGGCGATCTCCTACGCGAATTGCGTTGGCAGATCGACGCGATGGGCCCGACGCCGACGCCGGGATAGTTATCCACAGGCGAGCCGGCGAAGGCGGTGAGCGTCCGCGGGTACTGCATGCTGGAGCGGCCAGGTCGGTGATCGCGGAGGGGACGGTCACCGGCCGGGAGCACCGGCACCATACGACCATCCCGGGCGCGCAACGGTGAGCTCCTCACGACCCGATATACTCGCCACGCCGTGACCGGGTCGCCCGCTGCGGCACGCCTCCGTAGCTCAGGGGATAGAGCAGCTGCCTTCTAATCAGCTGGTCGCAGGTTCGAATCCTGCCGGGGGCACTTCACCAGCAGAAACGCTCGCCACCAGGCGTGGCGGATAGTCCCGGTCGACGATTATTCGACGGATATTCGTCGGACTGTCGGCCACCCTGTCTAGACTTGCTTCCACCTGGGAGAGAGGCAGCAAGATGGCAGGACGACCACGCTTGGACGTGGGCACCCACGGCAAGATCAGCTCGAAGCGAGGCACCCCGTGCACCGCGTGGTGCAGGTACCGCGACCTCGACGGCCGCACCCGGGTGGTGACGGCCAGCGGCACCAGCAAGGCCGACGCCGAGCGGCGTCTACAGCGCAAGCTAACCCACCGGGTGACACCGGCAGACGAGACGATCACCGCCGACACCCGCATCCGCGCCCTGGCCGATGCGTGGCTGGCCGACGTCGAGCGGTCCGACCGGGCGACCAACACCAAGAAGCGCTACGACGAGGTGGTGCGAACCTACGTCGTGCCCGCCATGGGCGAGCTTCGGGTCCGGGAGTGCACCACCTCCAGGTGCAACGGACACCTGCAGACGGTCTCGGAGAATATCGGCGCGGCGACCGCCAAGGTGATGCGGTCGGTACTGTCCGGCATGTTTCAGCTGGCCATCGACAACGGAGCGTGCGATCGTAATCCGTTGCGCGACTTGAAAATTGCCGCGCCCAAATCGAAGCCTAAAGCCTTGTCGATCGAGGAAGTGCGCGACCTCCGAACACGGCTTCGCGCCGACCCCAAGGCTGTCCGGTCCGACGTGCCCGACGTCGTCGACTTCCTGGTCGCCACCGGCGTCCGGATCGGTGAGGCGCTCGCGGTGCGGTGGTCCGACCTCGACTTGGCGCCCGCCGAGGACGAGGCACCCACTGTGCGGATCCACGGGACGGTGATCCGCATCAAGGGGCAGGGACTCGTGATCCAACCCCACGGCAAGGGCAAGGACGACGACGACGTGCTGGTGCTTGCGCTGCCCTCGTGGGTGGTGCCGGTGCTCATGGAAAGGCAGCTCGGGTCATTCCCGAACGCCGAAGACGCGGTGTTCGCCTCAGCGGTCGGCACGCTTCGTGATCCGTGCAACTTCCGGGACTCGTGGCGGGCCGCACGGGACCGTCTGGGCGTCGAGGACTGGGTGAAGCCGCACACCATGCGCAAGGCGGTGGCGACCGCGGTGGCGACCGCCAAGGGCGCCCAGGCGGCGGCCGATCAACTGGGCCACGCATCTGACGCGGTCACCCGCGCGCACTACATCGAGCGGGTTCGCCGGGCCGACCATCGCGAAGTGGTCGACCAGTTCGACCCCGCTTCGGCGTCGGCAGATCCGGCGGCATAGACGGGCATATCGTTAGCCGTACTAACGATATGCCGGCGGAACGACAACGGCCCCGGGTGCGAGATGCACTCGGGGCCGTTCGGCGTTCAGGGTCAGGCCAGGGCAGCCTTGCGGTAGTTGTAGGCCGACTGCCGGGAGATCCCGAACTCCCGGGCCAGCGAGGCGACCGACTCGCCCGCATCCATCCGGCGGACCAACTCGGCGGCCTGGTTGTCGGTGAGCGATGCCTTGCGGCCCTTGTAGACACCGGCAGCCTTGGCCTTGGCGATCCCCTCAGCCTGGCGCTCGCGGATGGTGGCCAACTCGAACTCAGCCACGGCGCCCAGCATGGTCAGCAGGAGCTTGGACATCGGCGAATCCTGCCCACTGAACGCAAGGCCCTGGGAGACGAACTCGACGGTGACGCCTTTGGCGTTCAGTTCCTCGATGATGTCGCGCAGGTCGTTGACGTTGCGCCCCATGCGGTCGAGCGAGTGCACCAGCACCGTGTCACCCTCGCGGGCGAACTCGATGCACGCCGCCAGCTGCGGGCGGTTGCGATCCTTACCGCTCGCCTTGTCGGTGAACATCTTCTCCACCGCGACGCCGTCGAGTTGGCGGGCCTCGTTCTGATCGACGGTGCTGACTCGCTGGTATCCGATCCGCATGGTGTGCCCTCTCCCTGGCCGACTGTCTAACTAGAGTCTAGACCCTGATGGCCAGGGTGTCAAACAATTGTTCTTGGACCCTTGTTTGACGCGAAATACGATCGACCGCCCAGTTCAGCGAGGGTATGCCCTAGTTTGACAAGTTCAGTTGGCCTCGAAGACGGCCATGCCGTCGGTGATGTCGACCTCGACCCCGCTGAGGATCGCGACAGCGCTGCGGGCCCCGGCGATGAATGCACGGGCCTGCGGAGTCTCGGCCAGCTCGGCCATGCCATCGAGTGCACGCAGCAGGGTGTCGGTGGATGTCGTCATTCGGTTCTCCTTCGGCACGGGGTCACTCGACGTCGATCTCGTCGGCGGCGGCCTCCTGGGCGACGTAGGCCGCCATCTGCAGGCGCACGAGGCCCAGCATGCTCACCTGGTCAGGTATCGAGTCCGCGGCATCGAGGGCGTCAGCGTGCGCGCTCACCCTCACCAGGCGCTCCACCGCGGTCGCCAGGTCGGCGACGTCGCGGGCACTCGGTAGGTCGGTCTCGATGGTCTCGACCCCGTCCCGTGTGGCCACATGCTTAATCCCCTTGCCCCACAGGCGTTTACGGATCTCCAGGGCGTCGGCCATCGTCTGCTCGGCCAGGTCTCGGCGGGCCTGGCGCAGGCGTTCGCGCTGCACTTCGGTCGCCGGACTCGGCGCCTGGGCCCATGAGATGCCCTCACGCTTGGACCACCGACTCAGACCGGGTTGGCTCAGACCCAGTTCCCGCGCGGTGGCCGACTGAGACAGGCCCCGGTCCCGGCATGCCAGGATCGCTCGGCGGTCGTTCTCGGTCGGCTTGCGTGACCCGCGCGCGGATCGACACACGAACTTGTCGCCGGCATCAGCGTCGGCCTGCTTCTCGGTCATCCGTTGCCCCACGGGTCTCGGTCTCGGCGGGCGATGGCCCCGGACCACACGACGCGCCCCTGGCGGGCCCGTGCAGGCTCTGGGACGCGGCGGGCGGGGTCGGCGCAGTCCTCACACCGGCCGTCGTCGTCGAGGGCCGGAGAGGGCAGCGTGAGGCCACACGAGGTGCACATCACCGGCGACGCCGGAGAGGCTCACGGCCGCGCGTGGCCCGGTTGCGGCGCGCCTGGGACGCCTTGCGCCGGTGTGTCGGCCAGAGGGTCACGGTCGTCGGCCTGCTCACTGGAGATCCTCGGACAGCAGGGGATGCACCAGCGACCGCAGGGCGTCGACGTACCGGTGCACATCGGCGAGGTGTCCGCGCACCCCGGCGGGATCGGGACGCCACGGGTGCGCGTAGTGGCTCTCGATCGGCACCAGGTACTCGCGGACCTGGTGAGCCTTGGCGGCGAAGTCGAAGGCGACCGCGCGCGGATCTCCAGGCACCCACGTGCACCACTGGCAGGTGCCGAAGGTGTCGCCGCACTGCGAATGTCCGATCTCGTGCCGGATGCGCTTGGCCACCAGCTCGGCGTCGCGCATCGCCGCCTGGGCCCACTTGGCGGCCGTGTGACAGCTCGGGTCCTCCAGGACCCCGTCAGCACCGGCGATGGCCTCGACGGCGCCGCGCAGCTCCACCAGCCGCACGTCCAGGTCGGTCGCCAGGGCCTCGACCGCGGCGGCGCGGGCCTGGCGTGCGTTGCGGCGCGCCATCGCGTGAGCGTTGATCTGACGGGCTCTCTCGATGCGTTCCTCGATCTCCGCGGCAGCGCGCACCACCTGGTACTCGGCGGCGTCGACGTCGATGCCTGAGTCGATCCGCCGGTCGAGGTCGGCGAGCTGTTCCACGGCGCTCATCAGAACCGCACCTTGCCGCGGCGGGCCTCGCGGATCTTGTCGACCTCTGCGGCGGTTTCCTTCGCGGAGGTGTTGCGGTGGGCGCGCGAGGCCTTGAGCTGGCGGGCCTGGCGCACGGCGTGTGGGTTCTCGGCCTTGCCCGCGTCGACAGCTGCGGTCAGCGCAACATCCTCGGGACTGCCGGGTGCCACCACTGAATCGCATGTGGGGCAACGGGTTTCATTCTTGGCCACTGGGGCCTCCTCGAAGTGGATCTCTCGGGCGGGCGGATGATCACCCCGGGTGGCGAGAGAGGCGAAGCCACCCGGGGTGACGATCACCGACAGGCGGTTCATCTACAACCCTTACCCGGGCCGGGATCTGTCCGGCCCGGGGTCAATTCTCCCTGGTCGGCGCGCTCGACGAGCTGATCGACACGCCAATAATGTTGCGCTACTTGGTATCTCAGTCGGAAGAAAGTTAGAACGTGAGGCAATACAACCTTTGATACAATCGAGGCCTCGGCGCCGGAGAGACAACCCGCGCCGGGCATCGGACCCCGCCCGTCATCCCGGCAGCGCGGGCGGGCGGGGTCTATGCCTACTCACACCGCCCGCAGCGGTCGCCGACGCTGTTCATCGCAGAAGTACTCGAAGAGGTTTACCAACTCCCCGCCCTCCCCGTAGTTGACATCGAACCGGAATCCGGCCCCATAGCCGGACTGGTCGATGTAGACCTCTGGCCCCCCGAGATGTTCTGCGATCGCTTGAATGGCGCCGTGAAGCGATGCACCCCAGTTCGCCGACACCCGGTCGCCACCACACATCGCCTCCCAGGCCTCGAATACCGCATCCACCTGTCCCGGGACTACCAACACGCCATGATCGTCGCGCAGATCGCGAATCAGGCGCCAATGCGAACGGTTCGGCTGCCACTTCCCCCGCCCCGGCAACTGGCACCGCGTGTCTGTCTTTTCGAGGTCGAAGACTCCCGGGATGGGCTCCGGGAAACGCTCCGAGATGATCGGGAACCGCTTCCGGATCAGTCGGTCGCCGGTGCAATCGCGCAGCGGTGCACCAGAAGAAGGAGTAGTAGGACCTGGTCTAGGACCTACTGGGGCGTCACCGGTGACACCCTTTCGGGTCCCCAGTGACGCCCTTTCTGTGGAATCGGCGTCGCTGGTGACGCCCTTTCTGGCCATCTCGTGCAACACGATGCGATACTCCGCGGCCCGTCCGCGACCACCACCAGCGGACACCACCTCGATGTGGCCAGCCTCGACCAGCTGCCGCAGGGAACGCTGGATCGACTTACGACTCGTCTGGCACTCGCGGATGAGGCGGTCGACACCGGGCCGCGCGTCCGAGCCGTCGGCGTTGGCGTAGGTCGCCAGGATCACCAACACGCGGAACTGCAGCGGAGTGAGGTCGGCGCCGCGCAGGGAGCGCAGCCAATCGAGTTTCGTCACGTAGAATCTCCTGTTGTTAGAAGTTGTTCCCGGCTGGGCAGCCGGTGACCAGCAGAACGGCCCCCACCGCGTAGGTAGGGGCCGTTCGCGCTATTCGGGGGTGTCGGGCGATAGGTCGGGCAACGGTTCCTCATCGGCCGTCACAGCGGTTTCCGTGAGTCCGAGGTCCTCGATGGCGTCGCGGCGTTCCTGGTCGATCACGAGGCACACTCGGGGCACAACCGACGCCGGTGTCGGCGGCGCTCGTGACGTTCGTCAGCCACCGGCGCCCACATGGCCGCGGTGAGTCGGTCCGCGACCGCGCCGCATCCCTCGCACTGCACACCACGCGGAAACTGGGCGCTGATTTCCCCCGTGAGCGCCGAAATGCGCTCGCGGCGATCAGGGTGTGCCCCGGTCACGACGCGGCCCGCCCTGCAGCAACGAGGCGGGCAAGCTCGATGACCAGTTCCTCCGCGGCGTCGAGATCGAAAGTCGCGACCGCGTCGGCGACCGCGGGGTCGAAGTCGACGTCAATGACCGGCCGACCGTCATCGTCGGGGCGCGAGGTGATGAAGACGTTGGTGTTGTGGTTGGTGGGGACTACTGCGAAGGTCACGCCGACACCACCTGCGACGCAACCCAGGCGTCGAGGTCGGCCCGGCGGTATCGGACCGTTCGCCCCATCTTGACGTAGGCGGGGCCGTCACCACGCCAACGCATGTTCGACATCGTCTGGAATGCGAGTCCTACGTACTCGGCGGCCTGCTTGGTGTTCAGGAGATCCATGTGTGTTCACCATCTCATCTCGAAGTAGTTCACGGGCATCTCCACAAATACCCGACGCCCACCTCGGGATCAAACTCGAACTACATTGTTAGACAGCAACACTCAGTGTCTAGAGTGTCGATCTCGCCCCCACCGAAGGCGTACAGTCAGGTCGACGCTTATTCGACGAATATGGACAGTAGCGAAGGTTATCCGACGTTATGCCAAGTGATGCCATGCCGCCTGGAAACGCCTGCCGCACAAAACTTCACGGGACGCGGCGAGATACCGAAGGACACTCACTCTTCTAATCAGCTGGTCGCAGGTTCGAATCCTGCCGGGGGCACTCAGAGATTCACTCACTCGCGCGGGTGCTCACCATTCGCGCAGGTCCCGGCCACTCGCGCAAGTCGTCGACAGCCCGCGCGACCCGATAACACTCGATAGCCCCGAGATCGATCGCACTTCTCCACAAGCGTTCCCACCCAGGGAACCGATCGCGCTCCCGTGCGTCGGATATGTCATCGACCATCCCACGCACCCGGAGGAGCAGTCATGACAGACCACCCACTCACCGATCTCCTGCACAACGGAATCGGGAGCACCCTCCCCGACGGTGTGCTGGGCGTCGAACTCGACCCCGACGACATCGCGGCGATCTCCGCGCAGTGGAACACCCAGAGCGAGGTCATCGGCGACATCGACCTGGGCACCCTCGCCGCCACGCCCGGACCGGCGAGCCGCGTCGTCGGCGCTCTGCGTGCCACGCCCGAGTCGGCAACGGCCTGCCTCGACGGCATCAGCAGACGTCTGCACGCGATGAGTGTGGCACTCGAGTGCTTCTCGAGTACGTCGGTGGACAGCGACGAACACGTCGCACGCATCTTCGGCTTCATGAGCGAACGCTGATGCGCCCCACCATCTCTGGCCTGTGCGGCTGGAACACCGATGCGATCACCGGCGCCGGAGAGGCCACCGGACGCGCCGCGCAGACCCTCGACGGCGCGCGCCACGCCTTCGCCGACTCCGTTCAGTGGCCGTTCTTCTGGTTCGGCCGCACTCACGATGCCGCGCAGCGATGCGTCGCACAGGAGGCCGACCACGTCGACGAGGTCCGAAATGTGTTGCAGCAGATCACCGACGAGGCCAAGGATGCCGGAACCGATCTGACCCACGCCAAGCAGGTGGTGCTGCTCGCGGTCTCCGAGGCGCTCAGGGCCGGATACGACGTCTCCGACGCCGGGATGGTGACCCATCGAGAGGCCGCCCGAGCCGACGGCGCCGCCGCCCATCAGGGCCGGATACAGCGCGGACTCGATGTCATCGACGAGATCGACGAACTCTACGGGGCCCGCCTCGACGATCTCCGGGGTGATCTCGCGGCGATGGTCGGTGGCCAACCCGACATCACCGTCCCCGGGATCGGCACTCTCGACGCGGACACGATGGTGGACCGGCTGGAGCAGTTGAGCATCGAGCAACGGCGCACGCTTCTCGCCGGGCTGTCCCCCACCGACATGCGCCGGCTCATCCAGGCCGACCCGGAACGCGTCGGCAACCTCGACGGGGTGCCGTTCGAGATACGCGGCATCGCCAACGAGATCAACATCCGCAACGCGCTGGCCACCGAGATCCGCACGCACGGACCCGACACCCAGCATGCGACGACGCTGCGCTCCTATCTCGGCCAGCGGGCTATCCCCCTGGACGCGAAGAACATGAATTCCGTTACGGCGCAGGAGGTCCCGGAAGGAGTCGACACCGAACGGGTCTACGTCTCGTTCACCGACGGCGAGAATCCCCGCCTCATCGAGATGGTCGGCTCACTGACTGCGAGAACACGCAACGCCACCGTCTATGTCCCCGGAACGGGCACCAACGTCAATGGGTACGGCGGCAGCAACTGGCAGTCGGCCTGGAATCTCGCGCAGCAGACCGGCGGCCCGGTGTTCATCTACCTGGACGGCGAACTCCCCCAGACGATCGTCGACACCGACGCCGCGCGCGATCTCGGCATCGACCTGATCCCGGGCAACCCGATCGGGCCGTTCCGGGCACCGTTCGATGCCCTCGATGTCGCCTCCGACACATCCGTCGACCCCCACTACGCGCGTGACATGGCGCCACGTCTGGTTGCCTTCGGGCAGGCCCTCGACGCCGAGATCGCCTCCACCGCACCCGGTGCCACCACAACGTTCGTCGGACACTCCTACGGCGGGTCGGTCGTCGGTTCGGCCGAGCAACTCGGCCTGCGGGCCGACAACGTCATCTACGCGTCGTCGGCGGGCACCGGCGTGTTCGACACCCCCTGGGACAACGCCAATCCCGACGTGGCGCGGTACTCGCTGACCGCACCCGGTGATCCGATCCAGACCGTGCAGTCACTACCGGGCAATCCGCATGGCTCCGACCCGGATTCGGCGCCCGGGGTGACGCGGCTCGACACCGGTTTCTACAGTGACGGTTCGCCGGTGGAGGGCGTCGGCGCGCACGGTGGCTACTGGAACGATCCGCAGTCCGATGCCTTTGCGGCGATGGTCGAGGTGATCCGGGGCGGCCATCCACCCGAATACGTCCCGCGCGGTCCCGACGGCCTCGTCGGACACTACGGAAGCGAGGCCGCCGACGCGGCCGCGGACTCCCTCGGGCGGGCGGCCACCCGGGCACGCGAGGCGGTGTCCGAGGTGTTGAGCGGACTCGATGATGGCGCTCCCGACAGCCGTGGCTTCGGCGTCGACGATCTGGTGCGGGCATTGACCCCGTTGCCGGCGGTGCCGCTGCCCGGCGGCCTCGATGTACCGCTCAGGTTGCGGTGACCCCGGCGGTGCCGAGCCACCGACCGCACAGCCACAGGACGTGGTAGATCAGCAGTGCCGCCACCGCACCGATGGCGATACCGCCGAAGCTCACACCGCCGATGGCCCAGGTGAAGTTCGCGATGCCGATGACCAGCGGGATGGCCGCGGTGAACTGATTGATGGGTTTGGCGAAGTCGACACGATTGCTCACCCAGATGTGCACGCCGATGATGCCGACGAGACCGTAGAGGGCGGTGGTCACGCCACCGAGCACGCCGGCCGGGATGGCCGCGATCACCGCACCGACCTTGGGGCACAGTCCCAGGACGATCGCGGCGATTCCGGCCACCCAGTAGGCCGCGGTGGAATACACCTTGGTCGCCGCCATGACGCCGATGTTCTCGGCGTAGGTGGTGGTGGCCGAGCCACCCCCGCTGCCGGCCAGTACGGTGGCGAGGCCGTCGGCGGCCAGCGCCCGACCGATCCGGTCGTCGTAGTCGGTGCCCGTCATCATCGCCACCGACTTCACGTGCCCGATGTTCTCCACCACCAGCACCAGGACGACCGGCAGGAAGGTGGGGATGACCGACCACGCGAATGTCGGACTCTGGAAGTGCGGCAAACCGATCCACGCCGCACTGTCGATGCCGGAGGTGTCCACCTCGCCGCGGGCGAATGCGAACAGGTAACCCAGGACGACGCTGATGACGATCGCCAGCCGGCCGAGCAGGCCGCGGAAGAGCGCGATCGACGCGATCAGCAGCACCAGGGTCACGGTGGCGGTCACCGGCTGCTTCTCGAAGTTGTCCTTGGCGCTCGGCGCGAGGTTCAGCCCGATCAGCGCGACGATGGTGCCGGTGACGATCGGCGGCATCACCACGTCGATCCACCGGGTACCGGCGAAGTGCACGATGACGCCGATGAGCACGAGCAGCGCACCGACCACCACGATGCCGCCCAGCGCCGAGGACTGGCCATGCGACGCCGCTGCCGCTGTCACCGGCGCGATGATGGCGAAGCTCGATCCGAGATAGCTCGGCAGCCGATTACGGGTGATCAGCAGGAACAGGATGGTGCCGATACCCGAGAACAACAGTGTGGTGGCCGGCGGAAACCCGGTCAGGACCGGAACCAGGAACGTCGCACCGAACATCGCCACCACGTGTTGCAGCCCGATTCCGACGGTCCGCGGCCAACTCAGTCGCTCACCGGGAGCGACGACCACCGCGTCGTCGACCCGCGTCCACCCGAAGAATCGTCGATCACTGTCGATGGGACTCTGCATCGCCTCAGTCTGGCCTACGCGGGTCACCGGCGCGCTCCGAGTACGTGGTGTCCACACCGTGCACACCCGCGTACGTGCACATCGGACAACACGCGCGCGTTGACGTAATACACAGTGTCCGTACAGATTTCACTGACAGCGCACTGCCAGCCACCGGGCAGCGCGAGCGAAGGTGCGAGCCATAGTTTCTTCTTCGTCGGCATCGGTGCCGGCCAGATCGAGAAGGAGAAACACCTTATGCCAGGACAGCAACGTCAGCCCCAGCAACAGCAGCGACGCCAGCCGCAGCCCCAGCCCCGCCGCCGGCGTCGCGTGCGGGTGTGGGACTGGCGGACCTTCCAGTGGATCTGGGTGTGGCAGTGAGCCGGATCACTCGATCCTAGGCCGGTCGGCGCCGACGTCATCCTCCCCTGTGCCCGTCGACGCCGACCTCCCGTGAACCCGGCGTGACCGTGCCCGTCACGCCGGGTTCGGCCATGCCCGACGACCCCGCGGAGAAACCATGAACGCCACCACAGCAATCCGACGATTCCTTCCTGCCATGCGCGGACAGTGGAAACGCTTCGCCTTCGCGGGTGTCCTGCTCGGGGTGGCCGCCGTCTGCGAGATCATCTCGGTCTTCGTCCTCGCCGACGTCGTCGACGGCGCACTGAATTCCGACAGCGCACTGGCCTTCGCGAAACTCGCGGCGCTCTGGCTCGGTCTGACCGCCATCTCCACCGCGGCCGACTACCACGGCCAGATCATCTCCGTCGGGGTGTCGGAGAATGTGGTTCTGCGGCTCCGTGATCGGTTGTTCGCCCACGTCCAGCGACTGCACCCGGTCGTCCATCGTCGGCTGGGGCTGGGCAACCTGGTCACCCGGCACTCCAGCGATCTCGAGGCCGTCGAGTACCTGGTCGGCTCGGGCGTGATGCAGATGATCATCGCCCTGACCAACACGATCGGACTCGTCATCGCGGCCTTCATCATGAACTGGCAGGTTGCTCTGGTCGCGCTCGCCGCGGTCCCCATGCTGTGGGCCTGCTCGGCGATCTTCGCACGCCGGCAGGTGGCGGTCACCCGCGACGAACGGGGCGCCAACGCCGACATCGCCGACGCGGTGCAGACCGCCCTGATCGGCCACGAAACCGCCGTCGCCTACAACCAACAGCAGCGCGAGCACCGGACACTGCACGAGCACGGGACGGCGTGGCGTGCGGCGCGACTATCGCAGACCCGCGTCGAGGCCGGATTCGGGGCCGTCATGGGGTTCGGGCAGGTGGTGGTCACCTTGGCCATCGCCGTCGCCGGCGTCTGGCAGGTCCGCCAGGGCAACCTCACCATCGGCCAGTTGTTGGCCCTCACCGGCTATCTGGGTCTGCTCTATCCCAAGATGCAGGAGATCGCCGACGCTCGTCTGGCGATCGCGTCGGCGGCGGTCAGCGCCGAGCGCGTGGCCGAGGTACTCGACCTGGAACCGAGCGAACACGACGCCGACGACGCCACACCCCTGCCGGCCCGACCGGGCGCGGGTGCGAGTCCCACCCTGGCCACATCACCACGCCATGGCCTGCCGGTATCGCTGCGCGGGGTGACTCTGCATCGGGGCGCCGCCGCGGTGCTCGACCGAGTGTCCCTGGATTTTCGCCCCGGCAGCGTCACCGCCCTCGTCGGACCCAGCGGCGTCGGCAAGTCCACTCTGGCGTCACTGTTGTGCCGCTTCGAGCACCCCGACTCCGGCACCATCCGGCTCGGCGGCGACGACTACGGGGCACTGACCGGCCAGTACATCCGTGACGTCGTCACCCTGCTCCCCCAGACACCGATCATCAAAGGCGCCACCGTCGCCGAGAACATCGCCTACGGCGCACCCGCGGCAACCCGCGCGCAGATCGTGCGGGCCGCCATCGCCGCCGACGCCGACCCCTTCATCCAGTCCCTGCCCGATGGATACGACAGCGTCCTCGACGATGGTGGACTCACCCTCTCGGGCGGGCAGCGGCAGCGAATCGCCATGGCGCGCGCCATGGTTCGTGACACCCCGGTTCTCATTCTCGACGAACCCACCTCGGGCCTCGACGACGCCAGCGTGGGACGCATCCTGGCCCCGCTGGCCCGGATCGCGGCCGGCCGCACCACCCTGCTGATCACGCACGATCGCCGCGTCACCGACATCGCCGATCGCGTCGTCGAACTGCGCGACGGCCGCCTGCGCGACCGCTCGCCGTGGATCGTTCCGGAGGATCTGCCCACCGTGCCGGCCGATCGTGGTACCCGGCTATTCGTACCCGCTGCCGGATAGCCGCACCATATGCACCGATACACATAGGCACTTCGTTGCATAGTGTGTTGGTGCACTGATACCGTGCACATATGGCGCTGGAGCACGCGATCATGGTCTCGTTGGCCGAACGCCCGGGCACCGGGTACGAGATCAGTCGGCAGTTCGACCGGTCGATCGGGCATTTCTGGTCGGCCACCCATCAGCAGATCTATCGGACCCTGCGCAAGCTCCACGCCGACGGTCTGGTCTCCTACGAACCGATCGCGCAGGACGGACGACCCGACAAGAAGGTGTATTCACTGTCGGACAGCGGCCGGGGTGCCCTGCACGCCTGGGTCACCACCCCGACACCCATCCAGCAGCTGCGCGACGACCTGGGCCTCAAGATCCGCGCGGCACACCGCGACGACCTGCCCGAGTTGATCGCCGAACTGCAACGTCACCGCGAGCTGCACGTCGCCCGACTGCACCTATATCAGGGTTTCGAGAAGGACGACTATCCCGCGCCCGACTCCCTGTCCGGCCGGCGGCTGCATCAGTACCTGGTACTGCGCGGCGGCGTCCGCATCGAAGAGGCCTTCATCGACTGGTGCGACGAGGTGGTCTCGGCGCTCCAACGTGAGCTCGACGAAAATCCCTGATCTGCACCGTATCTCGGCAACTCCCAGACATCGCATTCCACATTCCCGGCATTGCCACCCACCAAGAAAGGTGACTCGATGACAGCCCCATCGACCGACCGCAATCCGCATTTCCCCAACCTGTTCGAACCTCTCGACATCGGCGGGATGACCATCAAGAACCGCATCATCATGGGGTCGATGCACACCGGTCTCGAGGACCGGATCTGGGACACCGACAAGCTCGCCGCATACTTCGCCGAGCGGGCGCGCGGCGGCGCCGGACTCATCATCACCGGCGGATTCGGCACCAGCCGCACCGGCCTCCTGATGGCCTTCGGTGGCAAGATGACGAACTCCGTCGACATGTACCGGCATCGCCGGGTCACCAAGGCCGTGCACCGCGAGGGCGGCAAGATCGCCATGCAGCTGATCCACGCCGGCCGCTACGGCTACACCCCGTTCAAGGTGGCACCGGGCAAGGAACCGTCCCCGATCCATCCGTTCAAGCACCTGCGGATGACCGAACCGATCATCCAACACGTCATCAAGTCCTTCGGGCAGTCGGCCAAGCTCGCTCGCGAGGCCGGATATGACGCGATCGAGATCATGGGCGGCGAGGGCTATCTGATCAACCAGTTCCTCTGCCCGCACACCAACGACCGCACCGACAAGTGGGGCGGCAACACCGAGAACCGTCAGCGGTTCCTCGTCGAGGTGATCAAGGAGATCCGCCGGCAGGTCCCCGCCGACTACCCGGTCATCCTGCGGCAGTCGATCGCCGACCTCATCCGCAAGGGCCAGACCTGGGACGAGGTCGCGCTGATGGCCCGCAAGGCGCAGGAGTTCGGCGTCGACGCCATCAACACCGACATCGGCTGGCACGAGGCCCAGGTACCCACCATCGTGACCTCGGTGCCGCGTGGGGCGTTCGTCAAGTTCACCGAGCGTCTGCGTGACGAGGTGTCGATCCCGCTGATCACCGCCAACCGGATCAACACCGCGGAGTTGGCCGAGGAGATCCTCGAGCGCGGCCGCGTCGACGCGATCCAGATGGCCCGCCCGTTCCTGGCCGACCCGGAACTGGCCAACAAGGCCCGCGACGGACGATCCGACGAGATCAACACCTGTATCGGGTGCAACCAGGCCTGCCTCGACCACGCCTTCGTCGGCAAGCACGTCTCGTGCCTGGTCAATCCGCGGGCCGGCCGGGAGACGACGCTGCTGCTCGGCCCGACCCGCCGCGCCAAGCGTGTCGCGGTCATCGGTGCCGGACCGGCCGGGCTGTCGGCGGCAGTCGCCGCCGCCGAACGCGGCCACAAGGTCGACCTGTACGAGGGCGGTAGCGCGATCGGCGGCCAGTTCTCCATCGCCTCACGCATTCCCGGCAAGGAGGAGTTCCACGAGACCATCCGGTACTTCACCCGTCGTCTCGAGGTGCTCAAGGTGACCGTGCACCTGAACACCCGCGTCAGCGCCGACGACATCATCGCCGAGAAGTTCGACGAGGTCATCGTGGCCACCGGAGTCACCCCTCGTATCCCGAACATCCCCGGCGTCGACCACCCGATGGTCATGTCTTACGCCGACGCCGTGCTCGGACGCCGCGAGATCGGCAAACGAGTGGCCGTGATGGGTGCCGGTGGTATCGGATTCGACGTCAGCGAGTTCCTCACCACCGACGAGTCCCCCTCGCTGAATCTCAAGGAATGGGAACAGGAGTGGGGCGTCACCGAGGACGGCGAGAAGCCCGGATTCGTCACCAAGCCGCGGCCTCTGCCCCCCATTCGCCAGGTCTACATGGTGCAGCGCAAGACCGGTAAGCAGGGCAAGACGCTGGGCAAGACCACCGGGTGGGTGCATCGCGCGCAGATGAAGATGAAAGGCGTGGAACAGATCTCGGGTGCCACCTACGACAAGATCGACGATCAGGGCCTGCACCTGAGCTTCCACGACGAGGAAGGAAAGGTCACCGAGACCCGCGTCCTCGAGGTCGACAACGTGGTGTTGTGCACCGGACAGGAATCGGTCCGTGACCTCGTCGATCCGCTGACGCTGGCCGGGGTGACCACCCATGTGATCGGTGGCGCCGACCTCGCCTCCGAACTCGACGCCAAGCGCGCCATCCGGCAGGGCACCGAGGTGGTCGCCGGTATCAACTGACCGGCCGAGAGCTCCGACGACGCGCGGGCGGTCAGGGCGCCGGCGCTGGCTACGATACTGCTCATGCCAGTGCCTGCACCGTCGCACACCGCCCGCGCCGTCGTCACCGGAGCGTCGTCCGGGATCGGAATGGCCCTCGCCCGGGTACTCGCCCGGCGGGGGCATTCGCTCATCGTGGTGGCCCGCCGCGGCGACATCCTCGAGGACCTCGCCGAGGAACTGCGCGGACGCCACGACATCACCGTCGAGGTCCGCCCCACCGATCTCTCCGACCCGACCGCCACCGACATCCTGGCCGCCGAACTCGCCGACCGGGAGATCTCGATCCTCGCCAACAACGCCGGTATCGCGACGTTCGGTCCGGTGGCCGAACTCGACGCCGATTACGAACGCGCGCAGGTGCGCCTCAATGTCGCTGCGGTGCATGACCTCACGCTCGCGGTGCTGCCCCAGATGGTGCGGCGCGGCGCCGGTGGCATCCTGATGGTCGGCTCGGCCGCCGGGAACATGCCGATCCCCCACAACGCGACCTATGCCGCCACCAAGGCCTTCGTCAACACCTTCAGCGAATCGTTGCGTGGCGAGGTTTCCGGCCAGGGTGTGCACGTCACGCTGCTCGCCCCCGGGCCGGTCCGCACCCAGACCCCGTCGCCCGATGACGCGTCCATCGTCGACAAGCTGGTCCCCGATTTCCTCTGGCATTCCAGCGACAAGGTGGCCGAGATGAGCCTGGATGCGTTGGAACACAACAAGATGCGTGTGGTTCCTGGCACGCTCTCGAAGGCGATGTCGGTGGCCGGCGGATACAGCCCGCGCGCTGTTGTCGCACCGATCGTGGGGACGTTCTATCGCAAACTCGGAGACGGTTGAATCGGTGAAGAGTGACGTCACCGTCGTCTATCCCGAATCGCGGCAGTCCCTCCTCGACATCGGTTGTGGCACAGAAACGGTCGAGGCGTTGTGCACAACGGGCATCCCACGGGAGTTCGGCGAGGAGATCCGCAGTCACCGCAGACTCGTGATCTCCGGCATGCGGGTGGTGTTCAGCGCACACGTCTCACTCGGCGCCGTATGGGTCAACGCCACCGACGGCACCGTGCAGCTCGGCGACCACGCTTCCCCCTGCTTCGTGAATTCGTCACTGGGTCAGTATGTTTCCACGGCTCACGCGGTGACCGACCTGGCCGAGAGATTCCGGCGGCACGACTCCGAGCAGTGGGAGCACGATGCCGACGAGATGATCGCAGCGGTCTCACGAATCGACCGGGACGCGGGACGCGAGGGCACGTACTGGGACTCGGTCAGGGAGTCGATCTCGATCGGCGACTGGGCATCCAAGAGCGAGTGAGGGCCGACATCGCGCGGAACGACTACCTCCGTCGACGACCCGTCCCGAAGATGGCCCGGCTGAACTCGCGTCCGGCGGCACTGGCGGCCGACCGCAGAAAACTCTGCATCGGCTTGCTGGTCAGCACCTCGGTCAGCATGCCCGGCTCCTCGGGTTGGGGTTTGGGCGCGGGAGCGGGCTTCGGCGCGGGTGCCGGGATGGGCACCGGCGCGGGCGCGGGAGCATCCGGCGACTCCCCCGGCGCGAGGGTCTTGGCCGCCAACTTCTCGTACGCCGATTCCCGGTCGAT
Source organism: Gordonia sp. NPDC003504 (assembly GCF_053587995.1). Taxonomy (NCBI): domain Bacteria; kingdom Bacillati; phylum Actinomycetota; class Actinomycetes; order Mycobacteriales; family Gordoniaceae; genus Gordonia; species Gordonia sp. NPDC003504. The sequence goes on from NZ_JBSFPC010000010.1 coordinate 110,315, forward strand.
CGCCTGACCGTACTTGGCGTACAACGGACTCGCCTTGGCGGCTGTGGTGATGCCTTCGGCGCCAACGGCTTCCATCGATGAGCGGGGTGCGCGGACGACGGTCCAGGCCACCGGGGTGGGTGCGCCCTTCTCCGAGAGCACCGTCACCACGGCCTCACCCGTCCCCAGGGAGGTCAGCACCTGATCGAGCTTGTACACGTCGGAGACCGGGTAGGTCTTCACCGTCTTGGCGAGCGCCTTCTGGTCGTCGGGGGTGAAGGCGCGCAACGCATGCTGGATACGGGCGCCGAGCTGGGAGAGCACCTCGTTGGGGATGTCGGTGGGCAGCTGCGAGCAGAAGAAGACGCCGACGCCCTTGGATCGGATGAGCTTGACGGTCTGGACGACCTGTTCCTTGAACGCCTTGGACGCGTCGGCGAACAGCAGATGCGACTCGTCAAAGATGAAGACCAGCTTGGGCTTGTCGAGATCGCCGACCTCCGGCAGGAATTCGAAGAGGTCGGCCAGAATCCACATCAGGAAGGTGGAGAACAGCGCGGGACGTGCGGCCTGCGCACCGAGTTCGAACAGGGTGATAATGCCCTGCCCGTCCGGCGTGAGGCGCAGCAGATCGGCCGGCTCGATCTCCGGCTCGCCGAAGAACGTGTCCCCGCCGTCGGCTTCCAGGTTGGTCAGGGCGCGCAGGATGACGCCCGCGGTCTGGGTGGAGACGCCACCGATGGCCTTGAGTTCGGGCTTGCCCTCGTCGCTGGTGAGGTAGGCGATGACCGACCGCAGATCCTTGAGGTCGAGCAGCGGCAGACCCTTCTGGTCGGCCCAGTGGAAGATCAGGCCCAGCACCGACTCCTGGGTGTCGTTGAGCCCGAGAACCTTTGACAGCAGGATCGGTCCGAAGGAGGTGATGGTCGCCCGGATCGGGACGCCGACCCCCTCGGCACCCAGCGAGACGAACTCCACCGGATGAGCGGCGGGCTGCCAGTCGTCACCGGTTTGGGTGGCGCGCGCGGTGATCTTGTCGTTGCTTGTTCCCGGATTGCTCAGTCCCGACAGATCACCTTTGATGTCGGCCATCACCACCGGCACCCCGTTGGACGACAACTGCTCGGCGATCAGCTGCAGCGTCTTGGTCTTGCCGGTACCGGTGGCACCGGCAACCAGGCCGTGGCGATTCATCATCGCCAGCGGGATGCGGACCCGCGCGCTCGGATCGACCGTTCCGTCGACACTCACCGCCCCCACCTCGAGTGCCGGGCCGGTGAAGGCGTAGCCGCTGGCGATGGTCTGGGCCGGAGACAGTGCGTCGGTCACGGTGCCACCTTACGGGCCGGATCGGAGGTTGGCGTGAAGCTCGACCGACAGGGTCCAAAGGCCCTACCCCGCAGCAAGGGCCGAGGGCGGGTGTGTGCGTTGGCTAAGGTTGACGCGTGCAGGACAAACTGGTGTGGATCGATTGCGAAATGACGGGGCTGCGACTCGACTCGGACAAACTGATCGAGATCGCGGCGCTGGTCACCGATGGTGACCTCAACATCCTCGGCGACGGCGTCGACGTCGTCATCCATGCCGACGACGCGGCTCTCGCCGCGATGCCCGAGGTGGTCCAGAAGATGCACGCCTCATCCGGGCTCACCGAGGAGGTGCGTCGTTCCACCGTCAGCCTGGCCGAGGCCGAGAAGCAGGTCCTCGATTACCTGCGCCGCCACATCAGCACCGCGGGCACCGTCCCCCTCGCGGGCAACTCCATCGCCACCGACCGCGGATTCATCTCCCGCGACATGCCCGACCTCGACGCCTACCTGCATTACCGCATGGTCGATGTCAGCTCGATCAAGGAGCTGTGCCGCCGCTGGTACCCGAAGATCTACTTCGGCCAGCCGGAGAAGGGGCTGGCCCACCGCGCGCTCGCCGACATCCGCGAGTCGATCCGGGAGCTCCGCTACTACCGCGCGGCGGCCTTCGTCGCCGAACCCGGCCCCGACAGCGAGACGCTCGCCCACATCGTCGCCGACCTCGGCCCGGCCTGAACACGCTGGTCACAAAGCGATTGGTATTCGACGCCCACTATTCGCTAGAGTATGAGCCTGGCTCTGGAACCCGGCGAGAAATCCCTGGTTCCCGACGCCGATGGTGGATGTAGTTCAGTTGGTAGAGCACCAGGTTGTGATCCTGGCTGTCGCGGGTTCGAGTCCCGTCATCCACCCCGACACGAGAAACGCCCCGCCTCAACCGGCGGGGCGTTTCTCGTGTCACCTCATCCAAACGGTCATCAGCCGGCCGCACGACCATCGCGATGATGCCGTCGACAGAGCGCCCGATACATCATCGGCGCGTCGTCGGTGTCACCCACCGCCACCAACTCGCCCGAGCGCACCACCACCCCGTCGATGACGCGCGCGTTCAGGAAAGCCGGCCGTCCGCACCAGCACAGGACAATGGCCTGCATGCGGTGCACCTCGTCGGCCAGTTCCACCAGGCGCGCCGAACCCGGGAACAGGACGCTTCGGAAATCGGTGAGCAAGCCGAAGGCGAAGACGTCGATCGCAGCGTCGTCGACGAGACGCGCCAGCGCCTCGACGTCGTCTGCGGTCAGGAATTGTGCTTCGTCACACACCACGTAGTCCAGGCCGTCGCGAGCGGCGTGCGCGGTCAGCACAGCGTGCAGGTCCAGCCCGTCACCGAAGACCACCGCGTCGGCGGCCAGCCCGATACGGCTGGTCACCCTGGGTTCGCCGGAGCGGTCCAGGGTGGTGATGAGGACTCCGCGGCGCCCCTGTTGCCCCTGGTTGAAGTGCGTTTGCAGCGCGAAAGTCGACTTCCCCGCACCCATCGGACCGTGGTAGAAGATCAGTCTCCCGAATGCCGTCACGAGCGGCTCGGACGGTGATGCGACAGTGCCGACATTGTTCGATGATGGCGCACTGCGTCCACTCCTGCCGGTCGAGGACTGTGCGAACCTCTCCGATTCGTCGTTGTTCATCTTCATGCTCTAATCTGCGCGTCATGCTCGAGGACCTCAACAAGGCAGCCAAGAAGGTGGGCCTCAACGTTGCCCCCGGTAAGAAGAAGGACCGCTTCTCGGTCCGCAAGGTCAAGACCGGCAAGCTCATCGCGAAGAACATCGACGCCGACGAGGTGAAGTCGATCATCAAGGATCGCAAGTAACTTCGGTTCTCGTGCAACTCACGCTATCGACGCATCGGGGGGTGCGATCGATAATCGGTGGCGCCGAAATGCGCCCACAGCCTACGGTGACGTCATGACCCCGAACGAATTCGGCCCACCCGAATCCGCCGCGGCCGAGCCGATTCGCGATCGTCTCCGGACCGCTCTGCGAACTGCCATGCGCGCACGAGATCGCGCCGTGGTCTCTGCGATCCGTGCCACCTTGGGCGCCATCGACAACGCCGAATCCGAGGGCATACCCGCCGGACGGGCCGGTGCCATCGAATCCGCGGAACTCGGTGTCGGCGCCGCCGAGGCGCGACGCCGTGCCCTCACCGAGACAGAGATGGCGGCGCTGGTCGACGCCGAGATCGCCGATCTCGACTCAGCCGCGGCTACCCACGAACGTGCCGGCGCGCGCGACCGTGCGGCAGAGTTGCGTCGTGGCGCAGCCGGACTGCGCGCACTTCGCTGACTGACGCCCTCGCCCTGGCGCCGATCCCTACCTTCACCCACTCCGTGTATTACGCTGTTACGTAGTTACGGATCTGGAAGGGAACGGCATGCGCATCTGGGCAACCGTCGTCCTCACCGTCGCGGGCCTCGTTGTCGCGACCGTCCCGACGGCATCTGAGTCACCACACGCCGAGGCAGCACCAGCGATGGCCGGGTGCGCTGCGCCCCCACCGCCCGATGTCTCGACCACGCAGGGCTGGATCGGTTACCTCGCGGCCCATCCCGACGACTACGGTCTGGCGATCACCACCGCCGACGGGCAGGACTTCGGCCACAACATCGGCGTGCGGTTCCCGACCGCGTCGGCCATCAAGTTGGTCCACCTGGCCGCCTACGCGCAGGCCGTCGCGCGGGGAGACCTGCATGCCGAGGACACCGTCGGCGTCGACGAGTGGGAACAGTGGTACTTTCCGCTCGACGGAGGTGCGCACCGGGAATCACTGCGGTACTTGGGGATTCCGGAGGTCAACGGGGTTGCCGTCGACCGGACCCGTCAGGTGAGCTACCGGCAGCTGGTCGACGTGATGATCCGGTTCTCCGACTCCGCCGCACCGGACGTCCTCCGGGAACGGCTCGGGGACGGCGCACTGCTCGCGATCATGCGCGCCTACGGTCTCGGCGACGAGACTCCCGGTCTCCTCGGCCTGTACCTGGGTCTCCTCGACCCGACGGTTCACACTGCGGCCCAACGGGATTCGGCCGCTCGACGCTACCGGCACGACCCGGCCTATGCGGCACACATGCTCTCCCTGGCCGCAACGGCCCCGCCGCTGACGGTCGCCACCGATTCGACCATCGATGCAACGCCCGGCTCACTGCATGCGCTCATGTCCGCGATCGCCCGTGGGACCCTCGGGCCGGGTGCGGCGATCGCACGGAACGTCCTGGAGTACCAAGGCGTGTCACCCGATGGCGGGATACTCGGCTTCAAGGGCGGAAGTCTGCCGGGAATCCTGACCGAGGTGTTCGAGTACCGGTTCGCCGATGCCCGGATCGCGGTCGGCACCTTGATGGTCCGCGGCCTCTCCCCCGACGACGCCGCGCGGAACGACTTCGCCCACCAGCGCCTGCTTCTCGGCGCGCTCACCGATCCGCAGGTGACCGCTGCATTACGATGCGTGGTGTGAGTGACCTCGAGTCCGAGCTGCACGAGCTCGCCGCGCGGGTCGACCGGCTCGAGGAGACGCTACGCGGCGGTGGTTCGCCACGACCGGGCACCGCGCCACCCGATGGTCCGGGCCCTCCCGGCACCGACACGCCCGGCGCCACCACCGGCGCGCAGACCGTAGGTTATTTCGGCACCGTCGATCTGGCCGGTCCGGTGCAGTGGAGCATCCACTACGACGCCACCGCGGCATTGGACCTCCCCACCGAATCGTCCGCGGCGGTCTTTGCCGCGCTGGGCCACCCGGCCCGCCTGGAGATCGTACGAATCCTGCTGCGCGGCAACGCTTCGGTGACCGATCTCCAGGCGGCCGGCGACTTCGGGACGTCCGGCCAGCTCTACCACCACCTGAAGATCCTCACCGCGGCAGGAGTGGCGAGCAAGCTCGGACGCAACGAATACGGTATCGCCGCAACACATGTGGTTCCCACGCTGGTGGCGCTGGTGTCCGCGGCGGACATCAGCGGATCACTGTAGGACCGTATCCGACAACGGCGCTCGCCAACTGCGGCCGTACCAGTCGAGCAGCCGTCGGTTGATCAGACGTCGATCGGGATACTCGGGCAGGTCGGCTCGCGCGGCCAATCGGGCCAACTCCGCCACCGCTGCGTCCGCCCGATCCAGCGCTTCCTCCTTGGTGTGCCGTCCGTGCCGGAGGTCGGTCAGCCACGTTCGGTCGGGTTCGACGATGGGCAAGGTGATCCGACCGGTGGTCAGCAGCTCGACACCCTGAATACCCAAGCGCACCATGTGATAAGCGAATTTCGAGTCGAACCCGTAGGCCTCGATCAGCTCGGGTCGGTTGGTGCGTTGAGCTCGGATGCCGAGCATCTTCTCCTTCTGCGAGGTGAGGTAGCCGGCGAACCGTGCCGCGACCTGCCGCGACAGGAACATCGACGCCGAATCCTGCAGCTCCCGGCCGATGTCGTTGCGGTACACCAATTCCTGCTCCGGAATGAACAGCAGCAACAGGATCGTCGGATTGCCGTCGGCGGCCAGCCGCGCCCACTTGCGCAGGGAGTACACCACCAGGTCGAGATCCCCGGCGCCCGAACGATTCCCGTCGGGTTGAGTGCGGTACTCGTACTGCTCGAACGGCATCTTCTGCAGGCCCAGAACCCATTCGGGGCCTTCGATGCACACACCCATCTCGTCGCGGTCATCGGCACCGGTGGCCACGCCATGCAGACCCGAGCCGACCTGACCCCGAAGGATCAGGCCGTGCTCGGCGATCTGCCGGAAGTCTGCATTGTCGTGCTTGGTCATGCCGTCGAACTTATCGCGGCAGGCAAGCGAATTATCGCCTCGCGCACCACCTCTCAGAGGGTGCGCGCGATGATCTCCTTCATGATCTCGTTGGTGCCGGCATAGATCTTCTGCACCCGCTGATCCGCCCACATCCGGGCGATCGGGTACTCGTTCATGTAGCCGTAGCCGCCGAAGAGCTGCAGGCACTCGTCGGCGACGACCATGGCCCGGTCGCTGGTCCACCACTTGGCCATCGCCACCGTCGGGATGTCGAGTTTGCCGTCGAGATGCTTGGTGATGCAGTCGTCGACGAAGACGCGTGCGATCTTGGCCTCGGTGGCCACCTCGGCGAGTTTGAACTTGGTGTTCTGGAACCCGAAGATGGGACGGCCGAACGCGGTTCGTTCCTTGGTGTAGGCCAGCGTGTGCGCCAGTGCGATTTCCATGCCGGCCACCGAGGCGACCGCGATGATCAACCGCTCCTGCGGGAGTTGCTGCATCAGCTGGATGAAGCCCTGCCCCTCCTCGCTGCCGAGAAGGTTGTCGACCGGCACGCGTACCCCGTCGAAGAACAGTTCCGAGGTGTCCTGTCCGCGCTGCCCGACCTTGTCGAGCACCCGACCCCGCCGGAAACCCTCTCGATCGGCCTCGACCAGGATCAGCGAGATGCCCTTGGCACCCTCGCTCGCATCGGTCTTGGCGACCACGATGATGAGGTCGGCCTGAGCGCCGTTGGTGATGAAGGTCTTCGATCCGTCGATGACGTACTCGTCGCCCTGCCGGATCGCCTTCGTCTTGACGTTCTGCAGATCCGATCCGGTACCGGGTTCGGTCATCGCGATCGCGCCGACCACCTCACCGCTGGCCATCTTCGGCAGCCAGGTCTTCTTCTGCTCTTCCGAGCCGTAGGACAGCAGGTAGTGGGCGATGATGCCGTTGTGCAGGCTTGCGCCCCACGACGAGTCGGCGACGCGCGCCTGTTCTTCGATCAGGATGGCCTCGTGGGCGAAGGTGCCCCCGCCGCCTCCGTACTCCTCGGGGATCGACATGCAGAGCAGTCCGAGTTCGCCCGCCTTGTTCCACAGGTCGCGGTCGACGTGGTGCTGCTCGATGAACTTGTCGATGTTCGGCTTGATCTCCTTCTCGCAGAAGTTGCGAGCAAGGTCGCGCAGGGCGGTCAGATCGTCGTCTTCCCAGGAAGAGCGTTCCACCATGGTGTGTGTCCCATCGTCACATGAACATGTCAGCGACGATCGTAACAGTGCTCAGTGGCAGCGTTCGGATGGGCCGCTCAGGCGTTGCCCTTCGACCACACCGCCCACGGGATGTTCCAGTCACCGAGTCCGTCGGTTCCCGGAAGCGTGCCGCCCACGGTGTTCTTCACGACCACCGGATCACCGCGCAGGGTGTTGCGCATGACCCAGAGCGCATTGTCCGGGCTCAGGTTCAGGCACCCGTGGCTGGTGTTGGTGTTGCCCTGTGCCCACACCGACCAGGGCGCGGAGTGGAAGAAGATGCCGCTGTAGGACATTCGCGTGGCGTAGTCGACGGGCGTGCGGTAGCCGTCGGCCGAACCGACCGGGACACCGTAGGTGGACGAGTCCATGATGATGTTGTCGTGCTTGTCCGACACCAGGTAGATGCCGTTGTCGGTAGGCGTGGCGTCCTTACCCATCGACGTCGGCATCGAACGGATCGTCTTGCCGTCCTGGACGAACGTCACCTGCTTGGTGTTGTCGTCGGCGGTGATCAACATCGAGCGTCCGACCTTGAAGGTCGACTTCACGTTCTCCTGACCGAACAGGCCACCACCGAGGTCGATCCCGTAGGTGTTCACCGCGACGTTGACGGTGGTGCCCGGCTTCCAATACTCCTGCGGCCGCCAACGGACCTCGGTGTCACTGATCCAGTAGAAGGCACCCTGCACCGGCGGGTCGGTGGTGACCTTGATGGCCTCCTGCGCGGCACGACGGTTGGTGATCGACTCGTCGAACTTGACCGCGACCGGCTGCCCGACGCCCACCGTCTCGCCGTTGTCCGGGGTCAGGTAGGCCTGGGTGAGATTGTTCGGTGCGCGCGTGGTGAACGACACCTCGCGGGTGGTGGCACCGCCGACGCCGGTCGCATCCGCGGTCAGCGTGTAGGTGCGGTTGTAGCCGAGCGGTTCGCTACTGACCCAACGGGTTCCGTCCTCGCTCAACTCCCCGCCCACGGCCGACCCGTCGGCCTTGTTGATCCGGACGTTGGTCAGCGCACCCTCGCTGGCGACCACCGTGATCGGGGCGCCGGGCTGCACGCCGACGGCATCGTTGGCGAGGGGCTTGTTGCCCCATTCGGTGATCTCGAGGCCGGGCTTGAGCAGTTCGTCGTACAGGACCGAACTGCCGACGTTCGACGAATACTTCGATTCCGACGAGCACGACGTCACCAAGGCGACGATCGCCAGCAACAGCACACCGACCGCGACCGATGACCGCGAGCGATTCCGACCGATCCCCATAACTCTCCCACCTGCAACCATGACCACCAGCAATGCAATCCCCGCAATCCCGCACCAAGTGTACGAGATACCGGATATGTCGGAGTCCCACCCACACGCCCGCCGCTGTCGGCCGAATGACGTCCGACGGTGTTCGCGCGATGAGAGATCCTCGACATGAATGGACGCCCCGCACCAAGCGGGACGTCCATGTCGCTTTCGGGCGATCTTACCAAATTCGCCGGGTCCCCCGGCGCGGCGCGACGCGGTGTCAGCCGGCGCTCGGACCCGTCGTCGGAGCGGTCCCGGAGGTAGGTGCCGATGGCGCCTTCCGGCGGCGGCGAACCCTGACGACGAGGAAGAACACCACGGCGAACACCGCAACCGCGAGGATCACCCCGGCCAGGGTCGCGCCGCGAAAGCCGGGGCCGTCCACGTCCAGGATGCGTTCACCCGCGTGTGCCGCGCTGCTGTTACCGGCCACGATCGACAGCGTCAACAGATTCGGGATCGACACGATCACGGCGAGGACGATCAGCCCGATCGCCCAGTATCGTCCCCCGCGCCAGCGACGGGTCCACCAGATCGGCACCAGCAGCACCAGCGAGACGAAGGTGCACACGAATCCGAATGCCAGGCCGTATCCGGTGCCCGAGGTGATGCTGCCGTCGACCATCGTGCCGATGTGCTGCGCCCACTCCCGTGGCGCGAACGCCGCGAGGATGAAGTAGGTGATCACCAGCAGCACCACGAGGATGCCGACGGCGATCGCCTTCCATGCCCACGAGGGCAGGCCGTTCGAGGAGGTCGCCGGAGGTCTCGGGGGCGTGGCCGGCTGTGTCGCGTCGTCGCTCATGACCACATGGTGGTGACCGGATCGCCCGATTGCCAACCTCGGCGCGACACCGTGACCGCTTCGATATCGACCTTCACGCGGGCCGTCGGCGCTCACGCAGGTCGTCGTCGCTCGCGCGGGTCGTCGGCGCTCACGCAGGTCGTCGATGAATCAGGCGAGCCACGAGGACCCGCGCGACCGGAGACCACCCGCGGGAAGCGATCAGGACCTCGCCCGGGTGACCAACTCCAGCGAATCGAGAAGGCGAAGCCGGTCGTCGATCTCGCGTAACCGCCGGGCCGCCTCGATCGGGTCGTCGACCTCACCGACCGCGGACGCAACGCGGTCCCGCGGCCACTCTGCCAGTCTCGCGCACCGCTTCCGCTCGTTGCGCAGTTCACGGACGCCGTAGAAAGAAAAGAAGGCGAACATCGCGGCGGTCCACCACTCGCCCATGATCAGGGAACCGACGAAGACCACCGGCGACACGACGGCGAGAAAGAGCGCACACCATCTGATGGCTTTGCTGAGCACCCCGCACCCCTTTGTCGACTCCAACCCGTCGCTGCAGGATATCGAACCGATGATGTCGGGACTTCGAGGCCGCCGCGACGCCAGCATCGGTCGTGCTTCGGTACAGAGGTCTCCCTTGACCGACTGCCCCGCGCGGGGCGATCTAGGCCGCGGTCCCTGGCTGCGGTCGCCAGTTGTTCAATGATCAGATGTGCGCGCTTCACAATGGCGGCGACCTTCCGCCCGAGATCGATCTCTCCCTGTTCTCGGGCTGGGTCCGATTCGACGATCTGCCGAGCGCTGACGTGCCTCGTGGGCCGGGCGTGTACGTCGTGGTGCGCGACACCGACGTGCCCCCGGATTTCCTCGACGTGTCGCCGGCGGGCCACTGGAAGGGCCGCGACCCCACCGAACCGATCGCCGACCTGCGCGACCGCTGGGTACCAGCAAGCCGTGTGATCTATATCGGCAAGGCCAACGTCGACAGGAGGGGCCGACGCGGGCTGCGTCGGCGGCTTGATGAGTACCGCCGGTACGGAGCCGGTGAGACTGTCGCGCACTCAGGCGGACGTCGCGTCTGGCAGCTCGTCGATCACGCCGATCTGCTCGTCGCGTGGCGCGAGACACCCGACGCGGACACCGCCGAAATCGAAAGTTCCATGATCGCCGCGTTCCGCGAACGCCACGGTCACCTGCCGTTCGCAAACGCGCGGCTGTGAAGCCCGGGCGACGCTCGCCCACTGAATCCTGTTGAGCGCCCGGCCCGCCCGCCCTTGTGAGGCACCGACCGAAGAATCACTGCCCCAACGTGGGCCGCGGCCGAATACGTTCAGGCTCGACAGCGCCCCCGATCCCGAACACACGCCAGTGATCGAATTCGGCACCGGGAAGGTCATCGAGATCTGGGCACCGCTGCATCGTGGCGAAGATCGTGTCTGCGGGCAGGGCGACGTCCCCTGATCCGACATGACGAGCGAGATTCGATCCCGTCGAGCAAGTTCGATGAGCTGCGCAGAATGGCCGCTTGGGCTGAGGGCTGCACTGATGAGTGCGTTGATGTCCAGTACGAGGACAACGGTCAACTATCCGCTACCTCCGGCGAACCGGCATGTACGCCCTGGCGACGTTCCCGCCGGATGCGCTCGGTTTCGGCTTCGACTTCCTCGAATGCCGTGTCCTCGGGCAGTTCGCCCCGCTCGCGGACTTTGCCGTAGGCGGAATCGAGTGCGGCTCCGGCCAGAGCAGCATCGTCGGCCTTCTCCCGTAGCGCGCAGACAACCTCCGTAGAGCGTCGGCACGCCTACCCTGCCTGCTCATGGGGTCCTCCTCCGGGTGGTGTCCGGCAAATCTACCCATCCGACGACAGGAGCGTCGCGAACGATCCCCAGGGCTTCTCACCCGGCATCGGGGCCGTCTGGTTGCTCGCGGCATCGGGTGACGCAGGCGAGACCCCGCCGTACCGGGTTACCGGGTCGCCAGCCGGTAGATCGCGGCGGGCTGGTGTACCGGGACGCCCGATCGGCCCTCAGCGTGCGCCTGGATCTCGTTGCGCCGGAGTCGATCTATCGGATGTGCCGGTCCGAGGTCCTGGGCGGCGTTCGCACGCTCGTGGCACACCCGGCCACTCAACGAGAAAGCCAGGTCAGAGGAAATTTCTTCTGACCTGGCTTCTCTTTGTGCGCCATCAGGAACTCGAACCCCGAACCCGCTGAATTGGTCGGGCCGTCGACCCTGGTCGATCTGGTACACGCTGCCCGCTCCAGCGCAGTTCAGGACCGTCGGCGCCGTTGCTCCACTCCGTCTGATGACGCCGGTTCTACATATTCTCCGTGGGTAACGCGGGTGGCGGAGATCAATCCATGATGCGGACACGCCCCCGATCGAATCTCATTGCGCAGGGAGTGCCCAGCGCCAGGCGAGGCCAGGCTGGGGGCGCAGTTCGAGCGTGGTGCTGTCCGCTGGGATCTTGAACAGGATGTCGCCACGGAGCTTCTGGCCGACGTCGGTCTGCGTGTAGAACGGGCCGGGCGTGTACTCGCCGCATCCGATGGCAACGTCAACCTTGGTGGTGTAGCCATCGGCACCGAGGGCGAACCAGTAGTCGCTGCTGAGGATGTACCCGGGCGGGATGTGCGAGTTCGGTGCTGGTGTCGGGTGGAGGCCTTGTGCGTCGAGGGCGACCCGGATGACACGCTCGTCGGCGGTGGGCGGCTTGTAGTCCGAGCAGTCCGAGGACGGCACGCTGTCGATAGCTGTCACCGTGAAGATGAGTGCGCAGGTGTCGTCGATGGACTCGCCTGCGCATGCGGCTGCGGCACGTTGGCCGACTTGCTTCTGTATGGGCTGCGGCGCGGATGCGCTGGCGGCAACCGTGGTCGTGGAGCTGGTGCCGGCGGTCTCCTGGCTGGAGCAGGACGCCAGGACCATCATGGTGAGCAGGAGCGGGACTGCGCCGAATGGGCGAGGTGTCATGGCGACATTATCCCGGTCGGATGCGACGCGGGCCGCCCCCTGATCGGATGAACGATCAGGGGTGTCGGCTCACGCCGCCCAGAAATAACCCGCGACGACGTCGGAGGCATGGTCGTCGAGGAACTGACGACCGCGGTCGTACACGCTGAGGGTCGTCGACACAAGATCAACCGGACCGAGGTCTCGTCGGGCCGTTGGCGTGCCCGCGCCCAGTACCGCGACTTCGATGGCCGCACCCGGGCCGTCGAGCGCTTCGGTAAGACGGGTGCGGCCGCTAAACGTGCGCTGGTAGAAGATCTCCGCAACCGTGCGGCGCCGGCGCGCGGTGACATCATCGACCGCCGCACCACGATCGACACCCCGGCCAGGCTCGAGGCCGCGGCCGCGGCCGCGCAGCTTGGTCACGCCGGCCCCGACGTGACGCGCGCGCACTACATGCAGCGTGTCGCCGTAAGCCCGGACATGCGGCACGGCCTCGAGACGTTCTCGCCGGTGTCGAAGGTCGCGGAGACGGGTTGATCGCTTGTCGTGGGTAAACCGTGGGTGGGTCGAAACAAAAGAGGCCCCCTCCACCGTTTGCACCGGTGAAGGGGGCTTTTCTGTGCGCCATCAGGGACTCGAACCCCGAACCCGCTGATTAAGAGTCAGCTGCTCTGCCAATTGAGCTAATGGCGCTTGGCGAACCGAGAGGAAACATTACATGACCGGTGCCCCAGAAATGAAATCGGCTGGTCAGGAGCGCATTCCGCTCGGTGTCGCACCGATCGTCAGGCGTTGCCCTTCTTCCAGACCGACCACGGGATGTTCCAGTCACCGAGACCGTCGTCACCCGGAAGGATCGGTCCCACAGCGTTCTTCACGGTGACGATGTCGCCGCGCAGTGCCGTGTTGAGGAACCATTCGGCGTTGTCCGGACTGACGTTCAGGCATCCGTTGCTGACGTCGTCGACGCCCTGGTCACCCAGCGACCAGGGAGCGGAGTGGACGTAGATGCCGCTGTAGGAGATCCGGGTCGCGTCGTACACGGTCTCGCGGTAGCCACCGGGCGAACTGACCGGCACCCCGTAGGTCGACGAGTCCATGATCACGCTCGGATCCCGTTCGGCCACAATGTAAACACCATTGTTGGTCGGGGTGGAGTCCTTACCCATCGAGGTGGGCATCGTGCGGACCACCTTGCCGTTGATCGACACGGTGATCTGGTGGGTGTTGTCGTCGGCGGACGCGATGAGGCTGCGTCCTACGGTGAAGTGGGTGCTCAGGTTGTTGTCGCCGTACACGCCGTCACCGAGATCGATTCCCTTGGTGTTGACCTTGACGCTGACCTTGGTGCCCGGCTTCCAGTAGTGCTCCGGGCGCCACCGCAGCATCGAGTCGTTGACCCAGTAGAAGGCACCCTCGACCGGCGGGTCGGTGGTGACCTGGATGGCACGCTGCGCGTTGAGCTTGTTGGTGACCGGCTGATCGAAGTTGATCATCACCGGCTGCCCGATGCCGACGGTCTCCCCCTCGGCGGTCACGCTCGACGCCGACGCGGTCGACTCCGCCGAGGCGGTGGTGAACGTCAGCTTCTTGGCTCCGGCACCCTCGATGCCCTGGGCCGCCGCGGTCAGCGTGTAGTCCGACCCGAAGTCGAGGGCGTTGGTCGCGGTCCACGTGGAGCCGTCGGCGGAGACGGTGCCGGCAACCGGCCCGTCATCGCCGGTGACGACGACCGACTTCAGGCTTCCGTCATGGGCGGTCACCGTGAGCGGCGCCCCGGGCATCACCCCCACGGCGTTGTCCTTCACCGGGCGGTCGGCCCACCCGGTGACGGCGATGTTCGGCTGCCCCAACGAACTCAGCGCCGGCGCATTCCCGACAGCGTCGGAATACGACGACGACGCCGTGCAACCTGGCAAAACGGTCACAACAGCGCCGGCGGTGAGTAGGAGGAGTGCGTGTCGGGCGTTGACGCCCCGCACCCGGGTCACCTCATGACCTTGCGGATGACGAGAATGACGACAACCGAACCGACACCGGCGATGGCGTACTTCACCGCGGGCTTGTTCACGAACGCCAGAGCCGCGCTCTTGGCGTCCTCGGTCAGGCGCTGCGGGTTCGCCCGAGCAGCCAGGGTGTCGAGTGTGCTGGCCAGTTCCTCGCGAGCCTTCGCGATGTCCTGTTCGATACGGTCGGTATCCCCGGCCACGTGGTCCTCCAAAACTTCTTACCAACGGAAAAATTGCCCGACGAACAGCACCCGACACCGGCACCGGGCCGGGTTCGGGACTGCTGACACAACGCGCCCGCACCCGGATGAAGTTCCCGGCGCGGACGATTGCTGCGTGAGCGCCATCTCAGGCTACGCCATGACCGCTGCTGAGCATGGACGTTGATCGGCTAGCCTGGCGTCATGTCCGAGTCACATCGCCTCGCCGTCGGCGACCCCGCACCCGCCTTCTCACTCCCGGACGCAGAGGGAAATACGGTTTCGCTCGCCGACTACGCAGGGCGAAAGGTGATTGTGTACTTCTACCCGGCCGCCGCCACCCCCGGGTGCACCAAGCAGGCCTGCGACTTCCGCGACAGTCTGTCCGAGCTGAACGGCGCCGGCATCGATGTGATCGGAATCTCACCGGACAAACCGGCAAAGCTCGCGAAGTTCGCCGCGGCCGAGGGCCTCACGTTCCCCTTGCTGAGCGACCCGGACAAGGAGGTGCTCACCGCATGGGGCGCCTTCGGCGAGAAGAAGCTCTACGGCAAGGTCGTTACCGGCGTCATCCGGTCGACGTTCGTCGTCGACGCCGACGGCACCATCGCCCTGGCCCAGTACAACGTCCGCGCCACCGGTCACGTCGCCAAACTCCGTCGCGACATGAAGCTGGACTGACCGCGTAGCCGACGATGACCGCGCAACCGCTGATCCCCCGCAAGAGGCCGACTCAGGAACGCAGCAAACGCAAGTTCTCCGCGATGCTCTCGGCCGCGCGCGATCTGCTCACCGAGGTCGGGTTCGAATCACTGACGTGCGAGGAAATCGCCTCCCGCGCAGAGGTTCCCATCGGGACGCTGTATCAGTACTTCGCCAACAAGTACGTCATCGTCTGCGAACTCGACCGGCTCGACACGGTCGCCGTCCGCGAGGAATTGACAGCCTTCGCCTCGGAGGTCCCGTCGTTGGAGTGGCCGGTGCTACTCGAGAAGTTCCTCGATCACCTCGCCGCACTGTGGCGCGACGATCCGTCCCGGCGTGCGGTGTGGCTCGCAGTGCAGTCCACCCCGGCCACCCGGGCCACCGCGTCGCAGAACGAGCGGGTGCTCGCCGAGCAGGTGGCGCGGCTGATCGCGCCGCTGACCCCGTCACAGCGCGATCGCCGCGACATGATGTCGCAGGTCCTCGTCCACACCGCGTACTCGTTGCTGAGCTTCTCCGTGCAGGACGGTCACGATCATCCGGAGACCGTCAGCGAACTCAAACGGATGCTCGCCGGATACCTGCTCCTCGAGGAATCCACCTCGACCATGTGAGGCGAGACGGTGAGACAAGACCGGGCCGCCACAGCGGTGTGGCGGCCCGGACGTCGGGGGTGATGGACCCGCTGCTCAGCCGGCTCCCTCGATGATGGCGACGGCCGCCGCCGACGGACCGTCGTGCGTCAGCGACACGTGCACGAGGGTGTCACGCAGGTGCTCGGCGATCTCGCCGGCCAGCCGGATGGCCGGACGGCCCCAGTTGTCGGTGATCACCTCGATGTCGCTGTGCCGGATCAGCGGCAGCAGTGGCGACCGCGCGAAGCGGCTGACCGACCACGCCTTGACGACGGCTTCCTTGGCGGCCCAGCGGGCGGCGAGGTGACGGGCATCCTCGCCGGTTCCGGCGGCCGAGTCCCGCCGCTCCCCGACCGTGAAACGGTCGGAGAACGTGGTACCCGGTTGGGATAGTTGCTCGGCGAATTCGGGGACGGACACGATGTCGATCCCCACTCCCAGTACGGCCATGTCTCAGCTCACGCCCGATCCGGACACGGCATCGCCGTAGGCACCCGAGGTGCCCAGGCGCACAGCCGGATCCAGCAGCAGGTCGGCCTCGGCGTCGTGCTCGTCACGGGCCTCGTCGAACCGGCGGTTCGGCGGACGACGGTAGGCGGCCTCGCCACCGCACATCGCCTGCAGCAGACGCTGGCTGCCGTTGCGCTCCCGCTCGGCGGCCCGGCGACGGTACTCATCCCGCTCGGCCGGATCCAGGGAGGCGATGAACGCCTCCGGATGGACGACCGCGATGAGTCCCGATACGTGACCGAAGCCGAGGCTGGTGAGCAGACCGGCCTTGAGCGGGAAGCGATCTCCCAGACGCAGGGTCTCCCGTGCCCACACCAGATGCGGGTACTCGGCCATCTTTTCGTCGACGCAGTCCAGACTGCGGTTGGGCGGGATGACGCCGTCGCGCAGCACCTGGCACAGCCCGATGAGCTGGAAGGCCGCGGCACCACCCTTGGCGTGGCCGGTCAGCGACTTCTGCGACACCACGAACAGCGGCGCGCCCTCGCTCCGGCCGATCGCCGCCGCGAGCCGCTCGTGCAGTTCGGATTCGTTGGGATCGTTGGCCCGCGTGGACGTGTCGTGCTTGGAGACCACCGCGACGTCGTCGGCGGAGACACCCAATGCATTGAGCGCGTTGGCCAGCGGCGAACTCAGCGCACCGCGCGCCGCACCCAGCGCACCCAGGCCGGGGGCCGGGATAGAGGTGTGCACACCGTCGCCGAAGCTCTGCGCCCAGCCCACCACACCGAGGACCGGCAGACCCATCTGCGCCGCGACGTCGCCGCGGGCCAGCAGGATCGTTCCGCCACCCTGGGATTCGACGAATCCACCGCGTCGGCGATCGTTGGCCCGCGAGTAGCGGCGCTCGTCGATTCCGCGGGCGGCCATCTTGGCCGACTCCGCGGTCGCGGACATGTCACCGAATCCGACGATGCCCTCGATGCCGAGGTCATCAAAGCCGCCGGCCACCGCGAACAGTGCCTTGCCGAGCCGGATCTTGTCGACGCCCTCTTCCACCGACACCGCGGCGGTGGCGCACGCGGCGACCGGGTGGATCATCGCACCGTAGCTACCGACGTAGGACTGGACCACGTGGGCGGCAACGATATTCGGCAGGGCCTCCTGCAGGATGTCGTTGGCCTTGGACTCACCGAGGATGGTGTTGATGTAGAGCTCGCGCATCGAGGTCATGCCGCCCATGCCGGTGCCCTGGGTGTTGGCCACCAGACCGGGGTGCACCCAGCGCATCAGTTCGCTCGGGGTGAAGCCCGACGACAGGAACGCGTCGACGGTGGCGACCAGATTCCACAGCGCCACCCGGTCGATCGACTCGACCATGTCGGCGGAGACGCCCCAGCGAGTCGGATCGAATCCGGTGGGGATCTGACCACCGACGGTGCGGGTCAGGGTGAACGTGCGCGGCACCCGGATCTCGGTGCCGGCCAGTCGTGTGACCTGCCATTCGCCGGACTCCTCGTCGGCGACGACGCGGGTGCGTTCCGGGTCGGCGGCGGCGAAGGCGCGTGCCTCGGCCTCCGAGGACACCGAGAAGGTGAGGTCCTCGTCGAGGAACACCGATGTCAGCAGCGGTGAGGTGTTGTCGATCATGGCGCCGTCGTCGGCGTAGCGACGGATGCCGCAGCGTTCGACGACCACGTCGTGATAGCGCTCGGCGATGTCGGCCTCGGCCACCGGATCACCGGATTCGGTGTCGTACCAGCCCGGCTTGGGCGCGGTGTCCCAGGTGATCAGGCCGGTGTTCCAGGCGAGTTCGAGAACACCTGCGGCGGAGAGCTTTTCGTCGACCTCCATCTCAAAGCGGGTGCGCGCCGAGCCGTACGGCCCGAGCTCACCGGCACCGACGATGACGACCATGTCCTCCGGCCGGGCGTCAATGCTCGGCCACTGCGGGGTCATCCCCACCGTGGCGCGTGCCGGGGCCGGCAGGGCCGCGACGGTGACCGGGGCATCGGCCGCATCCTCGTCGGCCTCCTCGACCGCGTCGGCCGCCGCTCCGGCAAGGGCTTTCAGGTCGATCGACGGGTCCAGACCGCCGGTGAAGTCGGCGATGACCGCCGCCTCCTTGGCCGCGACACGGGTGTCGGAGTCGCACAGTCCGAGCAGGTTGGCCGCCATCTCGTCGGTGGTCCAGGTGCGCACACCCGCGGCCTCCACGGCGTCGACCATGCCGTCATTGTGGCCCATCAGACCGGTGCCCTTGACCCAGCCGATCAGAGCGTGCGCGAGGGTGGTCTTCGAGCCCCAGGATTCCTCTGCGCCCCAACGGGTCACGAGCGCATCGAGGGCGGCCTTGCTCTCGCCGTAGGCGCCGTCACCACCGAACATGCCGCGGTTGGGCGAGCCCGGCAGCACCACGTGCAGGCGGGCGGCGATGTCGTGGTCGGCACCGATCTCCGAGAGCCCCGCGATCAGTCGCTCAACCGACCACAGCAGCACCTTCATCTCCAGTTCGGCACGGCCGCCGGCGTCGGTGAGGTCACCGGCCACCCGCGGAGCGGCGAACGGGAACAGCAGCGTCGGCTTCATCGCCGGCTTGACCACCGCGGTGGTCCCGCCCAGGTTCTCGGTCTGCTCACCGCCCAGCCAGGCCGCGAGTTCGTCGATGTCGGTGTAGGCGGCCATGTTGGCCGGCGCCACCCACAGCGCCGCGTCGTGGCGGGCGTTGTCACGGAAGAGCTTCTTGTAGAACGCCAGTCGCGACGAGTCCAGGCGCGAGGTGGTGGCCACCACGGTGGCGCCGCCGGCCAGCAGGCCCGCGACGACCGATGCGGCGATCGATCCCTTGCTCGCGCCGGTCACCACGGCGACCTGATCGGCGAACTGCCCCTGACCGGGCTCCTCGGCGGCGGCCGCGATGGCACCGTAGAGGCGGGCATGCACCGGATGTCCCTCCGCGGCCGCCTTGGACTGCCACCAGCCGGCGTGCTCGGCGACGGTGTGACCGGCGCCGACGAAACGTGCGACCTGCGCGTCGACATCGAGGTCGGCCTCGTCAGCCAGCCACAGACGCACCAGATCCTCTCGCGCGGTGGCCCAGCGGTCGTCGATGAGCACCACTTTGGCCTCGTCGAAGGCCGGTGCCACGGTGCGCGCCCAATCCGAGCCGAGCTCGTCACTGACCCGCTGTGCCACCACGGCATTGGGATCGTCGGCGGCCTCCGGGGTGGAGACCTCCTCGATCAGACCGAGCTTGGCGAGCAGGGTGTTCGCGGCCGAGGCCAGCGCCCCGGAGCGGCCGGTGATCGCTTCGGTGAACTCGCCCAGCGCGGCCGCGTCGACGGTGGCCCCACCGCCGGATTCGGCGGCCGGCTTGGCCACCGCGATCCCGCGGGCGGCACCGGCGGCGACGACGGCCCGGTCGATCAGGCCGTCGAGCGCGTCGGTGTTGGCGACCGCGCCGTCGAGCAGGTCGCCGAGGTCACCGCCACGAACGCTGGCGCCGTCGCGGCTGCCCAACGCGAGCGCGACCTGGGTGTGCAGGGCCCAGCCGGGGCCCAGCTGCCAGACACCGGTCACCCGGTCGGTGATGTAGGACTGGCGCTTGCCGGTCGGGCCGATGACCTTGCGGATCTGGTCGCCGACCGCGTCGGTGAGCACCGTGCCCAGCGGGCGGTAGCCGCGGGCCAGGCTCTCCACGGTCGAGGCGAGCGCGCCCATGTCGGCTTCGGCGGCACCGTCGATGGCACCGAGGCCGAGTTCACCACCGATGTCGAGGAGCAGCTGATTGCGGCGTGAGGACACCCCGTCGCACAACGCCTCGATGGTGTCGGCGCCACCGATCTGATCAACCCGCATCTTGGTCCACAGCGCGATGACGGCCTTGACCGCATCCGCCGGGCCGAAGGAGATGTCGTCGGGACGGGGTCCGGAAGCCGCGGCCGGGGCCGGGGCGGGCGCGGCGGCAGGTGCGGCGGCCGCTGCCGGGGCGGCACTCTCGGTACCCGCATCGGCGGCCGGCTCGTCGGCCTCGTCCTCCGGTTCGGGGCCGGAGTCCTTGGCCAGGATGACATCCGAATCGCGTTCGAGGTTGACGACCTCGGTGGTGGCCGAGCCGTAGGCATCGAGCTTGAGGGTGTTGGTCGCCAGTCCCGACAGGGTCGGCGCGCCCTTCAGTCCGATTTCGACGAAGCGCTGGATGCCCAGGCCGTCACGTTCGGTGCCGGAGAACAGCAGATCCTGCGTCTCGATCCAGCGCACCGGGCTGGCGAACTGCCATGCGAGAAGTTCGATGAGGATGACGCGGGCCAGCTTGGCGGGCTGCGCGGACCACGAATCCCAATCCGCGAGAACCGCATTCAGCGGGTCGGAGGGGACCAACTCGGCGATCTCGGTGACGAAGTCCCGACCGAGGTTGAACATCCGCGGCACCAGGTTCGGGATGTAGTGGCCGATGAGGATCGACGGATCGAACTCCTCGGGCAGCAGCGCGTCGAGTTTGCCGCGAAATTCCGGGACACCGGCACGCAACACCGTGGAGTGGAAGGGAACATCGATGCCGGGCACCAGGATGAAGGAGCGCTTGCCCCCGAATTCGAGACGACGGCGCTCGATCTCCTCCTCGAGCACCTCGAGGCCACGCACCGTACCGACGAGCGCGTACTGCGAGCCGAGCAGGTTGAAGTTCACGACCTCGAGGAACTCGCCCGCCGAGTCACCGAACTCGCTCACCCAGGTGGCGACATCCTCGTCGGCCAGACCGAACTGGCTCGGCCGGATCGCGGCCATCCGATAGTCGCTGCGGCCCTGCTCATCTCGGGGAACGAGATGGTGCATGGCCTCGCCACGCTGGAAGACGACCTCCAGCACGGCCTCGAGCGGAAGCACTCCGGCGCAGGCGGCCAGCGCGTTGTACTCACCGACGGAATGCCCGCAGGTGATGGCGCCCTCGACGAAACCGCCCGACTCCTTGAGCTCGGCGATCTGCGCGACGCCCAGGGTCGCCATGGCGACCTGGGTGAACTGCGTCAGGTTGAGCACACCGTCGGGATGGCTGTAGGTGGTGCCGTTGGCGATCAGGGTGGTCGGGTTGTCCCGCACGACCGCGAGGATCGAGAAGCCCAGCGCCTTGCGGGTGTGCTTGTCGGCGCGATCCCACACTTTGCGTGCGGCCTTCGACCGCGAGCGGGCGTCGAGCCCCATGCCCTTGCTCTGGATGCCCTGGCCGGGGAACGCGTAGACGGTACGCGGCGCGGCGAGCAGTCCGGTGGCGCTCATCACGAGGTCGTCGCCGACCTTGGCGGTGACCTCGACGACCTCGCGGCCGGCGTCGAGTCCGACGCGGTCGACGCGGACACTGATCTCGTCACCGGTACGGACCATGCCGAGATACCGTGCGGTCCAACCGATCAGCGGACGCGGGGACGGGATGGGGTTCTTCGCATCGGTGGCGGTGACGACCTGCTGGGCTGCCGCCGACAACCACATGCCGTGCACGATCGGGTCGCCGAGACCCGCCAGACGGGCCGCGGAGGCGTCGGTGTGGATCGGGTTGCGGTCGCCCGAGACGCCGGCGAAACCGGTCATCCGCGACGGCGCGGTGATGGTCACCACGCGCAGGGTCTTGCGGGTGGCCGAACCCTCGTCGTCGAGCGCTCCGCCGGCCCGCGCCGGGTCGGTGAGTTCGGCGGCGCCGAGGCGTCCGCGGATCGCGAAGCGCTCATCCATCGTCGCGATCGTCGCATCGCCGGCACGCACCTCGACGGCCACCTCGACGACGCGTCCGACCTCGGTGTCGGCGACGGTTCCGGTGGTCGCGGTGACCGTCAGATCAGTTGCGGTGGTCGGGATGTCGCCGACGAGGCGGACCACGTGGTCGAGATGGACGAGGTCGAGCAGACCCTCGATGACCGAGCAGCCCTCGTCGGTGGTGGCCGCGCCGATGACGCTGAACACGCTCGGCCAGCAGGCGCCGACCAGGGTGTCGGGAACCGCGAAACCGAAGGGCTCCGACGGCGTCGTCGGATGCAGGTGCGCGGGCATCGTGTAACCGGTGACGGCGGCGTGGTCGGCCACCGAATCCGGGTTCCACGACACGGTGGTGGTGGAGGCACCGTCGGTGACCTGTGCCAGCAACCCACCGGCGGCGACGGTCAAGATCTCCCGCATCGCGGCGGCGGCATCGTCGGCGAGCACCAGCGGGCTGCCCCCGTCGCGCACCGACGAGTCGATCCGCATCGGGATGCGCACCGCGGCCGAGGAGATCGGGATGATCAGGTCGAAGCGCTCGTCGTCGACCTTCTCCAACACGGCACCGGAGGTCTCGTGTTCGGCGCGCTCGGGCGACACGACGGTCCACCGGTCGCGATCACCCAGGCGGGCAACGGGACTCGGGACGATGCGGCCGGCCCAGCTGACGTCGTCGGCCTCGAGCACCGTGGTGATCGAGCCGGCGTCGGCGACCAGCCCGGCCCGATGGCGTGAGTCGATCGCGACGGGCTGCGCGCCGGCGTCGGTGAGGTCGGTGGCCACCTGCGCCTCGAAACGGTCGAGCAGATCGCCCACCGGCTCGTCGACCCGGGTGATACCGGCGACGGCCACCGGACCGGGGATGATGCAGACGGCGTCGGCGCCGTAGCGGGCGTCGTGCGCCTGCCACAGCGAGTCGCTGCGCCACCACCGGCGGACGTCCTTGTCGATGACCGGGACGAAGTTGACCGGCTTGCCCGGGGTACGGCACTGGTCGAGGAAGAAGGCGACGTCGGCGGGATGCAGGATGTCGACCTCGACGGCCGGGTAGACGCCGATGACGGCATCGATCGCGGCATGCGCATCCTCGACGCTGGCGACGTCGGCGAACATCGTCGGGATCTCACCGGAGTCGAGCGGGTTCATCCGGGCCTCGGTGCGGCGCAGCATCTCCACGAAGCGCTGCTTCCAGGTGATGTCGGCCCACGGCAGCTGATCGGCGTCGGCCGCACCGACCGACAGGGTCGCGAAACGCTCCAGCCACTGCCGGTAGGTCATCTCGGCGACGTCACCGAAGTACGGCTTGGCGGTCGGCGCCATGGCGGCGATGATCTCGTCCCGGCGGTCGGCGACGGCGTCGGCGTCACCGGCGACCTCGTCGAGCAGGCGACCGCAGCGCGACGCGGCGTTGTCTACCTCGTGGATGTCGGCGCCGAGTTGGCTTCGGCCGGAAGCCATTCCGGCGGTAGCGTGGCCTGCGCCGATCCATTCGTCGCAGCCGACGGTGTCGACGAGCAACTGCTTGACCTCGGGTGCGGTGGTCGCCTCGAGGGTGGCCATCGCCGCGGTGCCGATGAGGATGCCGTCCAGCGGCATCGTCGGGTAGCCGTGGTCGGTGGCCCAGGCGCCGGTCAGGTAGGCGCTGGCACGTTCCGGTGTGCCGATACCGCCGCCGACGCAGACGACGATGTTCGGGCGGGCGCGGAGTTCGCCGTAGGTGGCCAGCAGCAGGTCGTCGAGGTCTTCCCAGGAGTGATGGCCGCCGGCGCGTCCACCTTCGATCTGGACGATCACCGGGTGGTGGGGCACCTCGGCGGCGATGCGGATGACCGAGCGGATCTGCTCCACGGTGCCCGGCTTGAAGGCGACGAAACGCAGTCCGGCCTCGACGAATTCGTCGACGAGGGCGACGGCCTCGTCGAGTTCGGGGATACCGGCGGAGACGATCACACCGTCGAGCGGGGCGCCCTGGGCGCGGGCCTTCTGCACCAGGCGTTTGCCGCCCAGTTGCAGCTTCCACAGGTAGGGATCGAGGAACAGTGCGTTGAACTGTGCCAGCCGGCCCGGCTCGAGGAGGTCGGTCAGGGTGGCGACGTTGTCGGCGAAAATCTGCTCGGTGACCTGTCCACCACCGGCGAGCTCGGCCCAGTGGCCGGCGTTGGCGGCGGCTGCGACGATGGCGGGGTCGACGGTTGTCGGGGTCATGCCGGCGAGCAGCATCGGCGAGCGGCCGGTCAGCTTGGTGAAGGATGTTTCGACGACGCGACGGCCGTCGGGCAGCTCGGCGATGGTCGGGGCGAACTCGGACCAGGGGCGCGCAACCTCGGGAATACCGGCGGGGCTGAACAGATTTCGCTGACCGCCGCGCAGCGCCGCGGCCACGAGTCCGACACCCTGACCGCGGACCAGCGGCGCCGAGAGTCGGGTGGCGAGGTCACCGGGGCCGAAGTCGAGGATCCATCGGGCGCCGGCGTCGATGACGGAGTCCACGGTCGCGACCCAGTCGACCGGCTCGACCAGGATGGAACGGGCGTGCCGCAATGCCAGGTCGACGTCGATTCCGCACAGCGCAGCCCATTCGCCGACGAGATCGACCGCGTCGGCCATCCCGGGGTGGTGGAAGGCGACACTGACCTGGAGGTGGTCGGTGGTGGGGTCGAACGGCGCGCCGCCGATCACCTTGCGCTTGCGGTCGGCGGCCTCGGCCTCGGCGACCTGCTCGCAGCGCTCGGCGAAGGCCCGCAGATGGCGCGGTGCGCCGGACAGCACCACCGAGGTGCGGCTGTTGCGGATGGCGACGACGGGGGCGGCGGCGAGTTCACCGACGGAGAGGTTCGCGCGGTACTCCTGCAGCAGCGCGTCGATCCGCTCGGGGCGGATGCCGGTGATCGCCAGCATGGGTGAGCCCTCGCTCGTGGTGGCGAGTCCGCGGCGACGCGCGATGATGGTTCCGGCCGCCCCGACGAGGTGGGCGACGGCCAGCAGCAGGCCCTGCCCGGACTCGGCGACGTGCCCGTCGGCACCGATGGCGCCGGTCGCCAGCGAGCCCTGGGAATGGCCGACGACGGTGACCGGTGCCGGGCTCGTGGTGTCGAGGCCCTGTTTCTTCAGCGATTCGATGGCTGCCAGCTGGGTCAGCAGCACACCGGGACCCGACAGGGTGAAGTCGGCGAGTTCGGCGTCGGCGGGGACCTGCTCACCGGTGTCGATGGCGTGCACCCAGGACAGCGGATGGAAGCCGTCGGGGCGCGCCATGGTGATCGCGTCGGCGACCGGTTCGACGAGTCGTTCGGCCGCCTCGACCACGGCCGACACCCGATGTTCGAGATCGGCGTCGATCACCAGCTCGGCCAGCGTCGGCAACCACGCAGAGCCCTGCCCGCCGAAACTGATCGCGTAGGCCTCGCCGTTCTCGAGCCGATCGATCAGGCTCTCCGAGGGGCCGGTCTGGGCGCGGGCGGTTCCGGTGCGGTGGTGATCGACGGTCACATGAACTCCTGTGGGTTGTGTCCGGATTGGGGTGCGACCGACGACGACGCCGAGTCAGGGCGTGCGTCATCGCGACCACCACCCGTTGGCTTGCGGGCTGGCCTCGCGTCGCTCTGTTGTACTGAACGCGCCTGTACCACAAGTCCTTTGGGGCTACGGCATTCATCGGTGAAGCACCGTCGACGTGTTCGTGGGACCAATCATGGCACACAAAAGTGAGGGATTCCTCATGTTCCGAACTGACCCCGCGGTATACCGGTCGGTAATCTCGCGGGTAACACAGGCGTCCACCGAGTGGCCCGTCACACCCCGGTGGGTTGCGGCAGTTCACGGGCGCTTTTGCCGCACCGAGCGAGCGTTCCGCAGGTCAGGGATGGTCTGTTATCTAATCGTTATGTGAGGTGAAACACGTCCGCGCGCGTTGTCGTATGAGTGGGTCGAGCGTCCACCTCCGATGTGCGTCGGGCCGGACCCGTAGGGTGTGGTGATTATGACCGACTGCGTATTCTGCGACATCGTGACCGGCGCCGCGCCGGCGCGGCAGATCTACGCCGACGACCACGTCGTCGCCTTCCTCGACATCCGCCCGATCATGCGCGGACACACCCTGGTCGTCCCGCGCACCCACTCCGGCGGACTCACCGACCTGGGCATCGACGACGGCGCCCGCATGTGGGCCGCGGGGCGACGGATCGCGGCCGCGATGAAGGTCTCCGACCTGGTGGTCGACGGCATCAATCTGGCCCTCAACGACGGTTCCGCGGCGTTCCAGACGGTGTTTCACACCCACCTGCACGTGCTTCCGCGCGCCGACGGCGACCGCATCCGATTCGTCCGCGGACTCCTCGTGCGACGCGACCCGAACCCCGACGAGACCGCCGCCATCCTGCGCGAGGCGATGGGCACCCTGCCGTGACGACCTCCGCCGCCTTCGACGAGGTGGTCGCCCTCACCGCGCAGGCCCGCTGGATCACCGTGTTCTCCGGCGCCGGCATGAGCGCTGAGAGTGGTATCCCGACCTTCCGCGATGCGCAGGTGGGGCTGTGGGAGAACTATGATCCGGCCTCCTTGGCCACCCCCGAGGCATGGGAGGCCGACCCGGACCTGATGTGGGCCTGGTATCGGTGGCGCGCCCGACTCGTGCGACGGTCCGAGCCGAACGCGGGCCACCACGCCCTCGCCGATCTGCCGACCGCGGGACTCGACGACTCCGGCGATTCCGAGGCACGTGCGGTGATGATCGTGACCCAGAACGTCGACGATCTGCACGAGCGCGCCGGCACCCCGGTGCTCAGTCACCTGCACGGCAGCCTCTTCGCACCGCGGTGCTCCCGGTGCGCCACGCCGTACGACCCCGACGCCATGCTCGACAGGTCCGAACCCGATTCCGATCTCGACACCCCGCCGACGTCCCGGAGGACACCGCCGTCCTGCCCGATCTGCGGGGGGCGGGTCCGCCCCGGCGTGGTGTGGTTCGGTGAGGCCCTACCCGAAGACGCCTGGCAACGTGCCGAAAGCGCCTTCCGCGCAGCCGATCTGGTGATCGTGGTGGGAACCAGCGGAGTGGTGTACCCGGCCGCGTCGCTGCCCGAGCGCGCCGCGGCGGCCGGTGAGCCTGTCGTCGAGATCAACCCGGAGCCCTCGGCGCTGTCCGCGGCGGCATCACATCATCTGCGGGCCACCGCGGCCACCGCCCTGCCCGCGGTGGTGAGCGCCCTCGTCCAGCGGTGAGAGAACCGACCCCGCGCTACTCCCCTGACGCGAGATCGATCGGCTGCCAAGAGATTTCGGATCGCGCCGGGCCGGTTGGCACCGACCCCGGCTTCACGCCGCGACGGTCGAGCGCATCCCACAGTCCGGCCAGGGCGGTGTCGGGATCGAGTTCGAACTCCGACTCACGCACGCGCCAGAACTCCCAACCGCACCGTCGTAGCTCGCGTTCGCGTTCCATGTCCGAACGTGCCTGCGCACCGGTGGTGATGAACTCGTCGCCGTCACATTCCACCGCCATCCGACCGTCGGCGCCGGTGACCACCAGATCCATACATCGGTTGTTCACCACCACCTTCGGCGTCACGTGGTACCCACGACGGGACAGGATGTTGAACACCTTCTGCTCGAAGAGGCTCTCGAACGGTTCGACCCGCCGGTCGTCCGGGATGTCGACGGGCATCGGATCGATCGCGGGGCCCTGGTTCGCCTCGAGGTAATCGAGCAGCGATCTGCGCAGGTCGCCCTCGCCGAGGTCGTCGAGCGCGATGGAGTGGAACAACCACATCTGGTCCATCGCGCGCGACGCCGCGACGTTGATGCGACGTTGGGATTCGGCCCGGGTCAGCGCCGCGATGGCGCCGGGATCGGAGACCACCATCGACAGGAAGATCACGCGTCGTTCATCGCCCTGGAAATCCGGGGGCGTCCCCACCCGGATCCGTCGGCGACGCCACTGCGCATCGTCCACTCGCTCACGCAGCAACCGGGTGATCATCTCGGCCTGCCGGGTGCCCTGCAGCGCGATGACGCCGAAATCCATTCCGTCGTAGGCACTGTCGGCGAGGCACTCGACGAGTACCTCCACAAGCGCAGCGGCCTCGGCCTCATTCACCAGCGTGTTGCCCTGCCCGGACGCGGTGCCGTCGACGAGTTGGGTCCGCAGCGGGTCGAGTCGGTCGGCGCCGTGCTGGCGGACCGGGATCAGCGGTGCGTCGGAGTAGAACTGTGCCGAGGAGTACCCGATGATCTCCGGCATCGAGCGGAAGTGTTCGCGCAGCCGGATGACATGCCCGAATCGGCTGCGCAGCAAGGAGAACAGACTCGACCGTGGGGTCAGCCCGTCACGCAGGTAGTGGGGCAGATCGGGCAGGTGGGAGTCGAGGCCGGCGAAGGCGTCGTCGAGGGTGGTGCCCGACAGGCCGGTGGGCGCACACTGGCGATCGTCGCCGACGACGATCACCCGGGGTGCAAGCCACAGCAGGTAGGCGCTCGTGACATCGGTTTGGCTGGCCTCGTCGACGATGACGACGTCGAAGGAGTTCTGTTGTGCCGGGAAAATTTCCACGACCTCGGCCAGTGGCATCACCCACGCCGGCACGGCGGCGGCGGCCTCGGTCATCGCTTCCCGGGCCGCGGCCCGGAAGCGGTGTGCGTGTTTCCCCGATCCCTTGCCCAGGTTGATCATGTGGTCCCGGTAGGACTGCAGCGCCTGGATCTGTGCGACCGTCACCCGCGACAGGCACGCCCGCCAGGCGCGGGCTGCGGCCAACTGGGTGGTGAGCTGCGCCAGATCGGCCTCGGACTCGTCGAGCGCTGCCGACCACCGCCGTTCGCCGTCGGGGTCGCTGCGCTGTTCCGCCCACGTCCGCGCCCGACGCCAGTCCCATGCGCGACGCACCTCACGCAGGCGCCCGTCCCACGCGGGATCGTCGGCGGACTCGGCCAGCATGACCGCGAATTCCGGTGCCTTGCTGCGTAATCGAAGGATCAGCAGGTCCAGGGCCGACTGGTCCTCCCATTGCGTCCGGGCCGCCACCACGGCCCGTCGCGCGGCCTGGATGGCATCGGCGTCCGCACTCGCGAGTGCCGCGATGAGCGCATCCCCCTCCGCGGACGGCCCGCGTTCGAGTTCGGGGGCCAGCGCGTAGACGTGGTCACCGAGTTCCTTCTCGGCCAGCAGGGCGTCGTTGGCCGCCGCGATGGCACCGGCGTCGTGGGCCACGGCCACCGCCTCGGCGACACTGCGCGGTCGGGGCCCGCCGGGGCTGATCGCCTCGAGTTCGCGCACCAGCGCGTCGCGTTCGGACAACAGCGTCGAGATCCACCCGAGGCGCTCGTCGAGTCCGACCAGCCGATTCAGTTGTGATGACCGACTTCCGGAGACGTCGACCGGAACGTGCAGATCGGCGAGCACCCGCTGCGCGTGGTACACCGCGTCGAACACGGCGAGGTGATCGGCGACGGCCTGCAACGACCGTTCGTCGGTGGGTACGCGACCGTCGACGGTGGCCGCGACCCCGGACTCCTCGACGGCCCGCTGTGCCTCCGATCGCCGCATGCGGCCACGCCAGCGGCCCCCGCCACGCAGGAAAGCGGCTGCGGCGGCGAATAACTCGCCATCCCCGGGGCGTGCACCGTCGACCGAGACCGCCTGCGCGCCGAGGTCACGATCTCGGCGCGCTGCGTCGGCGATGACCGGCGACAGGGTGGTGACACGCGACCACAGATGGGTGGCCTCACCGGCGAGCAGGCGGTCGGCCATGTCGACCATGGCCGGCGGAAAGGCCGCCACCTCGGTCGCGGCCACGCCGAGCCGATCGCAGATCTCCTTGAGCCGCATCAATCGGGCGCTGTCGACACCGGACAGGATCGACATCAACGAGCCGGTACCGACCATGGGTTCGGTGGGGCGATGCGCGATACGCGCGCAGATTTGATCCATCCGGGCCGGATCGGGCAGAAAGTCGTCGAGGTCGACGAAGCGCTGGGCCTGCCGGGAAGGCTGATTCCTGGTGGTGCGCAACAACTCCAGCACCCGGGTGAACTCGGCGGGTTCCAGCGGCGGCAGTGCCCCCTCGACGGGTCCCGGCAGCCAGTCGTATCGCGCCGCGTGGGCGTTGCAGTCACGGACCACCTGCGCGGCGGTGCCCCGATAGTCGCCGGCCACCCATTCGTGGATCTCGGTCTCGGCGCGGCGCAGCTCCCAGAGTCCGCGTAACGCACGTTCCCGGCGGGCCATGGCCTGCTCCCGGCGCGCGGTCAGGTCATCGATCTCGGCGGTGCCGACGCCTTCGACGTAGGTTGCCTTGCGTTCGGCGATCTCCTCGACACCCGAGACCATCGATTCGAAGCGGTCGCGGGTGATGTCGGCGGTGGACACCGTCAGGGCCTGCAACTCGAGCGGCAGGATGTCGCGGAGGACGGCCAGCGCTCCGGGCTTCTCGCTGGTCACCAGGACGCGCTGTCCCTTGGCCAATAGCGCCGACACGACGTTGGCGATGGTCTGGGTCTTCCCGGTGCCCGGTGGCCCTTCGACGACGACACCGCTGTCGACACCGAGTTGGGCGAAGACGTCGCGCTGTTCGACGTTGGCGGGCAGCGGGAAGAGCGCATCGCCGACGAGATCCTCGGCGGGCATCGCGCCCGACGCTGCCAGCGCAGCCAGCCGCTCGTCGGATTCGATCGGCGCCACCAGTTGGGCCAGCCCGATGGGGATGTCCTCCTCGGCCGTATCGCGCAGTCGGGTGAGAATCGTCTCGTAGAAGTCGAGCAGCGCGTCGGGACTGCGTCGCCGGCAAACCAGCGCTCCGACGAACTCCACCTCGACCGACACGGCCGCGTCGGTCCGTACACGCGAAACCCAATCGTGCAGGAGATCGTCGGCCTTCGGATGGAGCGGGCTGGGCAACGACTCGATCTTCGCGCGCACCTTCGCGGTGTTCTGGAAGTCGATGCCCTCGACCGATGACAAGAGTCGGGCGTCGTGCAGGGTCGGGACCGATCCCGCCGCCACCGCGACGCGGATCGTGCCCCGATCGGGGTCCCGCTCGGCCACCACCGGCTGCGTCAGCAGGTACTCGCGGATCGTGGGGGTGCCGGCCGCATCCGCCGAATCCGGCGACGACACGGTCAGCAGGCCGGCGGCCAGCACGAGTTCCCGGGACTGGGGCGACTCGGTGAGGTCGTCGACCATCGCCGACAGACTGTCGTATCCGACGTGATCGAGCCCGAGTTCGACGACGAGCTGACCGGCCGCCGCACCGGACCGAATCGCTATCGGGGTGCCGGGCCCCACCGGCAGGACCGCCGGGTGCTCGCCGACGTCAGCCACGTCATGACCGCGGGAGGCCAGCAGGTCACGGAAGAAACCGAGCAGGCCGAAGACCTGATCGCGGCGATGCGCGCGATGCTCCTCCTCGGTCATGAGCGTGGTGTCCTCCTGCGCAGATCGTCCAACCGGCCGATGACCGGGCGAGTCTGGCCGTCGGTCACCTCCGGTCGGGTCTGACCCATCACGCTATCAAGCCGCCGCCGGGGCGGCAGGACGCCGATTACGATCCGGGGTTGCTGCGCAGCGCCCGATAGCCGCCGTCGATGTAGTGGACATTGGTGTAGCCGAGGTCGGCGATCTGTTCGGCGATGCGAGGCGCCTGTGACGAGACCGACACCACGTTGATCTCGGTGTCGGGGTGACCGATCACCGGGAAGGTGCCCGACGGCGTGGGCGCGAGGCGCTCGCGGACATCGGTCGGCTCGACGACGACCGCTCCGGGCAGGCTCCCCTGATGCCGCACGACCTGCGGGCGCGCGTCGAGAACCACGGCATCGCCGCGGCGGGTGTGGGACATGGCTTCGGCTGCCGAGATGGGATCCACCACTGACACTGGGGACTCACTCCTGATGTTGCTGAGATGTTGTACGACGGGGGCGCGAACACGGTCGCCCGCGATCCCCCCGACAAAGGTTACGGAAAAATCTCGAAACGCCCAACATCGCCTCAACCCGGACACGCCGGAGCCACCGTCGCGGATCGCCGGGTCAGTGGGTCAGTTCCGCGGCCGTCCGGCGACGTGGCGCGAACCCCGCTTACCCCAGCCGTCCCCACGGGAGTTGTGACCGTCGCGCCCACGCTGCCCCTGACCTGTGCGTTTGTTGCCGCCCCGACCACGCGGGGGGCCCATGTCCTTGCGCAGATCGATCGGGTTCTTGCCGATCCGGGTGTTGCGCAGCAACTCCAGCGTCTCGCGATCGAGGTTGTCGGGCAGTTCCACCAGCGAGAAATCGTCGCGGATGCTGATGTTGCCGAAATCACCCCGGGTGAGTCCGCCCTCGTTCGCGATCGCGCCGACGATCGCGCCGGGCGACACCTTGTGTTTGCGGCCCACCGCGATGCGGTAGGTGGCGAATCCGCCGCCGCTTTTGCGTGGGGCGCGTTCGCGGCGTTCGGGCCGCTCTCCCGCGGGCGGGTCGGGTGCCATCAGAAAGCCGCCGTCGCGGGTCTCGAGCGCCAGCGCGGCGGCGATGTCGGCCATCGCCACGTCCTTGTCACGCGCGTAGTCCTCGACGAGTTTGCGGAACATGTCGAGGTTGTCCGAACCGAGGTTCTCAGTGATCGAGTCGGCGAAGCGAGCCACCCGCTGGGCGTTGACATCCTCGACCGACGGCAATCCGATCTCGGTGAGCGGTTGCCGGGTGGCCCGCTCGATCGCCCGCAGCAGGTGACGCTCCCGCGGCGAGACGAACAGCAACGCGTTGCCCGATCGGCCGGCGCGTCCGGTGCGGCCGATGCGGTGCACATAGGACTCGGTGTCGTGCGGGATGTCGTAGTTGACGACGTGGGAGATGCGCTCGACGTCGAGTCCGCGGGCGGCCACGTCGGTGGCGACCAGGATGTCGATCGTGCCGTCCTTGAGCTGATTGATGGTCCGCTCACGCTGCGCCTGCACCATGTCGCCGTTGATCGCCACGGCCGAGAAGCCACGTGCGCGCAACTTCTCGGCGAGTTCCTCGGTGCCCGATTTTGTGCGGACGAAGACGATCATCGCGTCGAAGGACTCGACCTCGAGGAAACGGGTCAGCGCGTCGAGTTTTCGCTGATGGGACACCTGCAGGTAGCGCTGGGTGATGTTCTGCGCCGTCGCCGTCTTGGCCTTGACGGTGATCTCCTGCGGATCGTGCAGGTACCGCTGGGCCAGCCGGCGGATCGCGCTGGGCATGGTGGCCGAGAAGAGCGCCACCTGCTTGTCGTCGGGAGTCTCGGCCAAGATGCGTTCGACGTCCTCGGCGAAGCCCATGGTGAGCATCTCGTCGGCCTCGTCGAGCACCAGGTACTCGAGTTGGGAGATGTCGAGGGTGCCCTTGTCGAGGTGATCGATGACACGGCCGGGGGTGCCGACGATCACCTGCGCGCCGCGCTTGAGCCCGGCGAGTTGCACGCCGTAGCTCTGGCCGCCGTAGATCGGCAGCACGCGGACGTCGGGCATGTGCGCCGAGTACTTTCCGAATGCCTCGGCGACCTGCAACGCGAGTTCGCGCGTCGGCGCCAGGACGAGTGCCTGGGGACGGCGCAGCGCCGGATCGATCCGCGAGAGGATCGGGATGGCGAATGCGGCCGTCTTGCCGGTGCCGGTCTGCGCGAGTCCGACGACGTCGCGGCCGGACATCAGCGGTGGAATGGTGGCCGCCTGAATCGGCGACGGGGTCTCATAGCCGACCTCGGCGATCGCGCTGCGAACGCGGTCGTCGATGTCGAGGTCGTCGAAGCTCATCGACGGCGAATCGGTGTCGGGCTGATCGGTCATTGTCTGCGTGTCCCGTTCATCGAGATAACTGTAATGCGCGCGACGGCCAGAGTCCTTATCTGCGGCGGTTTGGCCGTGGTGACATCGGTTTCTCCGACGTCGCGACGGTCGATCCGCACTGTGATCGGCGCCACCGGGTTGCTGATACCCTAGGTGCCACTTACCACTACGCAGCGGCCATGTGACTCGCACCGTCTGCCCGAAATGCCCGTATTCGATCACCCATATTCGACCACACCGTATTCACCCAGGAGCGTCATGCAGGAATACACCACCCCGTCCGACCTCGCCATCGACGACAAGGCCACGACGGTCGACGCGATCTTGCGCTACCGCGAACAGCGGCCCACCATGCCGCTGTTCAAGAAGCGCGCGTCCGGAACGTGGATCACGGTGACGGCCAAGCACTTCGCCGACGAGGTCGATGCCGTCGCGAAGGGACTCATCGCCTCGGGCGTGCAGGCCGGTGATCGGGTCGCGATCCTGTCGTCGACGCGCTACGAGTGGACGGTCCTGGACTACGCGATCTGGCGCGCGGGCGCGGTCACCGTCGCGATCTACGAGACCTCGGCCACCGATCAGGTCCAATACATCGTCGAGAACTCCGGCACCACCCTTCTGATCATCGAATCCGAGGCGCAGTTCACCAAGCATCAGGAGGTCATCCTCTCCCCCGATCCGCTGCGCGAGACCCTGGTGATCGACCGCCACGGACTGGCCGAGCTGAGCAAGCGGGGCGAAAAGCTCGGGGACGAGGTACTCGACGAGCGACACGCGAACCAGCTCTCCTCCGACGCCGCCACCCTGATCTACACCTCGGGCACCACCGGCCGGCCCAAGGGCGTCGTACTCACCCACGCCAACTTCCTGGCCGAGTGCGCCGCCACCCGCGACGCGGTGGGCGCCGGACTGGTCGAGGGCCGCTCCACCCTGCTGTTCCTGCCGCTGGCCCACGTCTTCGCACGCGTCGTGGCCGTCGGGTGTGTCGAGAACGGCGTGATCCTCGGCCACACCAACGACATCCCGAATCTGATCAACGACCTCGCGGTCTTCAAGCCCAACTACATCCTGTCGGTGCCGCGGGTGTTCGAGAAGGTCTTCAACTCGGCCAAGCAGAAGGCCTACGACGGCGGCAAGGGCGCCATCTTCGATCGGGCCACCGACACCGCCATCGCCTACAGCAAGGCCACCGAGAACGGTTCGGCCGGATTGATGTTGTCGTTGCAGCACAAGCTGTTCGACGTGCTGGTGTACAAGAAGTTGCGCGCCGCGCTGGGCGGCAACTGCGAGGGCGCCATCTCCGGCGGGGCCCCCCTCGGCGCCCGGCTCGGACATTTCTTCCGCGGCGTCGGCATCCCGGTGTACGAGGGTTATGGGCTCTCGGAGACGACCGCCGCGGTGACCGCCAACAACGAGGACCACCAGAAGGTCGGTTCGGTCGGACGGCCGGTGCCCGGCGTCAGCGTCGCCATCGCCGAGGACGGCGAGGTGCTGCTCAAGGGTCCGGTGGTGTTCACCGGCTACTGGCACAACGCCCAGGCCACCGCGGACGCGATCCGAGACGGCTGGTTTCACACCGGCGACATCGGACATCTCGACGACGGGTTCCTGTTCATCACCGGCCGCAAGAAGGAGATCATCGTCACCGCCGGCGGCAAGAACGTCTCCCCCGCCCAGCTCGAGGACGCGATCCGCGCCCATCCGCTGGTCAGCCAGTGCCTCGTGGTCGGCGACAATATGCCGTTCATCGGCGCACTCATCACCATCGACACGGAGGCGGCCCCGGGGTGGCTCGAGCGCCACCACCTGCCCGCCGACACTCCGATGACCGACCTCATCAAGAACGAGGCGCTGCGCGCCGAGATCGACGCGGCCGTCGCGGAGGCGAATTCGAAGGTGTCCAAGGCCGAGGCCATCAAGAAGTTCGACATCCTCGAGTCCGATTTCACCATCGAATCCGGCGAGCTCACGCCGACGATGAAGCTCAAGCGCAACGTCATCAGCGACACCTACAAGCAGGCGATCGCCGACCTGTACACCTGATCAACGGTCACCTGCGTCTTTCGATGGCGGGGTGAGACTCCTGTTACTCAAGTGACAAATGTGACGATTGGGACTCGACGGCGCGTCGTGGCCCTGGGGGCGACGGCCCGGCCATAGTCTCTGGGCGATGAACCGGGACCTCGCCATCGACGTGACGCGCGGCCTGGCGATCTGGAGCATGATCACCGCCCACTTCGCCGACGGCGCCAAGATCGCCATGCCTACCCATGCCTTCCCCTACGTGGACGGCATGAGTGTGTTCGTCCTGGTGTCCGGGTTCATCCTCGGGCTGGTCCATCACGGCTGGATCGACGCACACGGCATGCGGTACGCCTTCGGCAAGCTCGCCGCCCGCCTCGCGGTCCTCTACGTCTGCCAGCTCACCATTGCATTGGTGGCGGTGGCCGCGGGGATGGCCGGCTACTTCCGGCTCACCTGGCTGCTGCCGGTGGACGGGTGGGCCGAGGGTATCTGGGCCTCGGTCACGATGGCGTACCTGCCGAGCGGCGGGAACATCCTGCTGATGTACATGGTCTTGATGGCCTCGGCCTTCGCCATCCTGCCGATGCTGGCGCGCGGGTGGTGGGCGGCGGTCGTCGCCGCGTCGATCGGACTGTACATACTCGCCCAGACCAATCCGCCGGACTGGTTCTATCTCACCGCCGACATGACCGCGCCCCGGATCCAGAACTGGGCGGCCTGGCAGGTTCTGTTCGTGCCCGCCCTTGCGATCGGGTGGAATTGGCGGCGGTGGCACCTCGCGACCAGGATCGAACGGCACCTGCCACTGCTGGTCCTGGTGGCCGCCATTGTGGCCGCGGCAATGGGTTTCCTGGTGATCGACGGCCCCCTCGCCGCCTTCGAGCCGGCGCTGGGCGACAAGCTCGACCTGGGCGTGGCGCGAGTCGTCGGCGCCTGGGTCGTCGTCCCTGTCGTCTATGGCGTCTTCCGTGTCTTCCTCGCCCAGTGGCATCGCGACTGGCTGCGACCGTTGATGTTGTCGGGTGCCCGGAGTCTGGACTCTTATGTCATCCAGTCGTTGGGCCTGGTCGTCGTGCCGATCATGATCCTGGATCGGCCGTGGTCGACGTGGTCGATGACGGCGATCGCCGTCGGAGTGTTCGGAGCATGCTGGGCGTGGGCGGAGTTCCGGCGTGCCTGCCACGTCGACAAGCTGCATCATCTGCCGGCGATTCTCGCGGCGCCGATCACCGCGGCCATCGCGCGGAGGATGCCCGCACCGGCCGTGCGGCCCGTCGGTGTCGCCTCCGCCACACACTCGTCGGTTCGCCGCTCGGTCTCCGCCGGATCACCGTCATGAGCGGCAATCGCGACGAGGTGATCGCCACCGCCGGTGACATGACGACCGCCGTCCACGCCGGCAACGACACCCGAGGCGCCGCGATCCGCACACCGATCACCATGGCCAACTCCTATCACCTGCCCCCGAATCCGGAGGCGGTCGACTGGTCGGGCACCGATGACCTGCTCTACACCCGCAACTCGGGCGCCAATCAGCTTGCCCTGCAACGAAAACTGGCGGTCCTCGACCACGGCGAGGACGCCGTGGCCCTCGCCTCGGGTGTCGCGGCGCTGCATGCGGCATTCTTCACCTTCGTCGCCGCCGGCGACCACGTCGTGGTGTCCGACACCACCTACGAGGCGACGTGGAAGCTGTGGACCGAACTGCTCCCCCGCAAGTACGGGATCGAGGCGAGCTTCGTCGACATCACCGATCTCGACGCGGTGGCCGCGGCGATGCGGCCGAAGACCCGGATGGTGATCACCGAGGCCATCGCCAATCCGACGACCAAGGTCGCCGACATCTCCGCCCTCGCAACGCTCACCCATGACGCCGGCGCCGTCCTGCTGGTCGATTCGACCTTCACCCCACCGCCGCTGTATCGCCCGCTCGACGACGGCGCCGACCTGGTGGTGCATTCGTTGACCAAGTACATCAACGGGCACGGAGATGCCATGGGCGGAGCCGTGATCGGCGATGCCGAGCGCATCGGGCAGATCAAATGCGAGGCGATGGTCGATGTCGGCGGGGTCATCTCCCCGTTCAACGCCTGGCTCATCGAGCGCGGCTCGATCACGTTGCCGCTACGGCTCGGCCAGCATCAGCGCACCGCCGAGCGCGTCGCCGCGGTCCTCGCGGGTGATCCCCGGGTGGCCTTCGTCGCCTACCCCGGCCTCACGTCGCACCCGCAGCACGAGCTCGCCGCACGCCAGTTCGGTGGCCGCGGATTCGGCGCGATGATGGCGTTCGCGGTCGACGGCGATCCGGCCACCCAGAACCGCTTCGTCTCCCACCTCCGGGTGATCACCTCGGCGGTCTCCCTGGGCCACGACGAGTCGCTCATCGTTCACGTCGGCACCGACGGCCCACGGGTGGCCGCCTATCCGGAGCCGTTCCGCACGTTCGGACATCTGCGGTTCTCGGTCGGACTCGAGGACGCCGACGATCTGATCGCCGATCTCATCGGCGCCCTCGACGCCACCTTCGGGTGAGCGCGCGCGTCAGTGGGTGACAGGTCAGTGGGTGACCCAGGCGCGGGCGATGTCCAGACGCTGCCATCCCCCGGTCGGCCCGGACTTGTCCAGCGGATATCCTGCCGGAAGTGCGGTGCGGGCCAGGATGTTTCGGAGCTGGGAGGCACTCAGCCCGGGATGTGCGGCACGAATGAGGTTCTCCGCCCCGGTCGGCACGGTGAGCGCGGATGCGGTGTCACCGGTCGGCAGGAACGAGTAGCTCGCCCGCTGCCGGTAGTCGGCCAGCGCCGTCGCCGTCGGCTCCCACGGCTGTTGACAGGCCGCGACGGAGCCGATCGGTGCGCCCACCCGGGCCTGCAGCACGCCACGCAGTTCGGTGCGGGCGGCGGCGAACAGGGCGGCGAATCCGGGATCGCCGAGCAGTTCTGAGGCGGTGGCCTGGGCCAGCATCCGGCCACCCATCACGTCGAGCGGGTAGTGCACGCCGAGGACGATGCGGTGATAGCCGTACTCCGCGCCGCGGGCCAGGATCTGCGGACCGATCTCCGGCAGCATCGAGGCGATCAGGAATGCCTGGGTGTACCCCCAAGTAGTGTGTCCGGACGGATACGAGCCGCTGCCCTTGACCGCGGCGTACAGGTCCGGGCGACCGTCGCCGTATCGTCGAATGAGTTGGGGCGCAACCTCGAACGGGCGTGGATACTGGAAGTACTTCTTCTCCTTGGTGGTGCTGATGCGTTCCCCGGCGATCGACTCCTCGCCCAGGAGCAGTTCGGAGGTCTTGGGCAACTGTCCGGCCCGCAGCGCCGCCGAGAAGGCCGGCGCCAGCTGCGATCCGAGGGCGTTGAATATGGCCGGACCCTCGATCGCGTAGTTGTCGTCGACGGCATACCGCGCGGTCGCGGGCGAGGCGGTGGTGTTGACGGCCACCGTCTCCGCGAGGTTCTGTTGCCGGACCAGCGGCGACGTGCGCGAGAACCCGTCGAGGATGGCGATGTGATTGGCCGGTGCCGCGGTGGTGAACGGGTCGGACTTCTGTGCCGCGGTGAATCCCGTCGACGCCGGTACGGCCGTCGAGGTGAACGTACATGCCGGAGCGGCGGCGGCCGGGGCGTGCGTCGCCACCGTCGGCGCCATCAATGCCACCGCCGCCACCGCCGCAGCCATGATCTTTGTCCACTTCGGACGCACCATGATTCCTCCGATCGACCCGTCGTACCGCTGTCGCACTCACCTCACGAAGCGCGATGGATCACTCGGCATCAGGCGGTCGCACACGAGGTGAACACTGGGTGACCATTGCCTCCGAAAACGACATTCCGCCCAGAATGCCGGCCGGCGGATCAGCGTGTCTCGAACAGGATTCCGCGGCCGATCGCCTCGCGGATCACCGGGATGGCCGCCTGCGCCAGCGCGTCGGCGTCGACGTCGTGGACGCCGGCGAGCAGATCGATCAGCGTGCCGAGGGGGACCTGCCCGCGGCATCCGGCCAACAGTGCACGGGACACCTCGTCGACGCCGAGAACGGCGCCGGGCCCGCCGGGTCGCCGCACCGATGACCCGATCTCCTGCCAGCCGCCGTCGCCGGGTAGTGACTGCGATTCGAGGAAGACCGGCGCGGTCCGCAACCGCGCAGCCAGCAGATGCGCGTCGTCGTGTCCGAGTAGGTAATCGCGCCGGTCGAGGAAGGCGCGTGCCTCCTCGCCGGTCACCTCCTCACCCGCCCCGGTGATCTCCTCGATGGTGTGGTCCGGAATGCGACGGCCGTTGCGGCGCACGGTGATCACACCCATCCCGATCCCGGTGATCTGCTCCTCGGCGAACCAGTCCAGCCAGCCCGACCCGCGGCGGGCGATCTGCTCCGGGTCTTCGCCGGCATCGGAGAGCCACAGCGAGATGTAACTGATCGGATCGGCGAGTTCGCGTTGCACCACCCAGGCGTCGAGTCCGGTTCCGTCAAGCCAGCCCACGATCCGGTCGCGCCAGTCCTCGCCGTCACGCACGATCCAGTTGGCGAGCAGCTGCGCCGTGCCACCGTCGGTCAGATGATCCGGGAGTTGCCGAATTATGTTGGCGCACATCATATCTCCGGCCATCCCCGAATCCCGGTAGATGTAGTCCTGCCCACCGGCCCCGACGACGAA
Organism: Gordonia sp. NPDC003504; assembly: GCF_053587995.1. NCBI lineage: Bacteria > Bacillati > Actinomycetota > Actinomycetes > Mycobacteriales > Gordoniaceae > Gordonia > Gordonia sp. NPDC003504. Next base: position 150,900 of record NZ_JBSFPC010000010.1, read on the forward strand.
CGGCGGGTTGGACACGACCAGGTCGAACCGCTCGTCGGCCACCGGCTCGAAGAGGCTGCCGGCTCGCAGGTCCCAATCCATTCCGTTGATCCGCGCGGTCGCCGCGGCCAGGGCGAGCGCCCGCGGGTTGGTGTCGGTGGCCACGATCGACTCGCAGTGCGCGTCCAGATGCAGTGCCTGGATCCCGCACCCGGTGCCGAGATCGAGCGCACTCTCGACCGGGTCACGGATCACCGCGCGCACCAACGAGATCGACGCACCACCGATCCCCAGAACGTGGTCGTGGGCCACGGGACCGGACCGCACGGCCGCGTCCTGGTCGGATACGACCAGGTAGTCCCGGACGTCATCGGCGTGCGGCCGGATATCCAGGACCGCACGCAGGCGGCCGTCGGCAACTCGCTCGATCACGCCCGCGTCGATGAGGACGTCGACGCCGGTCGTCGGAAATGCCTGCGTGACGGCGGTTTCCGGCTCATCCGAGCCCAGGAGAAACACTCGGACCAGAGTGGCGAGCGACGGAGAAGCAGTATCGGCGCCGGTGGCGCGGAGCGCGGGCCACCAGACCCCGCGACCCAATGCCTCATTCGCCTCTACGCCCAGTAACTCCGACACCCCGTCGGCGGTGTACCCCGCAGCGCACAGGTCGGAACCCAAGGAATCGACGACGGATGTCGACTGCAGCGGAAGATCGCTCATCAGCCGACCCGCCGGTACTTCTTGTGCATTGCCTGCTTGGACACACCGAGCACCACGCCGATCTCCGCCCAGGACAGACCCGCCGTCCGAGCCCGCCGGACCGCGACCTCCTCGTCACGTGCGAGCTGCCGGCGACGGTCGGCAACCTCAGCCAACGCCGACACCGGATTGTCGGGGTCGCCGGAGTCCCCGGTGCCGATTCCTGTGTGCATGCCCCCATCGTGCACGTCGCAGCCATCATCGTCAACCAACGTTGACGTTCGGTGTTACCGGATGTGATGGTGATCCTGCTCACGATCCTTTCGTTCAGGCAAGGTTATGCTAACTTTTCCTCAAATTCTGACCGTCGTGAGGTTGCGTGGCGACGGTGTCGTGGTGCGCGTGGACGGCTCGTCCGTGTCCTCCCAGCGCACCGGGGAGGCTGAGGAGTGCAGGTGGCAGTGGTGGGTTCGATGCGGGGTCAGCGGTCGGGGCGGGGCAAGACGTGGTTTGTCCGGGTGTCCGCGGTTGCCACGTTGACGGCGTTCTCGGCCAGCGCTTTCACGTCGAACGGGTCGGCCGCCGTCCTGAGCCCGGCCCTCGCCCCGGTCCCGACACCGGTCGCCAAGCAGACCGCACCGCCGAGGACGCCGGCCACCAAGCCGGCCGAGACCTTCCAGGAGCGCATCGACCGGATCGCGGCGAGCCCGCGGTCGCTGCTGCGGCCGCTGGATGAGAACCGCGGTCAGGCCACCGTGTGCGTGAGCGGCGAGTTCACCACGATGTCGGTGGTCTACGATTCCCTCTTCGAGTCACTTCTCCCCTCGTTGCCGCCGCAGTTGCGGGCCAACGCCTACGCCGCTCGCGATGCCGCACATCGGGATATGAAGCGGCTCAACGTCTCCACCCTGGCCATCTCCGACAACCCGATGGCACTCGGCGCCGACACCGACGATCCATCGCTGAAGTACCGCGGACCGATCTCGCAGTGGATGGTCATGCAGCTGTTGAAGATCAAGGACGGCCAGGAGGGTGAGGCCATTCCGGTCGGCAACATCACTCTCGCGCAGGCGGTCGAGACGGCGTGGCTGTACCTGTTCGCGACGGTGATCGCGCCGACGAAGTTCGCGCTGCAGTTGACGCCGTTCCTGGGCAGTCCCCTCGAAGGCACGTCGCTCGCGAGCTTCCAGGGCTACTTGACCTACAACACGATCCTGCAGATCGCGGTCCAGGGTGGGGCGCTCGGTGCGCAGTACACCTATCAGGCCGTCTCGAACATGGTGATGAACCAGTGCGTGGCTCGGGTGACCGAGGACCAGCGAGCCGAGGCGGGCCGCCCGAGCGAGGACGTCACCTACGACATCGACATTCCCGCGGTTATTCGAAGCGTGGCCAATCAGCTCTCGCTGGCCGACAACGAGACCTGTGACGCCGTGGGTAACGTCCCGCTGAGCCGCATCGTGACCCGCACCCGCGACTACGTGCAGAGCACCGCGACCACCGACGCGCAGAGGACGCAGGTCGCACGCGAAACCGATGCGATCCTGGCGCGGATGAAGACAACTCGGATTCCGCACAATCTGATTCCTGCCGATCCCGCGGATTTCACGCAGCTCGAGGGCGCCGCCTCGCTGTTGGGCAGCCTGGTCCCGTACGTCGGCGGTGCGCCGCTCGACATCGTCATCGGCCTCAAGCACAACCTCGATCAGGGGGACAACCCGCTGGAGACGGTTAGCGTCGCCGACCTCACCGTCACCAAGTCGCTCACGGCCGCGTACTACTCGTACTACCTGTCGCTGTACCTGTTCACCACGGTCGGCGGTCTCGCCGAAGGTGAGATCTTCGGCAGTCCGACCGTCGGTTTCCTCTCCCCGACTCGTGCCATCGGTGCCGTCGCCGCACTTCCCCTCACCTATGGACTTGTCAACTTCCACAACGTGATTCGCTCGATGTGCTTCACCGAAGACGACACCACCGGCACGGGGCGTGGCGCGCAGCTCAACCGCGACAACGCCACCCTTCCGTCGGCGAGCACGACGACGCCGACCGCCCCTCCGCGCGCGGGCTCCCGTGCGAGCACGCCGTCGAGTACTCGGCCGTCGGGCACGCCGAACCGCGGCGCGGCGTCGACCACGACCACCCGGCAGCCGATACCCGGTCTGCCGATTCAAATTCCGGGAATCGGCTAATCACACCCTGAACCGGCCGCGGTTGCGGCCTCACCCTCAGAAGGGTGGTGGTGCGCCGTCGTCGGACACGACGGGGTATCGCTTCTCGCGTCGTTTCGGGCGTGGCGGGGTAAGTGGGGCGACACCGTCGGCGATGCGGGCGCGGTTGCGTTCGCGTTCGCGGCGTCGCCGTTCATATTTGGCGGCGAGCCGATCCCGCTTACTGGTCGGGATCACGCCCGGTTCCCGGGGTGTCGGTGGCGCCGCGGGTGGGTCGGCGAACCGGTAGCGGCGTAGCCCGCCGAAGAAGTCTTCGAGGGTTTCCGCCGGCCCCGGAATGTTGAGTCCTTCCGGGGTGGTGAAAATCGTGACCAGTCGGCCGTTCTCGTCGCGGTACTGGTCATCGAGCCACCGGGAGTGCGTTTTCTGCAGATGATGCCCACGGCACTTCGCGTTCAGCCCGTCGGGGGTGGTCTGCCCACCGCGGTCGGGGTGCTCGTGGTCGTACTCGTGTACGTGATCGCAGTCGCCGTCGGAGGCACTATCCCGGCAGGTGGGGATGACGCATTCGCCGTGGCGGATGCGGATGAATGTGTCCAATGCCGTCGACAGTCGGTACGGATCTGACGGCAACGCCGACGGGAGTTCGACGTCCTCGGGATCGACGCCCTTGGGCACCAGTCGTCGGATCGTGGTCGGGTATCGGCTGATCAGATCGAGGAACTGTTCGGGGATGACCGCGCCCTGCCCGACGAGGTAGCCGAGGTTGCCGCCGAGAGGCGTGTCGTCGGCCGAAACTGTTTCGGCAGAGCCTGATTCGGTGTCGGTGGGTGCGGTGTCCGCGCCGGTGGCCGCCGTTTCCTGTGCTCGGCGTTCCGCGTTCACCAACCACTCGATGGCGTCCTCGCTGGAGCGCGCGGTATCGCGGCGCAACCGCTGAATGAACTTCTGAGCGCCGGACAAGGGCGACTCACCGCATGAGTCGCCGCCGGTGTCGACGACGGCCGCATCGGGAGTGCCCTCGCCGTCAGAAGCGTTCACCTCAGGACTCTCCATACGCGACGACATCCGCGCCACGCCCACGTCGGCGTCCGACTCGGGCTCGGGCTCGGTGCGAGACTCGGGTTCTGGTGCCTGTTCCACGTCTGCAGTGTCCGCGTCAGAGGGACCGCTCTCGTCGAGTAGCGACATCTGTGCCGCACCCGCGTCGGCCTCCACGACCGGCTCAGGTGTGGGCATCGACTCGGGTTCCGGTTCCGGACGCCGTGACTGGACCACGGATTCGGTTGCACTGCTATCGGATTCGCTGTCGGCGGCCGCAGACTGCTCCTGCTCGTGCTGTTCTTGTTGTCGTTGGCGTTCCTCGATCGCCGCAGCGGTGGTCTCATCGGCAATGACGTGCAACACGATCTGCACATCCGGAATACAGCCCGGCTCCGGGATCACCGCGGAACAGTCCTCACGCCCGCACTCACACGCGAACTGCGTCCCCGACAACAACGAGTACATGGCATCGGCCTGACGTTGCCGCCGCGTCCGCGGATCCTTCCGGCAGGCACAATCGGCCAGGGCGGCGATCGTCTTCTCCGCGATCGTGATGTTCTCCGCGGACATGGTCCCGGTGATCTCCCCGGTCCCGTCGCCCTCGAAATGAGTGAACACAGCCCGCTTGTCCAGGTTCCGCTTCCGCGGTTCCCGCACCGCGTCCGGTGCGTGCTGGAAGACGATCTTGTCGACCATGTCCCGCAAACTCGTCGCCGGCCACTGCCCCTGGCGGCTGAACAACCGCTCGGCGATCGCCGCGTCCACCAGGGCGGTGTTCGGATGCAAGGCCGGTCCCGGATCGAGCAGGTTGGTGCGATCGATCAGGGTCCGGAACTGACTGTGGCTGATCCGGCCTTCGAGTAATGCCCGCCCCGTCTTGGGCAGGCGGGTGGCCATCACGATCGCCTCATCCAGCATCCGCCGGGTGGTCACCATCGCCAGATTCCGGGTCCGGGAGATGTGTTCGGCCGCGATCTGCGCGTACTCCGCCGACTCATCCAACGGCCGATCGGTCAGACACCTCACCACATAGGCGGTGAAGTAGGAGTCCAGCCACGCCATATAGGAGCGGCAGCGGTCCAGTTCGGTCATCGCCACCAGTACTTCGTTGATCGAATGCTGATCCAGCCGATCCGGATCCACCCCGAACAGAAACTCCGGCGGCAACCCCGGCCACGGCGACGGCCCCTGCTTCAGCAACGCATCGCGCACATCCCCACGAATCCGCGCGCTCCACGGAATGGTGCTCACCCTCGCCCCCTCGAACAAGATGACCGTCGAAGCTCTCTTCGATCTGACCATCATTGTAGAGACGGGCACCGACAAAACCGTTCGCTCGCAGGGCGGGCGACCATCGGTCACTCTAGGCTCGACTGCCATGGCGCAGAATGTGAAGCTCGTCCTGACCGGAGGCCGCGATCACGAGTACGAGTCCGCGGACCTGACCATCGAGAACGGCGGGGTGCTCAAAGTGGTCGAACCGAACGGGTACACGACCTACTACGCGGCGGGCGAATGGCGCGTCGTCGGGCACACCAGCCTCACCTGAGGCGACGGAGCCGCGTCGCCTCACGTGAGGCTGACGTCGATTCCTTTCCCGGATTCGCGACATCGGATTATCCATGTGTTAACGTGCATCACGTGGCAAGGGTGAAGGTGACCTCGTTCGTCGACGACCTCGATGGCAAACCCCTCGGTGTCGACGATGCACGCAGTGTGATGTGGTCCTGGGCGGGCGTCGTCTACCGGCTCGATACCTCGAAGGTGAACCTCGCGAAGATCGAGGACGGACGGGTCCCGCTCGCCAAACTGCTCGCCGTCTCCACCCGCGTCGGGGGTCGACGTCACCCCACCGCGACACGCATCGATCCGCCCACCCGACGCCAATCCACCACGCCGGACCCGGCGCAGGTCCGGGAGTGGGCCACTGCGAACGGATACTCCGTCTCCGCCCGGGGTCGCCTACCTCGCAACGTCGTCGACGCGTACGACGCGGCGCACTGAGACCAACGCCGAGGTTCCTCGCCATAGGGGTCACCGACCGAGGTGAATGCTGGTGCGCGAGGGGGGACTTGAACCCCCACGTCCGTAGACACTGGAACCTAAATCCAGCGCGTCTGCCAATTCCGCCACTCGCGCGTGCTGCGAGCACAGCCTACCGTCTGCACTTCCCGCGAACCGCATCAGCCCGAGCGTCGGCGTCACCGTTGACGCAGATCACCCCGACCGCCCGGCAGAGCATCGGCGCAGGCCAGGTACCGTCGTAGGTATGTCTACGCAGTCCGGCCGTCGTCGTCACCGCCCCGCACTCCTGGTGCTCGCGGTCGCCGCGGCAATCGCCTGCCTGGGTTTGGCCTGGTGGCAGTGGGACACCTACGAGTCCGGCGGTGGCACTGAACAGAATCTCGGATACGCGCTGCAGTGGCCGGCCTTCGGGTTCGCCTTCGTCTGGGCGTACCGCCGCTTCGTGGTCCTCGAGAGCGATCCGGACGAGGCGCAGAAGATTGCCGAGAACAAGGCCGCGACCGAGATCCCCGAGGGCATCCTGCCCGAGCGTCCGACGATCCCCAGTGCGTCGACCCTGCAGCGCGACCGGGCCGACGACGACGATCCGTCGCTGCGCGAGTACAACCAATACCTGGCCGAACTCAACGCCGCCGACCACGCCCACGCCGCCCTGCGCGAGACCGTGCCGCCGGCCGATACCGACACATCCGAGAAGTGAGGATCCCATTTCAGTGAGCGACAAATCCGCGACCGACGTCGCACCAGCGGCCGCACCGATCGAGAAGGTCAAGGGAGCGCTCCTGCGGTACCGCATTCTCGCCTGGATCACCGGTCTGTGGTTGCTGCTACTCGTCGCAGAACTGATCCTCAAGTACGGATTCGACGTCGCCGCCCTCGACTTCGTCCCGATCGTGCACGGGTGGGTGTACTTCGTCTATCTCATCCTGGCGGTGGACCTGGCCATCAAGGTGCGCTGGCCGCTGGGCAAGATCCTGGTGACCGCCATCGCCGGCACCATCCCGTTCCTGTCCTTCTACGTCGAACACATCCGGACCAAGGAAGTGAAGGCGCAGTACGGGATAGGCGGCGAGACGCTGTAGAGATCAGTCGGCGGCCAGGCCTCGTAGCGCGGGAACCAACTGCGCCAACGCCTTTCCGCGATGGCTCAGTGAATCCTTCTCCTGCGCAGAGAGTTCCGCCGACGATCGGCCGGCCGCGACGGCGTCGTCGGGGATGAACAGCGGGTCGTAACCGAAGCCGTTGGCGCCCCTCGGGACACGCAGGATCGTGCCACGCCACTCCCCTCGCACCACGGTTTCGGAACCGTCGGGCGCGACGAGTGCACACGCGGAGACGAACGCGGCACCGCGACGCTCGTCGGGCACGTCACCGATCTGATTCAGCAGCAGGTCGTTGTTGGCGGCATCGTCGCCGTGGCGGCCGCTCCACCGCGCCGACAGCACCCCGGGCATCCCGTTGAGCGCATCCACCGACAGCCCCGAATCGTCGGCGAGACAGACCAGGCCGGTGGCCCGCGCCCCGGCACGTGCCTTGATCAGCGCGTTCTCCTCGAACGTGGCGCCCGTCTCGGGTTCTTCGGGGTAGTCGGGCACCGAGTCGAGTCCGATCACCTCGAGTCCTACGATCCCCGCCGCGTCGACGACCCGCTGCAGTTCGGCAAGCTTCTTGGCGTTGCGGCTCGCCAGCAGAATCCGATTGGCCATCAGGCCGGAAGCTCGCCCGGGTACGGCTGCTCCAGCGCGATCCGCTGGGCCTCGAACAGTTTGGCCGTGCCCACCTCGGCGATGTCGAGCAGCTTCTCGAGGGTGGCACGCGGGAAGGTCGCACCCTCACCGGTCCCCTGCACCTCGACCAGCGTGCCGGCGTCGGTGGCGACCACATTCATGTCGACCTCTGCGCGGGAATCCTCCTCGTAGGGAAGGTCCAGACGCACCCGGCCGTCGACGACGCCGACGCTGACCGCGGCGATCATGCACGACAGTGGCTGCGGATCGCTGAGTTGGCCTGCCGCACCGAGCCAGGTGACCGCGTCGGCGAGGGCCACGTAGGCGCCGGTGATCGCCGCGGTGCGGGTACCGCCGTCGGCCTGCAGGACGTCGCAATCGAGGGCGATGGTGTTCTCCCCCAACGCGGCCAGGTCGATGCAGGCCCGCAGGGAACGTCCGATGAGCCGGCTGATCTCGTGTGTGCGGCCACCGATCTTGCCCTTGACCGATTCCCGACGAGACCGTTCGTGGGTGGCCGCGGGCAGCATCGAATACTCCGCGGTGAGCCACCCCAGTCCCGACCCGCGCCGCCACGGCGGCACGCCGACGGTGACGCTCGCGGTGCACATCACCCGGGTCTCGCCGAATTCCACGAGCACCGATCCGGCCGGATGGCTGGTGAATCCGCGGGTGATGGTGATCGGTCGGAGTTCGTCGTCGGCCCTGCCGTCAGCGCGTGTGGTCACCTCACCAACTGTAGACATCGCCTCCGACACCGCCGACGCCCCCCACGCGCCGACTCAGAAGTGGAAGATCTGACCCTGTCGCACCAACTCGACCGGTCCCGAGAACGTGCTCCGGGCCTCGGCGAGAATGGTTTCGGCGTCACACCACGGAGCGACATGGGTGATCGCGAGCGTCTTCACATTGGCCTTGGTCGCAGCCTCTCCGGCCTCGATACCCGACAGGTGCAGGTGTTCGGGCCGAGTGGCCGGGTCATGGGTCCACGACGCCTCACACAGGAACAGGTCCGCGTCCGCGGCGACGTCGATCAGTTCGTCGCACGGGCCGGTGTCACCGCTGAAGGCCACCACATGCCCGTCCGGTCCGGTGATCCGCATCCCATAGGTCTCCGGCGGGTGATCAACCGCGAGCGCCTGAATACGCAGGCCCCCGAGGGTGATCTCCATCCCGTCGCTCCACTCGTGCACGTCGAAGGTGTCGCTGATGTCGTCGATCTCGCCCGGATATTCCGAGGACGCCGCACCGATGCGCGTCGCAACACCCGACGGGCCGTACAGCGGCGCCTTCTCCGGTGCGGGACCGGGTGGGGCGTAGCGACGCCACACCAGCATCGCGGGTAGATCGAGACAATGGTCGGCGTGCATGTGGCTGAGCACCACCGCGATGTTGTCGGGATCGGCCACCCTCATGAGTTCACCGATCACCCCGGGCCCGCAGTCGACAAGCACCGGCTGCTCACCCGGCGCGGCAAACAGGTACCCCGAGCAGGCCGCCCCCGGCCCGCCCACACTTCCCGAGCACCCGAGGACCGTGAGACGCATGTTCCTACCATGCCATGCGCGCATGGCATGGTGATCAGGTATCGGGCACAAGTCGGTTGCGGGCCGGCGAATCGGTGTCGACATTCCTCAGATGCGAGCCACCGCCCCGATGGTGGGACCGAGGAAACGGCTGGACAACTTGGCGAACGACGCGGGGTCACCGGTCGCCTGGAAGACCCGCTCGGCCTCGCGATCGGAATGCGGGTGCAGCATGTCACCCTCGGTCAGAACCCGGAACAGGTCCTTGGCCGTCTCCTCCGCACTCGACACCAGCGTGACCTCGTCACCCATCGCCAACTGGATCACGCCGGACAACAGCGGATAGTGCGTGCACCCCAGAACGACGGTGTCGACGTCGGCCTCCTGCAGCGGTTCCAGATATCCCTGGGCCAGACCGAGGATCTGTCGCCCACTGGTGATTCCGCGTTCGACGAAGTCGACGAATCTCGGGCAGGCGACCGCGGTGATCTGCGCGTCGCGGGCCGCGGCGAACGAATCCTGATACGCACGTGAGGCGATCGTGGCCTCGGTGCCGATCACCCCGATCCGCCCGGTCTTGGTGGCCACCACCGCACGCCGCACCGCCGGCAGCACGACCTCGACCACCGGGATCGGGGCATACCGTTCCCGGGCGTCACGCAGGCATGCCGCCGACGCGGTGTTGCACGCGATGACGATGGCCTTGACGCCGCGCTCGGCGAGGTCGTCGCCGATCGCGAGAGCGTGCTTGCGGATCTGCGGAATGGTCAGCGGACCGTACGGGCCGTTGGCGGTGTCGCCGATGTAGACGATGTCTTCGTCGGGCAGCAGATCGATGATCGCGCGGGCGACGGTGAGCCCGCCGACGCCGGAATCGAAGATGCCGATCGGAGCGTCGGGCGTCGATGATGCGGTTATGACCTCACCCCCGGAGTGGTCCCGGCACCACGATTCGGGCGTCGGCGGTCGCGGTCGGCGAGGTACCAGGCGGCCACCACACCGCCGATGGCCCCGAACAGGTGGCCCTGCCAGGACACCCCGAACGTGCCGGGGAACACTCCCCACAGCACCGAGCCGTAGACGAGGAAGAGACCGATACCCAGCAGCACCTGCCAGAAGTCCCGGTTGAACAGGCCGCGCACGAGCAGGAAGGTCAGCCAGCCGAAGATGATCCCCGACGCGCCGACGGTGATCGTGTACGGAGGTGCGATCAGCCACACCCCGAGTCCCGAGATCACCCACACGATGGCCGTCACGATCAGGAACCGGCGCGTCATCAACACCAGGAAGCCGAGCACGATGCCCGGAATGAGGTTGGCCCACAGGTGTGCCCAATCGGCATGCAGGAACGGGGCCCACAGGATGCCGTCGAGACCGTCGATCTGCCGCGGCTCGATACCCGCATCATCGAGTTGATAGCGGGTGGCCGCGTCGATCGCCTCGATGACCACCAGCAGGGCCACGATGGCCGCCATGACGATGGCCGATCGCTGCCACAGCGGTCGGCCTGCGCGTGGGGTCGCGGTCGGCGGTGTGACGGTCATGTCCTCCTCATTCACCGGTGGGGGCCGGCCATCACCGGACTCACGCCCAGAGTTGCCCTTCGAGGGCCTGTTGGGCCTCCTCCAGGCTACCGTCGTACGCCCCGGTCGACAGATACTTCCATCCCGCGTCGGGGACGACGAACCCGACGTCGGCACGTTCGCCCTTCTTGATGGCCTGACGTGCGACGCCGCGTGCCGCCTGCAGGATCGCGCCGGTGGAGACGCCCGCGAAGATCCCCTCGGTGTCGATGAGTTCGCGCACCCGCGCCACCGCGTCGACACCCTGCACCGAGAACCGACGCGTCAGCACCGTGTCGTCGTACAACTCCGGGACGAAGCCCTCGTCGATGTTGCGCAGGCCGTAGACCTCGTCCCCGTAGCGGGGTTCGGCCGCCACGATCTGCACGCCCGGCACCCGCTCACGCAGATACCGCCCCACCCCCATGAGGGTTCCGGTGGTTCCCAGACCGGCGACGAAGTGGGTGATCTCGGGCAGATCGGCGAACAGTTCCGGACCGGTGCCCTCGTAGTGCGCGAGCCAATTGGCCTCGTTGCCGTACTGGTAGAGCATCACCCAGTCGTCGTGGTCGGCCGCGAGTTCCTTGGCCACCCGGACCGCGGTGTTCGAACCACCCGCGGCGGGCGAGGAGATGACCTGCGCACCGTACATCCGCAGCAGTGATCGACGTTCCTCCGAGGTGTTCTCCGGCATCACGCAGATCAGCTGATAGCCCTTGAGCTTCGCTGCCATCGCCAGCGAGATCCCGGTGTTTCCGCTCGTCGGCTCCAGGATCGTCGCGCCCGGCGTCAGCACACCGTCGCGTTCGGCCTGCTCGATCATGCGCAACGCCGGACGGTCCTTGATGGAACCGGTGGGATTGCGGTCCTCGAGTTTGGCCCACAATCGCACATGCGGGCCGTCGTCGGAGTCGTGCCACCGGGGCGAGAGCCGTTGCAGACCGATGAGCGGGGTGTTGCCGACCGAGGCGATCAGCGACTCGTAGCGCGCCACGCCTCAGCGTGCTCCGCCGGCCGGAAACCGCACTCCGGCTCCGCCGGCGACCGCGGGCAGGATGGTCACCTCGTCGCCGTCGTCGATCGACGTGTCGAGTCCGCCGGAGAAACGGACGTCCTCGTCGTTGACGTAGACGTTGACGAAACGGTGCAGCTTGCCGTCGGCGACGAGACGGTCGCGGATGCCGGGGTTGGCCGACTCCAGATTGTCGAACACCTCCGACAAGGTGGATCCGCTTGTGTCAACCCGCTTTTCACCACCGGTGTGGGTACGCAGGATCGTGGGGATGGAAACGGTGACGGCCATGATGTTCTTCAGCTCCTGATCTCGATCTCTTCTTCGGTGACCACCCCGTCGAGAATCCGGTAACTGCGCACCTGCGCGGTATCGGGCTCCCGGGTGGACACCAGGACGTAGTGGGCGTTCGGTTCACTCGCGTAGGAGATGTCGGTGCGGCTGGGATATGCCTCGGTCGCGGTGTGTGAGTGGTAGATGACCACCGGTTCCTCGTCATTGCGGTCCATCTCGCGCCACACCTTGAGCTGTTCGAGCGAATCGAATCGGTAGAAGGTGGGCGAGCGCTCCGCGTTGACCATGGGGATGAACCGCTGCGGGTCGTCGGAACCCTCGGGGCCGGCGATGACGCCGCACGCCTCGTCGGGGTGATCGGCGCGCGCGTGCGCGATCATCTGATCCACCAGGTCCCGACCGATCCTCAACACCGACTCGTCCTCCGCCGCGATCCTCCGGGCCCGCCCCGGCGGGCAGGCAATGTCCGCCGGACATCAACGACGCCGGCGACCGGGCTATTCCGTGCGACCACGAATCGACGGCCTCTCGACGTCACCGCGTGAGTCGATCACCCGTTCCGATCACCTCGCCGACCCGTCCTCCGAACGCATGTCATCCATCCGATCCACAAAGGGGGTTGACCTGCAGGGGCCCGTTGTAGCGTGTGCCTACCTCGATCTGCGGTGCCGGATTCTCACATCGACCACCGGCCTCGGGGACCACAGAAAAGGAGTGCCATTTCATGCAACGTGCCCAGCGTGTTGCCACTGCAGCCGTCGCGGCGGGTATCGCCGCCGCCCTCGCCCTGACCGGATGTTCGTCGGGCTCCGAGAGTGGTTCGTCGGGTTCGACGACGGCCACCTCGACGATCACCGATCCGGCCGCGTTGGTCAGTGCCGCCGCCGACTCGACCGCCGCCCTGACCGGCGCCCACCTGAACCTGGTGGTGACCGGGACCATCCCCAATCTGACCGCCAAGGCGGTCGAGGCCGACGTCACCACCAAGCCGCAGATGGCGGCCAAGGGCACCGCGACCGTGCTGCTCGGTACCACCGAGGTGAAGGCCCCGTTCGTCTACGTCGACGAGCATCTCTACGCCGATATCGGTGATGAGGGATTCGTGGACTACGGCGATGGCCGGTCCATCTACGACGTGTCGGTGGTACTGGATCCGGACAAGGGGCTGGCGAATCTTCTCCGGCAGATCCAGAACCCGACCAAGACCGGTGCGGCCGAGGTCGACGGGGTGCAGGCCACCCAGGTCACCGGCACCGTCGCGGCGATGACCCTGGCACCGCTGACCGGGGTCAACGTGACCGCCAATCAGAATGCGCAGGTCCCGATCACCGTGTGGATCACCGCCGACAATCAGCTCGCCCGGGTGGCCATCACGCCGGTCCCCAACTCGTCGATGACGATCACGCTGTCGAAGTGGAATGACACCGTCGAAGTGAGCAAGCCGTCGCAGATCGTGACGCCGAGCGCCTCGACACCGCCGAACCCGGCCGACGCCTCCCGCGTGCCGGCCTGACACCCACCCACGAAAGGCAGAAAGCCATGACCATTCGCAAGCGCTTCGTCGCCGCTGCGGCCGCAGTGGGCGCGGTGGGTGCGGCCGTCGTCGCCCCCGCCGCGCTGGAGACCGCACCGGCCCACGCGTACGGCAACTACTACGGCGCCATCGCGCTGAACATCTCCGACGGCACCGTCGGCCGCGCCTGGGATTACGACTCCTACGCCGAGGCCGACGCCGCTGCGCTCGGCGCGTGCGGGTACGGCTGCAAGGTCGTCGTCGACTTCGTCAACGGCTGCGGCGCGGTCGCCTCGTCGCCGGACTACTGGGGCTACGGACGCGGCTCGAGCCTCTACACCGCCCAGTCCAACGCGCTCTACGCCGCGGGCGGCGGGGAGATCTACACCTGGGTGTGCACCACCGGGCACGACTGACACTCCCCGACCCATCCAGCACTCGTGGTGCCGTCAGCGCAATGCCGACGGCACCACGTCTGCGTAGGCGGGAATGCCGGCCACCGGCCGCGCGGCGATCACCGCCTGCCAGACCGCATCGCGCGTCACCTCCGCCGCCACCTGGGCGACCTGGGTGAGCACGGCGGCCTCGGGGTTCATCCCCGGCGGGATGAGCGGCGACGGTTCCACCGGGCGGGCCCCGGTGGACACCGCGAAGATGGTGTCGCCGTCCAGCGGTGAATGCACCGGCACGATCGCGCGGGCCAGGCCGTCGTGCGCGGCCACCGCCATCCGTCGCAGAGACGCCGGGCTCAGTGCCGCATCGGTGGCCACCACGCCGATCGTCGTGTTGAGAACCGTTGCCTTGGAGGCGATGTCGGCCACCGCACCGATGTCCGCCGGAGTCGGTTGCCGCAGACCGAACCGCTCGAGATCGGCGACGCCGATGCCCCACGGCAATCCCGTTGCCGGATCGATCACCGTCCCGACCGGATTGGCCACGATCAGCGCACCGACCGTCACGCCGGCCGCCGGGCCCGCGTCGATGACCCGGCTCGCGGTACCCACACCACCCTTCAGGCCGCCGGCGCGGGCGCCGGTTCCGGCTCCGACACTTCCGATCGCGAAGCCCTGCGCCGCCGCGCGTGTCGCGGCCGCGCCGAATCCCGCGTCGGGACGACGATCCCAGCCGCCCACCGGGAGATCGAAGATCACCGCCGCCGGCACGATCGGCACGACGTGGCCGTGGATGTCCATCGGCAGTCCGACACCGGCACGTTCCAGCTCGGCCATCACGCCGTCGGCGGCGGCGAGCCCGTAGGCGCTGCCGCCGGTCAGCACGATCGCGTGGGCGACGGTCACCGTGTTGGACGGGTCGAGCAGGTCGGTCTCACGCGTCCCCGGCCCACCACCACGCACGTCCACCGCGGCCCGCGGGTCCGGACCGGCGATGCGGACGACCGTGGTCCCGGTGGCCCAGCCCGACCCGGGCCGATCGCCGGGCCGATCTCCGCCGACGACGACGTCGTCGTCGAGGCGATGATGATGGCCGACGGTGATCCCGGCGACGTCGGTGAGGCGATCTCCCCGACGGCTCACCGGCACGTCGCCGGGGCCACCGGCAGGGGCCGCGGCACTCACATCAACGACTCCACCAGGAGTTCCTGCATCACCGTGAGCCAGTGGTAGACGTCGAGATGCGCGGCGTGCGGATGGCCCTCGGGCAACTGATCCGGGGTGTCCTCGGAGATCCCCAGCATCGCGCCGAGCGCGAGTCGCACGTCGTTGAGTGCGGTCAGCCAGTCCAGCGCCTGCGCCTCGGTCAGTGCGATGTCGCCACCGCCGGGCGGGAGCGAATCGAGCAGGGTCTTGGCCGCGGCCATCTTCGCGTCGATGATCTTGGGTTCGTTGATGCTGCGCAGCGCCGCGTTGAGATCGCCGTTGACCATGTCGGCGGCCAGTTCGCGTTCCTGATCGGGCCGATGAAAGTCCGGCAGCAACCGGCCCAGGGTCACATCGCCCGGCGGCGCGGAATGCCCGGTCCGGATTCCGGTGAGCTCCGCGAGATCGTCGGTCGGTGCGCTCGACTCCCGCTCATGCAGGAGATCGATCATCGACGAGACCATCGAGGTGAGCAGCTCGACCTCGTTGCGGTCGAGGTTGGAACAGATCCGCATACGCGAACCACGACCCTGACGTTTCCAGGTGCGCACGTGTGATCCCGGCCGCGCTCAGCAGTCGCGCTGCATCGTGGCCCACAGGCCGGCCGCATGCAGCTTCCGGACGTCGGACTCGACCTTGTCGCGATCCCCGCTGGACACCACGGCCTTGCCCTCGGTGTGCACCTGCATCATCAGTTGATTGGCCCGGGATTCTGAGTAGCCGAAGATCTTCTGGAACACGAAGGTCACATAGCGCATCAGGTTGACCGGATCGTCCCAGACGATCGTCATCCAGGGCCGGTCGAGATCGGCGACGTTCTCGGCGACGGTCGGTTCCGCGACCGCCGCACCACCCGGAGTAGCCTCGTGCGCACGCAATACGTCAGGCGCCATACCTCCAAGGGTAAGGGATCACCACCGTGGACAACACCGCCCTGCTGACCGATCACTACGAGGTCACCATGGTCTCGGCTGCGCTGCGCCAGCCGATCGCCCATCGACAATGTGTCTTCGAGGTGTTCGCCAGGCGTCTGCCCGACGGCCGCCGGTTCGGTGTCGTCGCAGGCACCGGTCGCGTCCTCGACGAACTCGCCCGCTTCCGGTTCGGCGACGACGAGATCGCGGTCATCGAGAAGTTCTGCGACGCCGACACCGTCGCCTGGCTGCGCGACTACCGGTTCTCCGGCGACATCGACGGCTACCGCGAGGGCGAGCTGTACTTCCCGGGCTCGCCGATCCTCACCGTCCGCGCGAGCTTCGTCGAGGGAGTGCTCCTCGAGACCCTGATCCTGTCGATCCTCAACCACGACAGTGCGATCGCCTCCGCGGCGGCGCGCATGGTGAGCGCGGCAGGCAGCCGGCCGATCATCGAGATGGGATCCCGGCGCACCCATGAACGAGCCGCGGTGTCCTCGGCCCGCGCCGCCTACATCGCCGGCCTGTCGGCGACGTCGAATCTCGAGGCGGCACGGACCTACGGCGTGCCCAGCGCCGGCACGGCGGCGCACGCCTTCACCCTCGGATTCTCCGGCCCCGACGGACCCGACGAGAAGGCCGCGTTCGCCGCCCAGATCGAGGCGCTCGGCGTCGGCACCACCCTGCTGGTGGACACCTACGACATCACCCAGGGCGTCGCCAATGCGATCGCCGTCGCAGGGCCCGAACTCGGCGCGGTCCGCATCGATTCCGGCGACCTCGGTGTCCTGGCCCGCCAGGTGCGCGCGCAACTGGACTCGCTCGGCGCGACGAAGACCAAGATCGTCGTGTCCGGTGACCTCGACGAGTACGCCATCGCGTCGCTGCGGGCCGAGCCCGTCGACATCTACGGCGTCGGCACGTCGCTGGTCACCGGTTCCGGCGCGCCGACGGCCGGCATGGTCTACAAGCTCGTCGAGGTCGACGGGATCCCGGTGGCCAAACGGTCCAGCCACAAGGAATCGCAGGGCGGTGCCAAGACGGCGATCCGCACCGCCCGACCCAGCGGGACGATCGTCGAAGAGGTCGTCTACCGCACCGGGACCCCCGCTCCCACGGCCACCGGGCTGATATCACGGGATCTGCAGATCCCCTTGGTCCGCGACGGCAAACCCGTCGACGAGCTGCCGACGCTGACCGATTCCCGCGACCATCTCGCGCGGGGTCTGGTGAGTCTGCCCTGGGAGGGTCTCGGGTTGTCCCACGGCGATCCGGCCGTCCCGACCCGTTTCGTTCTCCCCACGCCGCCCGGGTGAGCCACACTCGCGTGTGAGCCCCGTCCGCCCCGCCGTCCGACCTCCAGCCCCGAGGAGAGCCATGTCCAGCCCGACCTCCGACACCGCCGCCGACGCCCTCATCATCGTCGACGTCCAGAACGATTTCTGCGAGGGTGGCGCACTGGGCGTGGCCGGTGGCAACGCCGTCGCCCAGGCGATCAACACCATTCTCGGCGAGTACTCGACGGTGGTGGCCACCCGCGACCACCACATCGATCCGGGCTCGCACTTCTCCGAGAAACCCGACTTCGTCGACTCGTGGCCACCGCATTGCCGCGTCGGCACCGACGGCGTCGCCTTCTCCCCCGGCCTGGACACCTCGACGGTCGCCGACGTGTTCTCCAAGGGTGAGTACTCGGCCGCCTATTCCGGATTCGAGGGCGCCGACGACGACGGCGTGACACTGGAACACTGGTTGCGCGACAAGGGCGTTCACTCCGTCGATGTGGTCGGGATCGCGACCGACCACTGTGTCCGGGCGACCGCCCTCGACGCCGCTAAGGCCGGTTTCGCCACCCGGGTGCTGCTGAACTTCACCGCCGCGGTGGCCGCCGACACGGCGACCTCCGCGCTCGCCGAGATGCGGGCAGCGGGCGTCGAGGTGTCCGGCGACCTGCTCTACGGTGGCGCCGGATCCTGATCTTTCATCCACAGCCTGCCGTCATCGACGCCCACCGCCGCGAAACACCTGACAGACTCACTCATGCCTGAACTCCCCTCGGTGACCGATCTTCTCGACGCCGCCGTCACCGCCGTCTCCGGTGCCCGACGCGACGGGCAGGTGCGGATGGCCACCGCCGTCGATCACGCCATCGACGTCGGTGAACACCTGGCGGTGCAGGCCGGCACCGGCACCGGCAAATCCCTGGCGTATCTGGTCCCGGCGATCCGTCATGCCGTCGCCAGCGGGCACACCGTCATCGTCTCGACCGCCACGATCGCGCTGCAACGCCAACTCGTCGAACGCGACCTGCCGCGACTGGCCGACGCGCTTGCCGGTCCGCTCGGCCGGCGGCCCACCTTCGCGATCCTCAAGGGCCGCGCCAACTATCTGTGCCTGCACAAGATCCACGCGGGCACCGTCGAGGAGCCGGACACCGAACTGTTCGACGCGTTCGAACTGTCGCGGACCGGCCGCGAGGTGACCCGGCTGCGGGAGTGGACCTCCGACACCGAGACCGGTGACCGTGACGACCTGACCCCCGGGGTCTCCGACCGCTCATGGCGGCAGGTGAGTGTGTCGGCTCGCGAATGTCTGGGGGCCGCGAACTGCTCGTATGCCGAGGACTGCTTCGCCGAACGCGCACGGCGCGCGAGTGGCCAGGTCGACGTCGTGGTGACCAATCACGCGATGCTCGCCATCAATGCGATGAGCCCGGCCAACATCCTGCCCGAACACGACGTCGTCATCGTGGACGAGGCGCACGAGCTCGTCGACCGGATCACCGCCGTCAGCACCGCCGAGGTGTCGGCGGCGGCGGTCGCCAACCTGTCGCGCCGCGTCGGCAAGCTCATCGACGAGGAGACCACCGACGCGCTGCTCGGCGCCGGCGACCAGATCGGTGCGCTGCTCGAGGAGTGTCCGCCGGGTGAGTGGACGCGACTGCCGGTGTCGGCGGGCACCATGCTGACCGCGTTGCGGGACCGCTTGTGGGCGGCCCGCTCGGCGATCGGGCCGGTGCGCGGCACCGGGATGAGCGGTGAGGATGCCGCCGCGCGGTCGGCGGCCCTGACCGGCCTCGACGACCTGCACGACACCATCGTCCGCCTGCTGGACACCTTCGGCGAACCCGATGTGGCCAAACGTCGCGACGTGGTGTGGGTCGCGGCCGAACGGGTCGGACGGGGAGCGTCGGCCACCACCCGTCCGGTGCTGCACATCGCCCCGCTGTCGGTGGGTGGGCTGTTACGCGCCACCCTGTTCAGCACCGCGACGGTGATCCTGACGTCGGCGACCCTGACCATCGGTGGCTCCTTCGACGCCCTGGCCGCCACCTGGGGATTGCCCGCGGCCGGTCGCGGCGCCGACACCCCCGCCGCCGACGACATCGACGCAGCGAAGATCGACGCGGCGACATCGACCGGCTCCGCGCGGGAGGTCACCGCGACTGGGAAGGCGGCGCCGTCGGATTCCGGGCCGGTGCGGTGGACCGGGATGGACGCCGGTTCACCGTTCGATTATCCGCGTTCGGCGATCCTCTACGTCGCCCGGCATCTGCCCAGACCCGGGCGTGACGGCCTCGCCCCGCGGACCCTGGAGGAGATGGAGCAACTCATCGCCGCCGCGGGTGGACGCACCCTCGGACTGTTCTCGTCGATGCGCGCCGCCCGCGAGGCCGCCGACGCCCTGACCGATCGCTGCTCGGTGCCGATCCTGTGTCAGGGCGACGACACCACCTCGACGCTGGTGCGTCGGTTCGCCGAGGACCCGGCGACCTGTCTGTTCGGGACGCTGTCACTGTGGCAGGGAGTCGATGTCCCGGGTCCGTCGCTGAGTCTGGTGCTCATCGACCGCATCCCCTTCCCGCGGCCCGACGACCCGTTGTCGACCGCGCGGCAACGCGCCGTCGACGCCCGCGGCGGTAACGGCTTTCTGTCGGTCGCCGCCAATCATGCGGCGCTACTCCTGGCCCAGGGCGCCGGGCGGCTGCTGCGGTCGGTGGACGACCGGGGTGTGGTCGCGGTGCTCGACTCGCGCCTGGCCACCGCGGGCTACGGCGGATACCTGGCCGCATCCCTGCCGCCGTTCTGGCGGACCACCGATCCGGCGGTGGTGCGTTCGGCACTCGGCAGGCTGACCGCGGTGCCCGTACGCTGATCTCCGGACGCGCGGCCCGCAACCACGTCACAATGAGTTCAGGCGCGGTCACCGGTGGGCGCGCCCAGCACGGTGTTCAACAGCAACGACGCATCCGGCCGGAGTCGCGGCCTGCGTGAGAAGGGAGCCGCGAGTGATCGGCCGGATGGGCATCGACGACATCCAACCACTCGTATCGGCAGGTGCGAATCCAGGCAAAGCCGTTGTGGGCGAAATGGTTCCGGTGAGCGCCACGGCGTGGCGCGAAGGGCACGACGCCCTCGGCGCGACCCTGCGGATCGAGGGACCGAGGCGACGCATCTTCGAGGTCCGGATGACGCCGTCGATCGAACCGGATCAGTTCAACGCGGCGTTCGTCCCCGATCTCGAGGGCTTCTGGACGTTCCGTATCGAGGCATGGAGCGACCCCTTCACCACCTGGAAGTCCGGCATCGTCAAGAAGATCGAGGCCGGGCAGGGCACCGTCGATCTCGCCAACGATTTGGAGATCGGGGCCAGGATTCTCGACGTCGCACACGATCAGCTCCCACCACCGGATCGCGCTCACCTCGAAGAGGCGATCTGGATGCTGCGCTCGGACGAACCGCAGATCGCCGGCCGGGTCCGGCCGGCGCTGTCGGACAAGGTCGCGACACTCCTGCACCGGCATCCGGTGCGCGAAATGGTCACCAAGAGTCGCAACCACCGCGTCTGGGTTGATCGTCGACGCGCCCTGTTCGGGTCGTGGTACGAGATGTTCCCGCGGTCGACGGGCGGCTGGGACAACGAGGGCCACCCGGTCCACGGCACGTTTCTGACCGCCGCACAGGATCTGCCGCGCATCGCGGACATGGGTTTCGACGTCGTCTATCTGCCGCCGATCCACCCGATCGGCCGGGTGAATCGCAAGGGCCCCAACAACACTCTGATCGCCGGTCCCGAGGACGTCGGTTCGCCGTGGGCGATCGGCTCCGCCGACGGCGGCCACGATGCGATCCACCCGCAACTCGGCTCCGCCGACGACTTCACCTACTTCATCGGCCGCGCCCACGAACTGGGCATGGAGATCGCACTCGACCTGGCGTTACAGTGTGCGCCCGATCATCCGTGGGCGATCGAGCATCCCGACTGGTTCACCGTCCTCCCGGACGGGACGATCGCCTATGCGGAGAATCCGCCGAAGAAGTATCAGGACATCTATCCGCTCAACTTCGACAATGATCGCGCCGGGATCTACGGTGCCATCCTGCGGGTGACGCTGCACTGGATTTCCTTGGGAGTCAAGATCTTCCGTGTCGACAATCCGCACACCAAACCGCCGAACTTCTGGGAATGGCTGATCATCGAGGTGAAGAAACGCCACCCCGAGGTGCTCTTCCTGGCCGAGGCGTTCACCCGACCGGCCCGCCTCTACGGTTTGGGCCGTCTCGGCTTCACGCAGTCCTACACGTACTTCACCTGGAAGACCGCCAAGTGGGAACTCGAGGAATTCGGCCGCGAGCAGGCCGCACGTGCCGACGAGGCACGTCCCAACCTGTTCGTGAACACTCCCGACATCCTGCACGAGAGCCTGCAGCACGGTGGTCCCGGCATGTTCGCGTTGCGTGCGGCGCTCGCGGCGACGATGGCACCCACCTGGGGTGTCTATTCCGGGTATGAACTCTATGAGCACCAGGCGGTCCGCGAGGGCAGCGAGGAATACCTCGACTCGGAGAAGTATCAACTGCGCCCCCGCGACTTCAAGGCGGCGGCGTCGCGCGGTGAGTCGCTGGAACCGTGGATCACCTCACTCAACGCGATCCGCCGTCGGCATCCCGCCCTCCAGCAGTTGCGCAACATCACCTTCCACAACGTCGACAACCCGGCGTTGATCGCCTATTCGAAGATCGATGCCGTCTCGGGTGATCGCGTTCTGGTGGTGGTCAACCTCAATCCATTCGGCACCGAGTCGTCCACCCTGTGGCTGGACATGCCCGCCCTCGGCTTCGACTGGCAGGACCACTTCCGCGTCCGCGACGAGGTCACCGGCGACGAGTACACCTGGGGGCAGGCCAACTTCGTCCAACTCGTCCCGTCACGGGCGGTCGCCCACATCCTCGCCTTGCCTCCGCTCGATCATGCTGCCGCAGAACAACTCTCCTACCGGATTCGATGAGGACACCGTGACCAACACCCCGGAAGACCCGGACACCCCCACCACCGAACCGGCGACGGGTACGAACGCCTCCCCCGCCTGCGGCCTGCCCGACCCATTCGCCTCCGATCACGATCTGAACCGACTCGACACGCTGACGCACCCCGATCCGCATGCGTTCCTCGGCGCCCACGACACCGGCACCGGATTCACCATCTTGCGCACGTTGCGGCCGAACGCCGAGTCGGTGACCGCGCTCATCGGTGGTGCCGAGTACCCGATGACGGCACAGACCGATGACCTGTTCGTGGTGGCGGTGCCGATCGAGGGCCTCATCGACTACCGGTATCGCATCGACTATCCCGACGGCGCCGGCGGCACGAACCAGTTCGTCGTCGCCGACGGATACCGTTTCCTGCCCAGCATCGGTGAGACCGACACCTATCTGTTCGGTGAGGGCCGGCACGAGCAACTCTGGACGATCCTCGGGGCCCGGCACGTGTCGTACACGACGCCCGACGGCGAGGTGACCGGAACCGCGTTCACCGTCTGGGCGCCCAACGCGCACGGCGTCGCCGTCATCGGCGACTTCGACTGGACCGGACGCACCGCGCCGATGAGATCGCTGGGAAGCAGCGGCATCTGGGAGGTCTTCCTGCCCGACGTCGGTGAGGGCACCCAGTACAAGTTCCGGATTCACGGCGCCGACGGGGTGATCCGGGAGAAGGCCGATCCGATGGCGCAGCGCACCAACGTACCGCCCGCGACCGCCTCGGTGGTGACCCGGTCGCACTACACGTGGACCGACGACGAGTGGATCGCCCGGCGCGCGGCGTCGTCACCGAACAGCGAACCGATGAGCGTGTACGAGGTGCATCTCGCCTCCTGGCGAGAGGGTCTGAGTTACCGCGAACTCGCCGACCAACTCGGTGACTATCTGATCGAGAAGGGCTTCACCCACGTCGAGTTCCTGCCGGTTGCCGAGCATCCCTTCGGCGGTTCGTGGGGATATCAGGTCACCTCGTACTATGCGCCGACCGCCCGATTCGGTACGCCCGACGATTTCCGCTACCTGGTGGATCATCTGCACTCGCTGGGGATCGGGGTCATCGTCGACTGGGTGCCGGCCCATTTCCCCAAGGACGAGTGGGCCCTCGCGCGGTTCGACGGCACCGCCCTCTACGAGAACGCCGACCCCATGCGGGGTGAGCAACTCGACTGGGGCACCTTGATTTTCGACTTCGGACGATACGAGGTCCGCAACTTTCTGGTGGCCAACGCCCTGTTCTGGTTCGCCGAGTTCCACATCGACGGGCTGCGGGTGGATGCGGTCGCATCGATGCTGTACCTCGACTATTCGCGCCCCGCGGGTGGCTGGCGCCCCAACATCTACGGTGGACGCGAGAACCTCGAGGCGGTGCAGTTCCTCCAGGAGACCAATGCGACCGTGGCCAAACACTTCCCGGGTGTGGTCACCATCGCCGAGGAATCCACGGCGTGGCCGGGAGTGACCCGGATGACCGATCTTGGCGGCCTGGGGTTCAGCCTGAAATGGAACATGGGGTGGATGCACGACACCCTGGGATATCTGGGACGCGATCAGGTGCACCGCAGTTTCCATCACCACGAGATCACCTTCTCGATGATGTATGCGTGGAGCGAGAATTTCGTGCTGCCGCTGTCGCACGACGAAGTGGTCCACGGCAAGGGCACACTGTGGAGCCGGATGCCGGGCGATTCGTTCACCAAGGCCGCCGGTGTGCGCGTCTTCCTGGCCTATCAGTGGTCGCATCCCGGTAAGCAATTGCTGTTCATGGGACAGGAGTTCGGCCAGACCGGCGAGTGGTCGGAGGACCGCAGCCTGGATTGGCAGCAGATGACCGGATGGGAGGGCGAGTTGCATTCGGGTATCTCGGCCCTGGTCACCGATCTCAACCGGATCTACAAGGCGACCCCGGCCCTCTACAGCAAGGACACCGAACCGTCGGGATATGAGTGGATCGACGCGAACGACACCGCCAACAACGTCATCAGCTTTCTCCGATACGGCTCGGACGGGTCGGTGGTGGCCTGTCTGTTCAACTTCTCCGGCTCCGACCGCAGCAATTACCGGGTGGGCCTGCCGGTGGCCGGCGAGTGGGTCGAGGTGCTCAACACCGATTCGGCGGCGTACGAGGGTTCGGGCCAGGGCAACCTCGGTTCGGTCGTCACCGATGACACCCCGTGGCATGGCCGAGAGGTGTCGGCGCGGGTCATGTTGCCCGCCAACTCGGCGATCTGGTTGGCGCCGGCGGCCGCCGACTGACCCGGGCACATCGCGATGAGGTAGCTCATACCCGACGCCCACCGCGCTTGGATCGTGTCAGAACTCTTTGTGGCACAACATATTTCGTGACACTGTCGGCGCCGCTCCGGGTGAACTGCCACCGACATGCGCGCGAACGGCCGATGGCCGTTAGGGTGGTCTGGTCCCGCATCCACCTCGGTTGCGGGACGGATACCGTTGGGGAATCTCGTGGCACGTTCGCCGGGTGACAAATCGACGACGGCACGCAAGTGGACGGGACCGCCGATCACCGTGGTGACCGGCGCCGTGGTGGCCGCCTCCATCATCGGGGTCAACGTCGCGACGCCGGACACCGGCACCGACACGGCTGCCCCGAGACATCGACGGCCACATCCACCCTGGCCACCTGGACCACTGTGGATTCCGTCACACGTTACGCGACGAGCGGATCTGTGATCAGGGGCAGGCCGATCAGTACAGCGCGCTGGCCAGTTTGCGACGGGCAGCGACCACGAAGGGCTCCGCCGGATCGAAGAGCTCGAACAACTCCAGCAGGCGCGTCCGCGCGCGGGTACGGTCGTCGCCGGCCGTCCTCCGGACGACGTCGATGATGCGACCGAAGGCCGCCTCGGGCTGCTGCGCGAGCAGCAGCACGTCGGCGGCCGCGAGCTGCGCGTCGACATCGCCGGGTGCCGCGTTCTCGACGATCGACGGGTCGTGTGCCTGCGCGCGGAGCACGAACTCGAGATTGCGTGCGGCCGAGGCCGCTTCGACGTTGTGGGGCTCGGCCGCCACGATCGCGCGGTAATCGGCCAGCGCGCCGTCGAAGTCACCGGCGTTGAGCTTGTCCTCGGCGGCCTCCATCCGGGGATCGACCGCTTCGGTCTCCGCATCCGCGGGCGCCCCGGTCAGCGCGCCGCCGACCTGGGTGAGGATGTCGTCGAGCCAGGCAGCGATCTCCTGCTCGCTGCGCACCCCGTTGAACGCCGATACCGGCTGTCCGGCCGCGATGGCCACCACCATCGGAATCGACTGTGCCCGAAAGGCCTGCGCGATCCGCGGATTGGCGTCCACATCCACCTTGGCCAGCACCCAGCGGCCGCCCGACGATGCGGCCATCCGTTCCAGCACCGGGGAGAGCTGTTTACACGGCTGGCACCACTCGGCCCACAGGTCGACGACCACCACCTGCCGGGTCGAGCGTTCGAGAACCTCGGTCTCGAATGTCTCCTCAGTGATGTCGATGACGGCGCCGCCACCGTGCTGCGCGGCGGGCTGCCCGCCCTCGGCGGGTCGGGTGGGCCGTTGCGCCGCAGCGCGTTGGGCCTCGGCTCGTTCCTTGAGGGCCGACAGGTCGACGGCGCCGGCCATGGCGACGGTGGCGGCGGCCTGCTGTGCTGCGGCTGCCTGCGCTCGGGAAGAAGGTCTGCTCACATCTCCAGTGTGTCATGTCGGCGTCGACTCTCGACCGGCTGCGGGGCCGACACCACGCCCGCGGCCCACGCCACGAAGGCGAGCGCGAGGAGTACCGGCATCAGTCCCACGCGCAGGGAGGTGACGCCACCGATGGCCCCCACGACGGCGGGCCCCGCCAGCATGCCGAGGTAACCGCAGCCGACCACCGTCGAGATCGCCCGACCGCCGGCCCGGGTCGTCAGGTTTCCGGCGGCGGTGAAGATCTGTGGGATCAGCCCGGCCAGCCCGATACCGAACACCGCCCACCCGAGGATCGCGATGATCGCCGAGGGCGCGCCCTCGCCACTCGGTATCAACGCGATCAGCATGCCGATCGCGCCGATCACCGCTCCCCATCGGACCACCGCCACCGGGCCCACCCGGGCCGCGATCGGGTCGATGACGAAACGGGCCACCATCATCGCCGCGCTGAATCCCGCGAACGCGATCGCCCCGATCGCCTCGCGCGTCCCGAAGGTCTCCACGACGTGCAGAGCACTCCAGTCATAGGCGGTGCCCTCGGCGAGCATCGCGGCGAACGCCACGGCGGCCAGGAGTATCAGCCGCCGCAGGTCGAGTTCGCGCCACCACCGCCGTGACGCATCCTCGTGCGACGCGTCGGGCGCCGACGACTCCGCCATCCCGACGTCACGTCCCACCAGGCCCGCCGACGCGAATGCGACGACGACCAACCCGAGCGCACCGAGCACGGCGACGGTGACGGCCACCGGCCAATCCATCCACAGACCCACCGCGACCACACCGGAACCGAGCAGACCGCCGACGGAGAAGAATCCGTGGAAGGCCGACATGATCGGCCTGCGGTAGGCACGTTCGACCTGTACGGCCTGGGCATTCATCGACACATCGAGCGAACCGTTGGTGAAGCCGAACACCGCCAGCGCCAGGGCCA
Source organism: Gordonia sp. NPDC003504 (assembly GCF_053587995.1). NCBI lineage: Bacteria > Bacillati > Actinomycetota > Actinomycetes > Mycobacteriales > Gordoniaceae > Gordonia > Gordonia sp. NPDC003504. The sequence continues at coordinate 177,884 of NZ_JBSFPC010000010.1, forward strand.
ACCACCCGGGCGTGGTGGCGAGGACCGGTCCGAGCATCGCGCCGCACAGCACGATCGCGGCGACGAGTGTGGTCGGCCGCGATCCGATCCGGTCGATGAGACGACCGCACACCTGCATACCGACGAAGGCGGTGGCACCGACCAGGAGCAGCATCGCGCCCAGCTGCCCGTGCGAGGTCCCGGTGTGCTCGGTGATCACCGGGATGTGCGCGACCCAGAGGGCGGCGAGGAAGCCGTTGAGGCCGAAGATCGTGGCGACCGCCGCGCGCGCCCGCGTCAGACGGTGCATTCCTCAATCATCCAGGTGCGCCCGGACCCGCGTGACCTTGCCCGCGAGCTCACCCTCGGTGTGACCGGCCCGGATATCGGCCTTGAGGACCAGTCCGACGCGGGGCGCGAGTGCCGCGACGGCATCGGTGGCCTGCTTGACCACCGCCATCACCTCGTCCCAGTCACCTTCGAGGTAGGTGAACATCGGGGTGGTCTGATGGGGCAACCCCGACGCGCGCACCACCCGGACGGCCTCGGCGACGGCCGCACTCATCCCGCCGTCGGCGTCGACGGCGTCACCTCCGGACGGCGAGATGCTGAACGCGACGATCACCGGCGGATTCCTCTCAGGCCGCGAGTTCGGCGGCGGGATTCTGCTCGACCGACAGTTCGGCGAGATGGCCGTTGCGGGCGGCCCACCACTCGAACACCAGGGTGCCGAACGGCGGGATGCTCGACGCCAGGGCCAGGGCGGTGACCTTGAGGCTCCACTTCAGCGAGAGCGCGGTCACCAGGGAGATCGCCACGAACACGACGAAGACGATGCCGTGCGTCATCCCCGGTACCGCGACCGCTTCGGTATGCCCGAGCATCCACTTGAAGAACATCGCGACGAGAAGCGCCGCCCAGGTGATCGCCTCCAGGATCGCGACGAAGCGGAAGCGTTTGGCGGGTGTGGACAGATCGAAGATACGCGTCATGGAATCCATTGTGCCGAAGACCGGACAGGTCTACGACATCTCGTAGTAGGGGTGTGCGATGGGCCGTGACCGGCGCCACGGCCCATCGCCGGATGTCATGTCAGGCCTTGGGCACCCGGATGATCAGCGCGTCACCCTGCCCGCCCGCACCGCACAATGCCGCCGCGCCGACGCCACCACCGCGGCGCTGCAGTTCCAACGCCAGATGCAGGGCGATGCGGGCACCGGAGGTTCCGATCGGGTGGCCGACGGCGATGGCACCACCGTTGACATTGACGATCGTGGGATCGACGCCGAGCGCCTTGGTCGAGGCCAGCCCGACAGCCGCGAAGGCCTCGTTGATCTCGATGAGGTCGAGGTCGGCGGGGGTGATGCCGGCCCGGTCGCAGGCCTTGGTGATGGCATTGGCCGGCTGCAGCTGCAGCGACGAGTCGGGGCCGGCGACCACACCATGCGGGCCGATCTCGGCCAACCACTCGACGCCGAGCTCGGCGGCCTTGGCCTTGCTCATCACGATCACCGCGGCCGCACCGTCGGAGATCTGCGAGGAGTTACCGGCGGTGATGGTGCCGTCCTTGCGGAACGCGGGCCGCAGACCACCCAGCGACTCGGCGGTGGTGTTGGCGCGAATCCCCTCGTCCTCCGCGAACTCGATCGGGTCACCCTTGCGCTGCGGGATCGAGACGGGAACCACCTCGTCACCGAAGAGCCCGTCCTTCCACGCCGCGGCCGCCCGCTGATGACTGACGGCGGCGAACTCGTCCTGCTCGGCGCGGGTGAACCCGTTCGTGTCATTGCCCTGCTCGGTCAGCGCACCCATCGGCTGATCGGTGAACGCATCGAAGAGTCCGTCGTAGGCCAGGTGGTCGACGAGTTCGGTGCTGCCGTACTTGAAGCCGCTGCGGCTGCCGGGCAGCAGGTGCGGGGCCTGGGTCATCGACTCCTGACCACCGGCCACCACGACGTCGAACTCACCCGCCCGGATGAGCTGATCGGCCAGCGCGATCGAGTCGATACCCGACAGGCACATCTTGTTGATGGTCAGCGCCGGGACGTCCCAGCCGATGCCGGCCTTGACCGAGGTCTGACGCGCGGGCATCTGCCCGGCGCCGGCGGTGAGGACCTGCCCCATGATGACGTAGTCGACCGCCGAGGCCGGGACCTTCGCGCGCTCGAGCGCCGCCCGGATGGCGATCGCGCCGAGGTCGACCGCACTGAAATCCTTCAGCGAGCCGAGCATCCGACCGAACGGGGTGCGCGCACCGGCAACGATGACCGAGGCGTGATCTGACGTCGTGGACATGGAGGGACCTCCCACACAGGGCGACCGCGGCGCCTACCGAGCGGTCGGTGAAGTAATTTTGCCCCCTCAACGCTACCGTTAGGCCATGAGCGCATCAGCAGCTGACCCCACCCCCGGATCGCCGACCTCGGTGATCGCCGACCTCGTCGTCGCCATCGATCACGTCGGCATCGCCGTCGCCGATCTCGACGACGCCAAGCAGTGGTACGCCGATCACCTCGGCTTCGTCACCCTGCACGAGGAGACCAACGACGAGCAGGGCGTGCGGGAGGCGATGATCGGTCCGGCCGGAACCGAGGGCGCGGTGATCCAGCTGCTGGCCCCGCTGACGCCGGAATCGACGATCGCGAAGTTCCTCGACCGCAACGGCCCCGGCCTGCAGCAGCTCGCCGTGCGGGTCACCGACGTCGACGCCGTGATGACCCGGCTCACCGACGCCGGCGTGCGCGTCCTGTACCCCGCGGCCCGCCGCGGCACCGCCGATTCCCGGATCAACTTCGTCCATCCCAAGGATGCCGGCGGGGTGCTCCTCGAACTGGTCGAGCCCGTCGCGTCGTCGTCGCACTGAGTCGTCGTCGCAACTGAGTCGTCGTCGCAACTGAGTCGTCGTCGCAACTGAGTCGTCGTCGCACTGACACGCCACCGGGCACCTCACGACAGGTGACCGGACGCCGACCGGAGCCCGCAGATCCGGCAGCACATTTGTCGGGTCGGTCCGGTCGGTGGCCTCCGTTAGACTGAGCCGCATGGCAGCTCCCGCCCCCAGGCAGCAATTACCCTTTGCGGTCGTGATGCGCGGCTACGACCGTGAGCAGGTCGCAGATCGATTGCGGCGCATCGACGCCGACATGCGGGTCCTGGCCGCCGACCGCGATGCGGCCACTGCCAACGCACGCGAGCTGGCCGCCCACCTGGCCGACGCGCGCGACGAGATCGAGATGCTCCGGCGCGAGGTCGACAAACTCTCGGTCCCCCCGACGACTGTCCAGGGGATGAGCGAACGACTGTCGCGGATGCTGCAGCTGGCCTCCGACGAGGCCTCCGAGATGCGCGCCGACGCCGGCGCCGAAGCCGCCGAGACGGTCTCGGTGGCCCGGCAGGAGGCCGCCGAAACCCAGCAGAACGCCGCCACCGAGGCCGACCGCATCCTCGCCGACGCGCGGGCCAAGGCGGCCAAGATCGTCGGCGACGCCGACACGTACTCCGCCGACACCCGCAACAAGGCCGACAAGGTCCTCGCGACCGCGACGGCCGACGCCGAACAGGCCGCCCGGGACCGAGCCGAGAGGGCCGCGGCGATGGAATCCGAACACGAATCCACCATGTCCGCCGCACGCGACGAGGCTCAACGGATCGTCGCCAAGGCGCAGGCCGAGTCCGAGGAACTCACCCTGCGCACCGGCCAGACGCTGCAGCGCGAGCGGGAAAGCCACGACGCCGACCTCGCCGACCAACGCGCGCGCGCCGATCAACTGGCCGCCGACATCGAGACCACCGCCCGCGACATCGCCGCCGAACGCGTGGCCCGCTCACGCGACCTGGGTACCCGGACCACCGCGGCACGTGACGAGATCCTCGGCGAACTCGCCCGGATCGCCGACCGGCTGGCCGAATTGCCCGGCCAGTTGTCCACCGAGGTCGACGCCGAGCTGACCACCGCGTCGGCCGATAGCGACGTCGAGTTACTCAACCGCCGGCTCTCGGACGCCGCGCAGGTGCACGTCGGAAAGCACGCGTCCTGAACTCGGACGGTCCCCCGGCTCAGAACAACCGGAACTCGGTACTCTCGGCGCCCCGCAACTCGTCGTAATCCAAGACGACGCAACGGATTCCACGATCCTGCGCGAGGGTCCTGGCCTGTGGCTTGATCTGTTGCGCGGCGAACACCCCACTCACCGGGGCCAGGGTCGCATCCCGGTTGAGCAGTTCGAGATAGCGGGTCAGCTGCTCGACGCCGTCGATCTCGCCGCGTCGTTTGATCTCCACCGCGACCGTTGACCCGTCGGCGTCGCGGCACAGGATGTCGACCGGACCGATCGCGGTCATGTACTCACGGCGGATCAAGGTGTAGCCCGGCCCGAGGGTGTCCACATGCTCGGCGAGCAACTCCTGCAGATGCGCCTCCACCCCGTCCTTCACCAGGCCCGGGTCGACGCCGAGTTCATGCGACGAATCGTGGTCGATCGACGCGAGGGTGATCCGCAGTTCCTCGCCCGCCTTATTGGCGACGACCCAGTACGCCTCGACGTGATCGTGGGCGTCGGCGACCTCGTCGGGAACCTGCGCCTCGGTGAGCCAACACGGCGGACTCATCCAGTTCAGCGGCTTGTAGGCGCGATCGTCGGCGTGCACGCTCACCGATCCGTCGGACTTGATCAGCAACAACCGCCGGGCCATCGGCAGGTGAGCCGTCAACCGGCCGACATAATCCACTTGGCATTCCGCGATCACCAGACGCACACCCGGCAGCTTAAGGCATGCCGGTCGGCACTTCGGTCAGTGACCTGCCGGGTGTCGGGCGAACTCAGACCTCGTTGTCGCGGTACCGCTCGAGCTGGAACTCCTCGGCGTCGCGTACGGCGGCAACCATCGTCGAATGCACATGCGGCAGGGTCGGATCGAGGCCCAGAAGTTGTTCCGGCGCATTGAGATCGGGAACGACGAAGTCATCGCGGTGGGCGGCGACACTGGCCCGGACCACGCCGTCGGGATCGACGAGCATCGCCCGCTGCCCCCGGGTCGAGGTGGTGTGGCGAACGCTGAGCAGCATGGTGCGCGCCACCGGGTCGATCACCCCGACCCGGGAGATCTCGATGATGGCGACGTCGAAATCGTCGATTTCGTTCTCGATCCGGCGCAGCGCCCGCTCGGCACCGGCGAACGTCAGGTCGCCCTGCAACTCATAGATCCGCACCCGATCACGGCAGGTGCGCAAGAAACTGCGATCGATCTCGGACCACTCTGTGCCGACCTCGAACTCGGCGGCGGTGGAGACCGAGCGGATCGACACCCGGCTCTCGCGCGTCACGTTGAACATGTGCAGGCCCAGGTCACGTGACAGATGACGGCAGGTGTCCACGCCACGCACGCTGTTGCCGTGCTCGTCGAGGCGCGGCGAGTAGACCCCGATGCCGAGCTGTCCGGGCAGCACGGCCAGGATGCCGCCACCCACGCCGCTCTTGGCGGGCAACCCCACCGAGGTCACCCAGTCACCGGCGCCGTCGTACATCCCGCAGGTGGTCATCACACTGAGCAACCGCTGGGCGACCTCGTTGCTGATGACGCGGCGTCCGGTCCGCGGATTGTTCCCGCCGCCGGCGATGGTGGCCCCGATGACCGACAGATCATCGGCGGTCACCCGGATCGAGCACTGCCGGAAATACAGGTCGAGCGCGGCGTCGGGATCGGTGTCGACCATGCCGAAGCTGTCGAGCATGTAGATGATCGCCCGGTTGCGCGAGCCGGTCGCCGATTCGGAGGCGTAGACCTGCTCGTCCATCGTCAACCGCCGCCCGGCACACGTCGAATAGAACTCGAGGATCTCGCCGAAGACCGTGTCGACCGCGTTCTCCGGCAGTTCCCGCACGGGCGGCAGCAGCAACGACGCAGCCAGGATCGCACCGGCGTTGATCATCGGGTTCCGGGCTCGCCGGCGCGCATCCACACTGATCTCGTTGAACGCCTCCCCCGACGGTTCCACACCGATCTTCGCGTCGACGGCCGCCATATCAAGTCGCGACAACGCCATCGCATAGGTCAGCGGTTTGGAGACCGACTGGATGGTGAACTCCACGCCGACATCGCCGAGGGAATACGTGTTGCCGTCGTGCATACACATCGACAACGCGTACCCGTCCGGGTCGACGGCGGCGAGTTCGGGGATGTAGTCGGCGACCGCCCCGGAACGATCGGGCGCGCAGTCGGCCATGATGTGGCGCAGATAGCCATCGACGTGTGAGATCGGCACGTCAAGAAATCTATGGCATCACCGTCCCGATGCCACCACCTCACCGGAGGTGAACGTCGACCTCACCGGAGGTGAACGTCGACCTCACCGGAGGTGAACGTCGACGCCGTCGCTGAACCGGTAGGGGTTCGCGGCCAGCAGTCCGCCGAATCGCCTTCGCAGGCGCGAGATCTCGGCGCGCACCGTGATGGTCCGATCGTCCACCCCGAACAGACTCGTCGACAGCGCCGCGGCACTCAACCCGCCGGGGTGTGCGGCCAGGACGCGCAGGATCTGGTCGTGCCGCGGCGACGGCCGATGCGTCCAGCTGCCCGCGGCCCCGGAGACCCGGATGAGGGTGCCCGCGTCGTCGGAGTCGATGGACACGCGGGTCCGCCGCGACGGCCGGGTGGCGTCGGCGAGGCGGATCAGCCATCCACCGGGCAGCGGCTCGACGTCGCACTCACCGAGGTCGGTGAGGTGCGCCCGCCCGGGGTGCAACTGCCGCGGGATGGTCAGCCGGGAGCGCGGCGCCACCGACTCGACGGCCGCCACCCAGCCATCGGTGTCGACGGCGATGGCCGGTCCCGCCGTCCGCGCCAGGATGGGTGCGGCCACCGAACGCAGTTGGTCGAGGACCCGGCGATGGTGATCACGCAGCTGCGATTCGGCCAGCCGCGCCACCGTGTCAACCAATGCCAGCGTCGTCGGGTGGATCGTCGCGGCCGGTCCACTGACGTCGACGACACCCAGGACCGACCCGGTCCGTGGATTACGGATCGGGGCTCCCGCGCAGGTCCAGGTGTGATGCGTGCGCACGAAATGTTCGGCCGAGAACACCTGCACCGCCCGGCCGGACTGCAAGGCGGTGCCGATGGCGTTGGTGCCGACGGCGTCCTCAGCCCAGCACGCCCCCTCGACGAATCCGAGCCGGTCGGCGCGATGCAGGACGCGGTTGGCGCCGCTGCGCCACAGCACGTGGCCGTGAGCGTCGGCGACCACCAGGATGTTGTCGCCGTCGGCGATCACCGCGTCGAGTCCGCGGGTGAGTTCGTCGAGCACAGCGTGCAGACCCGATTCGCTGCGACGGGCCGCGACCTCGGCGGTACCGATGCGATTGCGCAGCGAGCCGTGGTCGGGGTCGACGCCGGCGTCGAGCACCCGATCCCAGGAGTCGCTGATCACCTGACGCGGCCGGGCCGGCGGCTTGTCGCCGGCCATCGCCGCGTCGTAGACGGCGTGCAGGACGGCGGCGAACTGCCGCGGATCGTCGCCGGCGGCGACCGCGGGTTCGAGTCCGGCTGGTGTTGAGGTGGCCACGACCACGATTGTGCTCCCCGTCACATCCCGCTGGCAAAGGGCCACCGGCGTTGCAGGGGGTTGCAGCGACCTGCCACCCGTCCCGCAACGGGCTGCAACCCTTGCCCGCGCCCACCGTCGGGGCGTGTGCTGTGGATCACATGAGCACCGAGATTCCCTTCCACTCACACGAAAGGCGCATCACACGATGACCCAGACACTCGAACCAGATCTGGCGCAAAGCACCGACGAGTCACCGCAGGCGCGCGCGCAGGCCTGGCTCGCACGCTTCGAGACCGCACTCGCCGCGCGCGACATCGCAGCGGCGACCGCACTGTTCGCCACCGACAGCTTCTGGCGTGACCTCGTCTCGTTCACCTGGAACCTCAAGACCGTCGAGGGCCGTGAACAGATCGCCGACATGCTCTCCGAGCGCCTCGACGACACCGATCCGAGCGGCTTGCGCACCAGCGAACCGGCCACCGACGACGACGGCGTCGTGTCGGCCTTCATCGAGTTCGAGACGGCCACCGGTCGTGGCGTCGGACATCTGCGACTGCGTCGCGACGACGACAGCGGCGAGGACCAGGCCTGGACCCTGCTCACCACGCTGCAGGAACTCAAGGGATACGAAGAGCGCTCCGGCGCCACCCGTGTCATGGGAGCGGTGCACGGTTCGGACCCCGACACGCGGTCGTGGGCCGAGCGCAAGGCCGACGAGGACGCCTCGCTCGGACGCAGTACCCAGCCGTACGTCCTCGTCGTCGGCGGCGGACAGGGCGGCATCGCCCTCGGTGCGCGGCTGCGCCAACTGGGCGTTCCGTCGATCGTCATCGACCGCCACGATCGGCCCGGCGATCAATGGCGCGGACGCTACAAGTCACTGTGTCTGCACGACCCGGTGTGGTACGACCATCTGCCCTATCTCCCCTTCCCGGAGAACTGGCCGGTGTTCGCACCCAAGGACAAGATCGGTGACTGGCTCGAGTTCTACACGCGCGTCATGGAGGTGCCCTACTGGAGCAAGACGACCTGCGAGTCGGCGACCTACGACGAGAAGAGCGGGAAGTGGACCGTCGAGATCGATCGCGACGGTGAGCATCTGACCCTGCACCCCGATCAGTTGGTGCTGGCCACCGGGATGTCCGGCAAGGCCAACGTGCCCACCTTCGCCGGCCAGGACGTCTTCGCCGGAGAGCAGCATCACTCCAGCCGACATCCGGGACCCGACGGCTTCATCGGCAAGAAGGTCGTGGTGATCGGCGCCAACAACTCCGCCCACGACATCTGTAAAGCACTGGTGGACAACGGAATCGACACGACCATGGTGCAGCGTTCGTCGACCCACATCGTCAAGTCGGATTCGCTGATGGAGATCGGCCTCGGCGCGCTCTACAGCGAGCAGGCCGTCGCCGGCGGGATGACGACGAAGAAGGCCGATCTGACCTTCGCGTCACTGCCGTACCGCATCATGCACGAGTTCCAGATCCCGCTCTACGATCAGATCCGCGAACGCGACAAGGACTTCTACGCGCGCCTCGAGGCCGCCGGATTCGACCTCGACTTCGGCGACGACGATTCCGGGCTGTTCATGAAGTACCTGCGACGCGGCTCGGGTTACTACATCGACGTCGGCGCCTGCGACCTCGTCGCCGACGGCACCATCAAGCTCGCCCACGGCGACGTCGATCACCTCACCGAGAACAGCGTCGTCCTCGCCGACGGCACCGAGTTGCCCGCCGACGTCGTCGTCTACGCCACCGGATACGGATCGATGAACGGCTGGGCGGCGGATCTGATGGGCCAGGAGATCGCCGACCGCGTCGGCAAGGTGTGGGGTCTGGGATCGGACACCACCAAGGATCCCGGCCCGTGGGAGGGCGAGCAGCGCAACATGTGGAAGCCGACCCAGCAGCCCGGTCTCTGGTTCCACGGCGGCAACCTGCACCAGTCGCGGCACTATTCGCTCTACCTCGCCCTGCAGCTCAAGGCGCGGTTCGAGGGCATCGACACACCCGTGTACGGCCTGCAGGAGGTGCATCACCTCAGCTGAGTGCCGGGCCGAGGCGGCGGCGGCCGGAGGCGCTCGGCAGTGAGGTTGCGGTGATCGGCGCGGGGATGGCGGGCATGGTCGCCGCCTACGAGCTGATGAAGAT